>CAUJGS010000119.1 GCA_963170185.1 Bdellovibrionota bacterium
ATCTTCGCAAGAAAGCCAGTCCGGTGTTCCGAGTCCAGAGCCTTTGCCGGCAACGACCGAACAAGCGTCTGGAGCGAGTTCTTCGGATCGAAGAGAGAGTCCGTCGACAACCAAAAGAGAACAAGCGGGCGGTGGGGCCAAGGGTTCCGATGATTCCAACGGCTCTGGCGGAACCAGTGGTACCAGTGACGCCGGCGACATCAGTGGTTCCGGCTTGGCTGATCAGCAGACCACGGGATCGACTGGACAGAACGCCGCTGGCTCGGCAGAGCGGCACGCCGAGCCAGCAAAGTCGCAGCCAGAAAGTGATAAAAGCGAAACGCCGGTCGATACGGAAAAACGTATTCAAGAGTGGGAAGATCGCCTTGAAGAAATATTTGAAAACTTTAAGAGCGCGATTCTCATCGTCCTGGTTGTATTGGTGGTGGTTATGTTGTTTCTTCATTTTAAACCTCAGAAAACGGAATCGGAAGAGACAAAGAAACTCAAGAAACACACTCTGGGAGCCAGCGATCGCGAAAGACTGAAACTGCTTTTTCAGCTTGTAAAAGGGCGGGCGAAAGGCGATCGGCAAGAAGTCATAGAAACCTACAATGCGGTCCTCGAAGTGTTTAGCGCTGCTCACTATCCTCGAGAAGACTGGAATCCGGTCGACGAGTACAGCGAGTCGATCGAGCAGCAAATTCCAACTATAGGAAATGACTTTCAGTCTTTGACAGCTACCTTTTCGGATGTCTTATATGGCGAGCAAGAAGTCGAACGTCTGGAGTTGGAGAAGTTTCGACAGGATGTTTCGGATATCTTGAAGTACTTCCGCCTTTCTTAGGGGCTGGCGCGAGGTCGAGTTATGAACGGGAGCGCGGTTTGGAAAAGAAAGAAGAAATAAAAGATCTTTGGCCGGGACAATCGCACGAGCTCCTAAAAGCGCTTCATATTTTGACTCGTGACGGGAAACTCAATCAGGACTCGCGCCGCAAATTAAAACAGGTGCAGCACCTTGTGCAGCTCATTTCTCCGGGCCTTGAAAACCAAAAACTCATTGTCGATCTTGGCGCCGGGAAGTCGTATTTGGGTTTCATGCTCTACGATCTTTGGATGCGTGAACGGGAAGAGACGAGGCTGGTAGCGATAGAAAGTCGCGAGAGTTTGATCGCATCAAGTCGTGAGATTGCCAGCAAGTCAGGCTTCAATCGTATTCAGTTTGTTTCGGGAACAATTCAAGAAGCGCGAAAATTGGATATTGTTCCGCCTGAAGTGGATGTCGTGACGGCGCTTCATGCGTGCGACACGGCGACGGACGATAGCATTGTCTTCGCGATCGAAAAGAAGGCGAAATTCCTGGCACTGGTGCCGTGCTGTCAGGCCGAAGTAGCACGCTGGCTGGAATCGGTAAAAGAGCCGCGTGTCGCGGCGACGGCGCTTTGGCGGCACGCTCATCATCGGCGGGAATTTGGATCGCACTTGACCAACGTGATCCGCTCGTTGGTGCTCGAGTCTCTTGGGTACAAGGTTCGAGTAACTGAACTCATCGGATGGGAGCATGCGATGAAAAACGAGATCGTGGTCGCAACGAAGGTGCAGGGGCAGAACTCTCTCGCCAAGAGAAGTCTCGTGAACCTCTTGCGCGAGATGTCGCCGGATTTCGACTTTTCGCAGCCGCCCCTTTATCTCCTTAAGGGGCTTCGCGAAATCGGGATCGACTTTTCTAGTTAGTTCGCGCCAATCGCGCGCACTCGATCTGTGAGAACCTTGACGTCAAGGCCGCCATGCGTGCGAATCGAGTAACGGTCGGCGTTTTCAAGCACCGAGTCTCCTAAACGAAGCGACAAATAGCCTTCGAGTGTGGGTACGACCTCGAAGTCTTGCGGGCTGGCAAGTTTTCCGTTCAATAAAACAGAAAGGTCGGCCGCCGATTTCACCTCGGGATCTCGAATAATGATAACTTCGAGGTTCACCGTGTCTTTCAGCTCCGAGTAAGTGAAATAAGCTTCGATTTTGGATTTCGCTTTCGGAGCTCTTGGAAGCTCGATGTCACCGTCCTCGGAAATCTCAAATTCCGTCTGGCGTTTCCCATCGACGTAGACCTTTATGGAATCGCGATGAATTTTCTTTGCCGATCCGATTTTGAATTTCTTTTTATAGCTTTCACGTCCATTTGGCAGGTTGGACTGTACAGACTGGACGACGACCGTCGCAACACGTCCATCTTTGAGTTTCACTTCGATTTTTCGATTGGCCAATGGAACGGTTGGATCAAACCCCATAGACTCTTCGATTTTGTACTGCACGACGTAGTTGGTCTGTACGCGTTCGATGATGCGATTGAGAATCGTATCGAGTGTGATTGTTCCGTTGATAAGGCTCTCGAAATTGAACCATTCGCCAAGGCTTGCCGCCACGATTCCGGGGTTTCCTTGAAATGGAAGATTGTAACCGGCACGCTGCGGAGTGGCCGCAAACACTTTCATCTGGCTACGTTGAATCGCGCTTAAGACATCCGGAAAGCGAGGCGCCAGATTGCCGACGGTTCCCTGGTTTCCTGGGGAGTAGAGAAAACCGTCGTCTGTTACTAGAATCACGAAGCGTTGAGACTTATCCGCCCAAGGGGAGTCGGCGGCGTCGATCAGCGCCCGCATGGGGTTTTCGTTTAAGTCAGAACCGCCGGGATCGTTGAAACCGACGTGGGCGCGCAGTTTTGAGATCTCAGAAATCAACTCGCGCACCTGGACCTCGGTCTTGGGGTCTTTGGGATCGTTGTCATAAAAGCGGTCGCACTTCTTTACCGTGTAGTCGCCAAACGTGACGAGGCACATGCGAGTGTGATGACCGCTGGCGCGACTTTTGTTTACGAAATTGATCAAACGCATCTTGGCCGACTCGATCGTCGGTTCCATTGATCCTGTGATGTCTACGGCAAAGACAATGTCTACCGTCTGTTCGATTTTCTCGGAATTTGCTTTCAATTGGATTCCTGGAACTGAACGTCCGTTTTCGAGAATTTCGACGTCAGCTTGTTTCAAATCTGTGATGTGATTTCCGTTAGCGAGCAGCGCTTGAAATACAAGTTGAGTCTCGTTGCTCTCAAGAGTGGGTTGTTCGAATTCCACATGTGAGACGTCCATCTTGAAGAAGTTCGAGAAGAGCGAGTTTGGACCGTTGCTGGACTCAAGAGGTACGGCGTCGAACGCGACCGGCGCGCACGCGGAACTGAGTCCAGCGACAAGAGAAAGCTTCATCCAGACTTTCATCGGCCCTCCTTACGGGACAGGCTTACAGGAATCACGCGAAGACCCGCTAGTTGCGGCGAAGCGTGAAACGACCAGAATTGAGAGGTTGCAATTCCTTGCCCAGCTGGACCTTTTTTGAATTCCCGAACGACGGCGAGGAATTAAATGAAAAGTCTCACTAAGAGAATGAAAACTAAAACGTCTGAAAGTTCGACGGCATTATTTGCGCGGATTCATAATGCAAATTTCGCAAAGCTTTTTTTACTCGTCCGAGTCAGAACGTTCGCTACTGAGCCAGTAAACGTTAACGCCGGTGAAAAGTGTCACGGTTTGATCCGCCTTGTGTAGTGGACTTGTTTGATTGGCGGAAAGTCCGTGATGGTTATGTCGTAAGCCGACAAAGAATGTGCTCCCGATGTTGGAGCCGCGTCGCTGAGAGACTTTTAAAACGAGTCCCGACGAGATCGATAGCAGGCCCGGTTTGGCGTCGTAAGTGGGCCGCTCGGTCGTGGCGTATTCCGGTTGCACGGAGAAGAAGTAGTTAGCTAAATGGTCACTGATGATAGAGACGGACGTGTCGATTTCAAAGGCGATCTGGGCATCGATGAGTTCGGACTTTTTAAAAACTCGCTCAAACGAGATTTCGGGTTGAAGGATAAAACCACGGTGCGAAAGACTTGCGAAGTCCGAAGAAAAAACGGTGCGAATCGGAAATAGAAGTCGCAACGTGTCTCCTCGGCCGCACGGGCCATCGGCGACACAATCATCGCGTCGCAAGCGCCAACGAAACCCAACTCGAGGCCCTGCTTCGCCGATCCAGTCGAGCTTCGGCATCCCTTTGCGGGCTTCGTTTTCATAGCTATTGACGGGGAATGAGGCGCCGCCGGAAAGATCGATCTCCGTGTCCTCTAAGCGAATGAGTCTTGCGCGAGTTCCATCGTCATCGGAACGCAGGATGCGTCCTCTGTATCGAAATGTCGGAATGGCAAGAAAGCGTAGACTGGATTGATTCGCCGCCGGGTAATGCGGCGTAACTCCGCCGCCGGCGCCAAAGCCAAACTGCCAAAGCGGGCGATTCTTGCTTTTCGCGCCACCGGAGCGCGTAGCTTCTGGCGGTACGTTTTCCGGGGGCGGCTGTGGCACCGTCTGATGCGCATTTGCGGCGGTGGGGTAAGTCGATATCGACAAGGCTACGGCCAGCAAAACGGAGTTCAAATAAACGCGCATCAAGCAAGACCTTGGTTCTGGATAAAAACGAGACAGCTTCACGATACCGACAAATGGTTCGTAGGTCGAGAGTCTCTTTAGGGGAACTGGTCGTGAGCCGATATAGAAGTGTCGTATCTGCTGGCCGTTAAGGGTCGAATTTTAGGAGAGCTTCGGATGAAGAAGTGGATTCAGAAACTGGTCGATCAGTTAGGTTTCGATCGTGCGTCCGAATCTGGGTCTGGAAAGAAAAAGAAGCTCGAGATCTCGGAAGATCGAGCGACGCTGCTTTATATGCTCGACGTCTATTCCAAGCACTTGAATGAAATTGAAAATCATCCGGTTCGCAAGGTACGTGACTCATTTGACGAGCTTGCACGTGAGCTTGTAGATCCGGCGTCAAAAGCGGACCCTGAAAAGCTCTTGTTTCGCGCTCGGCAGTTCTTTTCCGCTTATCGAATCGACGAATATACTTACGTTCGTAAAACATTCGAAGACTTTAAGTCGATCCTTTGGGATTTTGTCGAGCAGCTGGCCGATGATTCAAGGTTCGAGCAAGTGGCCGACAAAGAAGTTAAATCGAGTCTTAAAGACCTTCGTGAAGCCGTGGAGAGTGAGTCGATCGATATTCTTCGCACGAAATCACGGGAGTTTATCGACTCGTACATCGAATACACTTCGAAACGCGACGAGCGTCGTATTCGCCGCATGAATTCGATCAAAAAGAATCTCGACAGCGTAAAAAAGAAACTCGTCGAGGCCGATCGTTCGATGCGAACGGATCATTTAACGGGTGCTTACAATCGCCTCAGCTTCGACGAACATGTCAAACAGCAGATGAGTCTTTCGGATGTAGCGGGTCTTCCTGTGACGCTTTGTATGATGGACATCGACTTCTTTAAAAAGATCAACGATACCCATGGTCACGACATCGGTGATTTCGTCTTAAAAGAGTGTGTTCGTATTCTGCACGAGTGTTACGGCAAAGAAACCGACTTCGTGGCACGTATCGGGGGCGAAGAGTTCGCCGTGATTCTTCAGGATCACGACGTTCAAAAGTCGGTCGAGCGGGCGGGTCTGGCGTTTGAGCGCATTCGCAAAGAGGTCTTCGTTCATGCCTCAACGGAAATTCGTTTCACTGTGTCTATGGGCATTGCCCAGTACGAATTAAACGAAAGCTCCGATCAGTGGATCAAACGCGCCGACCAGGCGCTCTATGATTCCAAACACGGCGGCCGCAACCGCTGGACAGTGGCGGCATCCGGACCATCTATTAAGCGTGTCGCTTAATTCAAGTTCGACATCTGTCGAACTTTTGAGAGGCCGTCACGCCTTTCTTACTGTCAAAGCTTTTGCGGTCAGATAACTGGATTGTAACTCCCTAAATATCCCCATCTGAAATCTATTGGTTCTCATAGTGAATTGTCGTTGCCCCGATCTTGCCTAGGCTTCTATGGCAAGAAGGAGCCAGCAACCATGCAGAACCTCAGAATCAACGCCAAATTTAAACGTCAAACAGATCGGCTCAAAGCCACAGCCCTCTTCTTGGTGGCGCTCGCTGTGATTCTTGCGACTTTGACCAGTCATGCCGATACCGGTGCCGCGGTTGGTGACCTGCGGTTGATGTCTCAATTTGATGCGGTATCAGGCGATTACAGACTATCAAGCAGCGAAGCCGCGCGAAGCGGACGGACCGGCATTCGGCTTCAGTATAGTTCGAAGTCGCGACACCGAGGGCTTTTTGGATGGGGATGGTGCTCGGATCTCGATGCTGAAATCAAGAAGTCGGAAAGTGGAGTCTATACCTACCGAGGCTGTGAGTTTCCAAGCGCCGACATCGCCGACCCGAGAGACACCAACGGCAATATGAGAGTACTGCCCGGCGGTCGCATTCAGCGAACACGAGGTGACGGAGTCGAGCAAACTTTCGATAGCGATGGGGCCTTGGTGAGTCTCAAGAGCCCTAGTGGAGAGATCGCAACGATTTCTCGAACCGACACGGTCATTCTCTTTCAAGCCGCGCGTACATACAAAGTGTCGGTGGACCGCGAGCATCGCCTGGCAAAAGAGATCGAAGAAATTGGACGAGATCGCGAGTCGATACGGTCCTGGAGCCTTAAGTTTGACGGGGTTTTTCTGGCAAGACTTGGCGGTGAAACATATCAATATGATGCCTATCGACGCATGATTCGCCGCGAGCGAGCGACGGTGACCGGCGGGCTCGAGCGAGAGCTTGTGGGATACCGAGCCGATGATGGCGGCATCGGGCGGTTCGAGAGGCAGGCCGCCTCACCCGAGAACCGGCTCCTTGTGACGGTGCGGGTGAGTGAGGAGTCGGGAAAAATCGAGATCAAAGCGGAACGGGGTGCAGAAATGCACCCCGTTCGCATTTTCTACGACATGCATCTTAAAACTCTCGAGCTCTTTGGAGATCGACAAACAGCAAGAAGCCTCTTGCGACACTTGATGTCCTAGTAGGTATGGAAAGCGAACCAACGAAGTGGAGGAAAGTATGAGTATTTGGAGAAGTGAGGGATGGAAGCTAAACGGACCGAAGGGTGCGGGCCTGCTCTTGGTTGTCTGGTTGGGGTTATCTGCTGCGCAGGGAATTCAGAGTTTACCTGCTCAGCCGCTATCAAAACCCCGTCCGGAACAAGTAAGGCCACCCGTTGAAAATCGAAAAGAAGAGAACTCAAAGCCTCCGCGAAGTGTCGCATCGGAAGAGGATGTTCTTGTCGCGATCATCGACACGGGTGTTGATATCAATCATCCGGATTTAGCACCTTACATATGGCAAAACCCCGGTGAAGTCGGCTTCGATGCCAAAGGGCGAGACAAGAGGACTAATGGAATCGATGATGACGGGAATGGTTACATCGACGATGTTCATGGTTTCGACTTCACGACCAATCGTGGACCGTCCAAGGACCTTAACGGGCATGGGACGCATATTGCCGGGATCATCGCCGAGAGATTGAAAGCGGCTGATATCAGAAACGTGAAACTCATGGTTCTTACCTATTACCGAGACGGAATCGATGGGCAAGCGGCTCTCGGCAACTCGATCGAGTGCGTGCGCTACGCTATCCAAATGGGTGCCAAGATCATCAATTACTCGGGTGGCGGACTCTATCCGAACCCACGTGAACGACAAGTTTTTCTCGAAGCCGAAAGACAGGGGATCTTGGTGGTCGCGGCCGCGGGCAACGAAGCCAGCAACTCAGAAAAGTCGCCATTTTATCCGGCCAACTATGGATTCAGCAATATCATCTCGGTGACAGCCGTCGACGGCACAAGCCTTGGGATTCTTCCCTCAAGCAACTTTGGAAAGCGGTCGGTTCATGTGGCCGCCATTGGAAAAGACATTCGCTCGACGATGCCGGGAGGTGGATACGGGACCATGACGGGAACCTCGCAAGCGACGGCCATCGTGACCGGGCAGGCGGTTCGGGCCTACCTTGCGGCCAAGCAAGGTGAGAACGGTCCGAGTCCAGAGATGGTGATGGAGATGGTGATGGCGAGCTCAAGTCCACAGCGAGGCCTTGCTGGAAAAACTCAGGAAGGAACGGTGCTCTCGGATCACGATCTCGATTGGATCCGGCCACAAGCAAAGATGGCGAAAGCCCAGACAAAGAAGTCCTCCATCGGAGAGGCTCTGTTAAGAGCCCTCTCCGATGAGGAAGATCGAGGCCTTGCTGTTAAGTCAGGGTTGGCCCCGCGATAACGAACTTAATTCCTAGTGTTGAGCGTCGTGAAACTGCTCAGCCTCTGTCGAATGCGCCAAAGCACCAGTCGAAGACGCCCCTTGCGTCGCCGTCATAAGAACCTGATCAAAATATCCTGTTCCGACTTCGCGCTGGTGGCGTGTCGCCGTGTAGCCCAAACCACCGCCACGTGTTTCCGCTTGGAACTCCGCCTCTTGCAACTCCACGTACGCCGACATACCACGCTCCTTGTAAGCTTCCGCCAACTGGAACGAGTGATGGTTCAAGAGATGCCAGCCAGCCAGTGTGATGAACTGGAACTTGTATCCCATTGCGCCGAGTTCCTTTTGGAACTTTGCGATTGTTTGATCGTCGAGGTTCTTCTTCCAGTTAAACGAAGGCGAGCAGTTGTATGCCAAAAGCTTTCCTGGATATTTCTTGTGAATCGCATCGGCAAACTGTTTCGCTTCTTTTAAGTCTGGAGTCGAAGTTTCTACCCAAACGAGATCTGCATAAGGAGCGTACGCAAGACCGCGCGCGATTGCGGCCTCCATGCCTGGTTTTACACGGAAGTAGCCTTCGGATGTGCGTTCACCGGTGAGGAACGGACGATCCGCTGGGTCGATGTCGCTAGTGATCAGCGTAGCGCCAAGGCTATCTGTGCGAGCGATGATCAACGAAGGAACGTTCAAGACATCTGAAGCCAAGCGAGCCGCTGTCAGTGTGCGAACGAAAGTCGAAGTCGGAACGAGAACTTTTCCGCCCAAGTGACCGCACTTCTTTTCACTAGCGAGCTGATCTTCGAAGTGAACACCTGCGGCGCCTGATTCGATCATCGACTTCATGAGCTCAAATGCGTGTAAGGGGCCACCGAATCCGGCTTCGGCATCTGCAACGATTGGAACAAAGAGATCGCGATCGATTTTGCCTTCCGAGCGCTCGATTTGATCCATACGTGTCAGCGCGTTGTTGATGCGACGGACGACGGCGGGAACCGAGTTGGAAGGGTAAAGACTTTGATCCGGGTATGTTTGCGCGCTCAAGTTGGCGTCGCCCGCGACTTGCCACCCAGAGAGATAGAGCGCCTGAAGACCGGCTTTTGCGTACTGCACGGCCTGGCCGCCAGTCATCGCGCCCATCGTGTGAACGTAGTCGCGAGTGTTGAGATCGTGCCACAGGCGTGCGGCACCACGTGCTGCCCAAGTGTGTTGGACATCAACACGAGATTGCAGTTTCAAAACTTCGGCTGCTGTGTAGGGACGCGTGATCCCTTTCCAGCGTGGAAGAGTTTTCCACTCTTGCTCGAGTTCTGCTGCCGTACGATGAAAATCAAATGACCCTACTTCTTGCTGCATAATAGCTCCTTCTGTCTGGTTAAATTCTGTCCATGGCGGGAAGGGTTAGAAAGGTGGTGAAAGACTCTTGAAGAACCAAGTTCTTGAAAAGGTCTTTCGCCTGATCCTGAACGCTTGCGGCGATAGAGAGAGGGTTTGTCTGATCTTGTTGAATATGCGCCGAGATGGTCTCGATCTCTTGAACGAGCCAATCGGCAGTGACGGTTTCACCGGTGGCAAGGCGAACAGCGCTCTTTCGCCATTGCCAGAGCTGAGAACGCGAGATTTCCGCGGTCGCGGCATCTTCCATAAGTCCGTGAATGGCGACGGCACCTGTTCCAGCAAGCCAGTGCGAGATATAGCGAAGGCTTACGTCGATATTCGTGCGAACGCCTTCGAGTGTAGGAAGCGTTGTTTGCCCTTCGAGAACAAACGGCACTTCATCGTTCTTCGGCAATAGCGCTCCGCGAGTGAAAGCAGGCTGGCGTGTCCAACTTGGAACTCCAATCTTTCTTTCATTGTCGACGCGCTCGAACGCGACTCTCGCTGTCGGAACCAGGTCAGGGTGAGCAACCCAGGTTCCGACGAATCCTTGGCGGGCTTCTCGCTCTTTATCGAGGGTCACAGCGTGAAGAGCGCGCTCATTTTTTTCGGCATCACGGCGATTTGGAATCAAGGCCGACATTCCTCCGATGGGCTGTGCTCCTCGACGGAGACAGATCTCAACAAGGCGCTCGGCGTATCGTCGCATGAACGGGACATCCATGGTCAAAAGGCGACGGTCCGGAAATGTGAGATCGTATTTTGTTTCGCGCATGGTTTTGATGATCGAAAACAGGTAGTCCCATCGGCCGGCGTTGAGACCTGCGAGATGATCGCGAAGCTCGAAAACGATTTCTTCCATTTGCAGAGCGGCCGGAAGCGTTTCGATGAGAACAGTCGCGCGAATTGAACCTTGCGGAAGACCAAGTTCTTTTTCTGTGAAGCGAAAGACTTTTGACCAAAGTGCCGCTTCGCTTGGTGATTCGAGTTTTGGCAAGTAGTAGTAAGGTCCTCGCCCCGTTTCATGGGCAAATTTGCCGCTTAAGAAAATCGAGACTCCAAAGTCAAAGAGAGCTCCCAAAGCGGGACGGTTCTCGATTTGGTACCGAGGCTCTGGCAAATGCCAACCGCGCGGCCGAAGAATCAATGTCGCAAGCGCCGATTCATCGGTTTTTAGCCGGTAAGACTTCACGCTGCCGTCGGCGGATGGGTTTTCGAGAACGATCGTGCGGCGGTACGCTTGCGCAATTGCGAGGTGGCCTTCGACGATGGATTTTTCTGTTGGCGAGAGAGAGTCTTCAAAGTCGGCCATGAAAACGTTGGCGCCCGAGTTCAAAGCGTTGATGATCATCTTCGGTTCGGCCGGTCCCGTGATTTCAACGCGACGGTTTTTTAGAACTTGTGGGATTTCGCGAACTCGCCAAGGCGTGGTTTCGCCGGCCCAGGATTCGGGTGGCCAGGGCTGGTTTAAGAAATCGGGTTTTAAAACGGCGGCGCGCACAGTCTCACGCGAAGCAACGAGGGCTTGCGCCTCGTTGGCGAACTCCATGTGAAGACGTTCGACAAACTCGAGAGCTGGTTTTGGTAGGTGGGTTTGAATCGTCATGCGACGATGATGCTTTACAAATCTTTAAGGCGACAAATAGGGCAAATGCCCTCTTTTTCAGAAGCCGTGTTGGTCGCGAGCAGATTCTTGTATTTTCAAATACTTGGAGTAAGACTTTGGTCTAAAGCAAACACTTTAGTCGTCTTCATCGAGCGAGAGTTTCAAGAGAGTTGAGAGAGTACATGGCGCACGTTCAGTCAATTATGCGGTCTTTTGGTGGATCCATTTTCGTCACAATCATCGGTCTTAGCCTGGCGTACTGGTTGGGTTTCCGAGAGGGCGGCACGACGCTGGCGCTTTCGACGCTGTTTCTGTGCTCGGTCCTCTCGGTTCTTGAAGTGTCGCTTTCGTTTGATAACGCCGTTGTGAACGCGTCGGTCCTCAGAAAGATGACGGAAGTGTGGCGGCGTCGTTTTTTGACGTGGGGGATTTTGTTAGCGGTATTTGGCATGCGTCTCGTGCTTCCGCTTTTGATTGTGGCTGTGCTTGCGAATGTCGGGCCGATCGATGCTCTGATGCTCGCTATTCAAAAACCAAAAGAATATGCCGCAATGATGCTCTCAATTCATGAATCCGTTGCGGCGTTTGGCGGAACTTTCCTCTTCATGGTCGGGATCGATTACTTCCTCAATCAGGAAAAGGAAGAACATTGGCTTAAAATTATCGAAGCCCCCCTTACCAAACTTGGTCGTGTGAAGTCGATCGAGGTGATCATCGCCTTGATGACCGTGCTTGTGATGTCGTTTTTCGTAAAAGGCGAAAAACAGATGGCGTTTTTGATATCTGGAGTGGCGGGTGTCATCACGTATTTGGCGGTGGATGCACTGGGAGCCCTTTTGGGGCAAACGCCTGACGGCGACGGCATCGATCCACACCGAGCAAGTCTTGGGATGTTTCTTTACTTAGAAGTACTGGATGCTTCGTTTAGTTTCGACGGCGTTGTCGGGGCGTTTGCGCTCACGCAGTCGCTGTTTCTGATCGCGATCGGTCTTGGTATCGGAGCAATGTTTGTTCGAAGTATCACGATCGTATTGGTTGAAAAGGGAACGCTTGGTCAGTACCGATATCTCGAGCACGGCGCTTTTTGGGCGATCTTAAGTCTTGCAGGCCTGATGTACGCCGGCGTTTTCCGCCATATTCCGGAAGTTATCACAGGGCTTTGTGGTGCCACGTTCATTGGGGCTTCCGTGTGGTGGTCGATTCACGAGAAAAAACACGAAGCCGCCAAGGCCTAGGGAGCCGAGTAGGGGCCTTTGGTGTCGAGGAGAACCGATACCGATCGCTCTAGAATCGCGAGTTCCGAATTGTCGCGAAGAAACGGCGATTGGAAATTCACTGTGTAGTGCAAGATAACCGCGGTTGCGGACTTGCACGCCTCTTTGCCATCCGCACAGACCGGATCGATCACGACACGGGCAAGCGCAAAACACTCTCTCGTGTTAGCGACGTGGCGTCCGGTTTCGTCGAGGCAGGCGGGGTCGTCGTTTGTACCGATGATGACTCTTGGCTCGTCACCCAGATCCAAGATCTGCATGGATCTTTTAACTCGGGAATTGCAGCAATGGCCTTTAAGCGACGGGCACTTTCGTTCGCCCAGGAAACAGGCGCGAAGATTTTCCGAGTTTTGGTCGTTCGGGTCCAGGGCGTGAGCGCTCTTCAGCAAGACTTCCGGATTAATCAGTCGCGACTCCAGCGTCATTCGAACCGAGTCGCGCGCCACCAGTGCGTGGAGTTTTTCAACCTGTAGATTTTGATCAAACACGAAGTGGGCGAGAATGCCGGCGATCAAAAGACCGCCCGCTGCCAGAAGCACGAATTCTAGTTCCGAAAAGCCGAGCTGAGAAGAACGTCGTGTTGCCCTCACACCCCAAATCTTAGCGTGCTAACAGAACATCCTTCAAGCGGATACGCTCAGGCTCCGCAGGGCTGGTCTGAAGGACCGAAAGGCCCAGTTTCGAGTCATCACCGAAGACACAGACGAAATCCGCAAGACCCACGAGACGGTGGGTCGTGGCTCCGACCGGTTCACAAGTCTGCGACTGAGTACCCGACATAATCACGCCGGCCGCTTCGGTTTGGATCCCGTTTAAGTTGGAGAGCAGAGTTTGCGAGTCGACAACGAGGGAGCCAAAGCGGCAAAGTGCGATTTGGTCAGCACCGAAGGGGTACGTCTCAAAGAGGCCGCCGTTGATTGTGCAAACACGAATGAGTGGGTTGCGAACGAGAAAGCGATCCGATGGGATGATCTGAGCGGCGGTTGCCTGGCCCAAAAATCCGGCAAAAGCCACGATAGAAAGCAAAATTCTAAGTTTCATGGAAACTCCTCCCTCTTAGGAACGTCCTATCGAAGCTTTTGCTGCGTCGCAAGGTTATATTTTTTTCGCGAAGCAATCCTCGTGTATCGCGTGTCTTTGGAGCTTTGCTAGCGTTCCTCGTGCTCGTCATGGGGGGAATATGACGGGCTTAACGATGGCTAGTTGGGGGGGGAACCATGAGCCAATCGGATTTTCGCAATCGCCGTGGGTTTTTGCGATCTGTGGCCGCAATTGGAGCTGGTTTAGGGGTCGAATCAGTTCTGCGGTCGACACAGAAAGCTGTCGCATCGACATCGGAACTCGCTGGATATGCCAGCCTTGAAGCTCCACCGACATTCAATTCAGGACCGGCTTTTGAGCGAAAGTCTGGCCTCGTCGCTGGGAAGAAACCACAACCGACGGCGTGGTTTCCGGTCATGCAAGGCGCGACCTCGCAGACGCAGACGCAGTTTCGAGTCTGTGTCGAATCCAATCGTGTTTTTCGATACTTCGTTGTCGATGCGGGCGGTGGGAGAAAAGAAATCTCTCCGCGCTCTCGCTTTGGTGTTCCGACGTCACAGATGGTGATCGATCACCTTTATGTCGACGGACTTGAACCAGGCGGACTCTATCAGTTGGAGATTTCGCGAGGAACAAGCGCGGAGAAACGTTGGTTTTCCACGCTAAGTCCTCGCTCGCGTACCGGCGACCCGCTGAGAGTCGCTCTGATTTCCTGCATGAACGATCGCTATGAAGCGGAACAAGCTGATGCTTGGGATTCCGTTGCGGACATGACACCTGAACTCATGATCTTCAATGGGGATTGTTGTTACGTCGATCAGCGAGCTGACGGTTCGATCGAAGGTATGTGGAATCGCCATCTTCAAACGCGACTCATGCTAGATGTTTTTAAGTGGGATCGTCTGGTTCCGATTCTGACGACTTGGGATGATCACGACACGGGCGAAAACGACGGCAATAGCTCGAACCCAAGACTTGCACCTGCGGCGCAGTACTTTGATGCGATGTTTGGATCGGACCCTGTCGATGGGCTGACGGTATCAAATGGTCGCTCCTACGCTTTTGACACGCACGGCATGCGGTTTTTGCTTCTAGATGGACGTTCGAATCTTTCGCCGACTCAAGTTTTTTCGACCACCGATGAAGCCTGGATTTTAGATCAGATGCGCACAAGCGCCGGCCCGATTTGGCTGGTCAATGGAACGCAGTTTTTGGGTGGATACTTGATGGGCGCGGAGAGCGTGGAAAAATCCGCACCAGCGCAGCTGAAGCGGATCATGAGCGAGGCTGCGAAGCTGCAAGTGCCGCTGGGATTGATGTCCGGTGACGTGCACTTTTCGGAACTCATGGAAATCGAATCGCAACTCCTTGGGTATAAGAGCTTCGAGTTCACATCGAGTGCGATTCACTCGCGAACGTTTCCCGGGCAGCAATTTAGGTCCTTCAATTCGCGTCGCGTGAAATCGACATCGAAGAATAATTTCTTGGGTATCGAGATGACGGCGGTATCGCCTAAGCGCGTGGATTTTGAGGTGGCAAGTCTTGGAGCCAAGCGCTCGGAGTTCTTCCGTCTTAAGAACCAGATCAATCGTTGAGATTGGTTGCTTAAGCTTGGTCTAAAAAGCCGCTTTCGTACTCGCTATGCATGTCTTTGAAACGTGTAGCGAGACGATTGTGAAACTCAGCACGTTGGCAGATCTCTTCCACCTGCGGCAGTTCGTACTCTTCTTGCGGGAACTTATAGGTCTGCTCGCAGAGCCCGACTTCGCATTTTACGATCCATTTTTCGTTAAAGGAAAAAACGGAGATCTTGGCTGCGGGGGTTAGAAACTCTCTCAAAACTCGCACGTTTTACCTCGATCTTGGGCTGGTGTTTGGGTGGTTCTGGACCCAAGCGCGCCCCATATTTTGCCGATACGACCAGTATGGCACGCATTCTTTTCGTCACGACCGCAACCCAAGCTGGACCTATTAGGTTCCCGGATTGGGTATCGGACATGGTGAGCGTGGATGTCTTTGTTTTGAATCCGCAAGGATTTGAACTCGATCCAACCGATGTGCCGACGGTGCGTGAGAGCTTTGCATACACCTCGGAGACGGGGATTGGGAAGGATGGATTCCCATTTCTGGTTTTCCGCGCCTACAACGAAACACTGAGGCGAAGTTTTCGTGAGCTCTTAAGGTGGGGATCTTGGGATGCGCTCATTATCGACGGAGTCGTTTCGGCGGCACCGTTGATGGGGGATCATGGACTAGATCTGCCTCGCGGTCTTAGTTGGGTGGTCTACCGCGAACGGCCCGAGGATCATGCCAAATTCGCCCAAGAGGCCAAATGGTATCATGTGAAGCGATGGGTGAACCGCTGGCGTCTTGCGCGCTGGCATCGGTTGCTTTCCGCGAAGGCGGCTGAGGTCATAAAAGAAAATCGCCCGCAATTGCGAGCGATTTTTTCGGAACACGACACGGCGTCTTAGAGCCGTGCCTTAAAAACTTCGCCGATGCTTACTTGCCGAAGCAAGTGGCTGCGTGCTTCCAGTTTACGATTTTCCAGAAGGTATCGACGAACTTCGCGCGATCGTTGCGGTAGTCCACGTAGTACGCGTGTTCCCATACATCGACCGTAAGGATTGGCGTGTGGCCTTCTGTCAGCGGGCAGCCGGCGTTGGATGTCGAAACGCACTCAAGCTTGCCGGTGTTTTTGTTTTTCACAAGCCATGCCCAGCCTGAACCAAACGTTTTGATCGCTGTTTCTGTGAACTTTTCTTTGAACGCCTGGAACGAACCGAAGTCCGCTTTGATAGCGTCCGCGAGGGCGCCAGTTGGTTCGCCGCCGCCGTTTGGTGAAAGGCAGTTCCAGAAGAATGTGTGGTTCCAGATCTGTGCCGCATTGTTGAACATCGGGCCAGACGACTTCTTCACGATGTCTTCGAGCGACATCTTTTCGAATTCGGTTCCTGGTACGAGTTTGTTCAAGTTGTCGACATAAGCCTTGTGATGTTTTCCGTAGTGGAACTGAAAGGTCTCTGGCGACATGTGCGGCATGAGAGCATCGGTCGAATAAGGAAGTGTGGGTAATTCAAATGCCATAAGTAGCTCCTTTGATGAGTGTATAGGGCTACTTGTTTTTGAGACGATTTTGAAGGCGCGATGCGTAGTGTTCAAGAAAACTATAAAAGCGACTTCGATAAGATCAGGCGTGCCACGGAGAAGTAGATCACAAGCCCCGTTACGTCGACGAGCGTCGCGACAAAGGGCGCTGAGGCGCTAGCGGGGTCTAGGCGAAGTCGGCGGAGCAAGAACGGGAGCATCGATCCCACGATCGATCCAAATAGCACCACGCCAATGAGGCTAACTGAAACCGCAATGCCCACCAAAACGAAGTGATCGGTGTAGACAGTCTTGGCATTTGGCCAAAACACGATCCTGAGGAAGCCAACGCCGGCCAGAATCACGCCCAGCGAGAGTCCGGTGACGATTTCACGCAGCAGGACTCTAGACCAGTCGCTTAGGCGAAGCTCGCGAAGCGCCAGCGAACGGATGATGAGCGTTGTGGCTTGAGAACCGACGTTTCCGCCAGAAGAAATGATCAGCGGAATAAAGAGCGAAAGCACGACGGCGCGTTGAATCTCTTCTTGGAAACGTTCCATCGCGGTTGTTGTGAACATGCCGCCGACAAAGAGAAGCATGAGCCATCCTGCGCGCTTTCGAACCATCTCCTTGAGCGGCACGAGCGGATAGGGAGCATCCAGGGCTTCCTGACCACCCATCTTCTGGATATCTTCGGTGGCTTCCTCTTGGTTGACGTCGAGGATGTCATCGACTGTGACGATCCCCTTCATGTAGCCCTCTTTGTCGACGACGGGGAGAGCGACGAAACGTTGTTGTTGGAACATGCGTGAGACCTGTTCCTGATCCATTTCGTCAGGCACCGTGATGACTTTGTCTTCCATCACGTCGGCGACTTTTTTCTCGGCCGGAGCGACAAAGAGCTGTCTTAGCGACATGACGCCAAGAAGGCGTTGATTGGAATCAAGCACGTAGACGTAATGAATAGGTTCGACACTCAGGGCTTGTTGACGAACGTAGCGAATCGCTTCCGCGATCAGCATGTCGGGTCTTACGCGCACGAAACGGGGATTCATTAAGCCCCCGGCTTCGTCTTCACGATACAAAAGCAGCGCCATGATTTCGCGACGAACTTTCTCGTCGATGAGCTGCAAAGCCTCTGGGCGCACTTCTTCGGGAAGCTCTTGAATTAAATCGGCGGCATCGTCCGGAGCGAGAAAGCGCAGCCAAAGACGGCGCTCCGCGCGGTTAAAATCCAAAAACAGTTCGGCATTGGCACGTGGATCGAGAGCAAGGAACAGGTCTTCCGAATCGTCAGCCGAGAGCCCACGGAAGGTTTGTAGTCTCTCCTCAGGAGCGAGGTGAGGCCAGGATTCTAAAAGCCGAGCGACGAGGCTCGCCTCTTGGGGCTCGATATCGGTCATTTGCCTTGGTGCTCCTTACTTCAACCTTCAATGAAAGGAGCCCGGTTCGACAAGAAAGAATTGCGGGATTTCGACAGAAATCGGTTTGTTTTCCGTGATCATCTGGTACCAGCCGCGCATCGAGCCTGTCGGCGTAGGAAGTGGGCAAAAGCTTTGATACTCGAAGTGGTCACCAGGAGCGATGATCGGCTGCTCGCCGACGACTCCTGGACCTTTCACTTCCTCCTCGCGTCCCCAGCCATCGGTGATAATCCAATGGCGGCTAAGAAGCTGAATGGTTTCCGATGTCGTGTTGGTGATGCGAATCTGATAGGCAAACAGATAACGACCAGCTTTGGCGTCGCTTTGCTCAGGCACGAATTGCGTGAGCACTTCAACACGCACGCCTTCGGTAGTGGTTTGATCTGGATAACCGCTCATAACTTAAGACCGATTTTCCTAGGAAAATCGGTCTTAAGTCAATTTGTGTCGCTTCGGCCTCTAGCCTTCGCTGCTCGCCATGCAGTCGCGCGGCGAGATTGCGTTTAAGCGGCTTCGAGCTTGTAGCCGACGCCGTAAACGGATTCGATTTTTGTTCCTGTGTCCGCGATTTTACGGCGAACAGCGCAGACGTGATGGTCAACGACGCGCGGGGATACGTGGATCTGATCACCCCAGACCTGATTCAAAATCGTCTCGCGTGGAACGATTGAACCATTCTCACGTAAGAAGAGAAGAAGCAGGCGAAACTCCACGGGTGTGAGGTCGAGTTCTTTTTTCTGACCGCCACCGGCGCTTGGACGAAGATCAAAGGCACGTTGTTTTTCGAGATCGAGTTCAAGCAGTCCGGCACGGATGTGAGACGAGGTGACTGTTTTTGTTTCGCGTCTCGAGAGGTGTTTCAAACGCGAAGAGACGCGAACTTGAAACTCGACCGGATCAAATGGCTTTGCGATGAAGTCTTCCGCTCCGAAAGTGAAACCTCGAACTCGCGTGTTCACCGAGTCATAAGCTGTGAGAAGGATCACAGCCGTGCCTTCTTGCAGGCCGCTTCCTAGGAAGTCGACACCGTTTCCATCTGGAAGATCGACATCGAGAAGGACGAGATCAAATCGCTTTTTTTCGTTTAGCGTACGACGAGCTTCCGCAAGGGTCGCTGCCCAAGTCACCTGGTGCTCCTTCGAAAGAAGTGCCGTCACCATGTTTTTTACGTCTTCGCTGTCGTCTACCAAAAGGAGATTGGCCATTTCTTTTGCCCTCCGAACAAACATATCGGCCGAAAGCGTGGAAAAGTTGAGCGCACGGACCGCGTACAGACTTTGGTCACATGGTTTTGGAAGCCCTTGTTATCAAGGGCTATCTGGCGATCCGCCGGGTGCTTCAGACCCTGTCAGGAAACTGAACCCCACCAACACGAGGAGCGAAGATCCGGGTGAAAATCGATGGCGAAAGTCGGCTCGAAATAAGACGGGGCTGCTCTGGCCGCCAATAGGAAGGCGAATGCCGCCACCGTAATGCCAGCCACCGGCGCTACGAAAGTCCTGCTCGCGTCCCTTGAAGTAATCCATATGAAAGCCTAGGAGAAAGTGGACAGGCAGTTCATCAAGTGCGGAGGCGCCGGCTAGCGACATGCGGTAGTCCAGTGAGAACGCGTTATAGATGATGTCATCACCGCGCCCATGGGCCCAGTCGACTTCGAAAAAACCTCTCTCGGTTCCGGTTCCGACTCTTAGTCCCCAGGAATTCTGGATTTCGCGCACTCTTGAGATTTTGCTAGGGAGAAATGGGCCAAAACCGATTCCAACTTCGGTTTGAGCGTGAACGGCATTTGGACCAGCAAGCATCGCCGAGAACGCGATGAGTGCCGCGATCGAACCGAGAGAGGCTGGTGCGAGCAAGCGTTTTGATTGCCGCAACCACCAAACAAACGCCCAAACCAAAAGCCCAAGGGCACCGATCATGAGGAAGTGCAGACGATAGCCGAAGGCCTCCGCGGAAAGCCCCGAGAGCGCGCTGGCGGCGGTTTGCGAGATGACCACGATGGATGCTTGAATGGTGTAGTCACTTGCCGAATGACCTTTGCGGCAGCGATCCATCATCGCGGCAAACAGCGTGACGGTGGCAATGCCGCTGACACCGTTGTCGATCGCCGTGGCGAGTGCCACCTTCCACGTCGCGTGCGAGGTGAAGATGGGAAGAAGATAGGTCGCCGTTGCCAGAGCCTGAATACCGCTTAGTACCACTAAGCTTTTTAGCCGGTCGAATCGGCTGGCGACAAAACCGCCAAGAAGTGCGCCGACAAGCCCGGCACCTGAGCCAAAGAGACCCATCAGGGCTCCGATTTCATCTAGCTTGTAACCGTTGTCGACCAACCACGGTTTCATCATCGCGCTGGCGGCTTGATGGCTAAACTTGTAGACGAGAAGAATAAAAAGCCAGGGGACGATTCCACCTTGAGAAAAAAAAGCGCGAAGATCGCGAACGGGGTGACGCTCAAGTTTGGGATCGACGCGTTCGTGGATCTCTCCCAATACGTCGCGTTCGCGAAAGAACAGAGCGGGAACCGTCATGAGTGCCATGGTCACGGCCATGGTGAGCATCGCCGGTTGCCAGCCCCAGTGCGCTAGCAACGTCAGCATAACGGAACCGCCGGCGATCATGCCGACGCGGTAACCGCCGACTTGGATACCATTGGCCCAGCCGCGTTCCTCATGGCTTAAAAGGTCCACAGCCAGCCCGTCGGTGGCGGCATCTTGCGTAGCGGTTAAGAGGTTGCAGATCAAAAACGCGACCAAGACCACCATCAGCGATTCAGCCGGATCGAGAAACGACACCAAAAACAGCGCCAAAACGGAAGCCAGTTGCAGGGGAAGAATCCAACTGCGACGAAGTCCCAGCTTCGGAAATCCATAGCGATCGGCAAGTGGTGCCCAGAGAAACTTTAAAGCCCAAGGCCAGGTAAGAAGGGCTGCGCCACCGATTGCGGCAAGGCTCATCTTCGCTTCGCGCAGGTAAACCGGCATGGCTTGTGTGAAAAATCCGTACGGAAGACCTTGAGAAAAATAGAGACACGCAAAGAGCGAGAATTTTTCAATCGGTGCGATCTTGTTTTTCGAACTCATCGACGTGAAATCTCATCTAGCCACTGCGCGGCCTTCACGGCTTCGTTGGTAAAGGCCCAATCAACGCCTCTCGCCCATTCGCGAAGCAGACTCGGCTTTGAATTGAGAAACCCAACTCCGCACGATTGATGAGCGGCCTGATGCCGCTGCAAGAGAGCTTCGGTCATCGCCAGCCAGTGGCAGGTGAAACCCGCATAACCTTCTTCTAGTGTACGGTCGGAGGCGGCTTGCACGTTCCATTCGACCACGCTTACCAGTGCCGACTTTGGAAGGCCTTTTAGCTGATTGAGGGCTTTTAGGATTTCAAAATCAAATGCCATGAAGTGAAACTGTTGGGCCGGTTGTAGGCCTTTGGCTTTTAAGGGTTCTAGCAGGCGCTCCAGGCGCAGATCTGTTAAGTCGCTTCGTTCGCCTTTGATTTCGATGAAGAAATGGAAGCTAGATCCATACTCGGCCACAACTTCGTCAAATGTCGGAATCTCTTTGGCTTCGTGGCGAAGGGTTGTGAGTGTGGTGGCTGAGATATTGATAGGGCGACCAAAAGTACGAAGCAGCGAATCGTCGTGATGCACGACCGCGATGTCATCCTTGGTGAAGCGAACGTCGAACTCCAGGCCCCAGACGCCTGCTTCACGCGCGCGATCAAACGCCGAGAACGTATTTTCGATGCAGCCACGCTCACGCCAGGCCCCACGGTGCGCGATCAGTTTCAGTGGTGCGCGCGTTTTAGGGCGAGAGCCTTTTGGTTGTGGAAGTTTTTCTGCGGCCCAATCGGCGGCCTTCATAAGAAGGTCGAGCGCTGTCTCGCGCATGTGCGGCGAGACGAGCGGGGATTGAAACCGTGGTTTGGTGGGTGTCATCACCCACCGATTCTATTCGATGAGGCGTGGGGCGCAAGAGCTGAGACAATCTTCTTTGGCTAGACTCAATGCCGTGTCGCGACACTGGGCTGAGCCATTGTGGCGAACGATACTTGTCTTCGAAGACGAACTCGAAACTGTGCCGCTTGAAAACTGTGCTTTGCACGCATTCACAGCATGTTCGCGTAGACCCGCGCCCATTGTGCCTGAATCCGTTAGGTAGTGACGGGCATGCATGCGGTTGATGCCGATACTGCCTTTGCTTGGCGAGCTTTGAAAGAGCGTGAACTGGAAGTTTTTAACGCTGATATTCGCTAACTTGCATCCAGCAGCAGAGTCGATTTTCGCTAGCCCAAAGGGGTCGGGGCCAACGTCTTCCACCATGATCACGTGGCCACGGATGGCGATAATGTCGCCGGCTTTTAGCGTCTCACCACGTTTGAACTTTGCGTGCTCAAGGCAGGTAAGACCATTTTTCTGCGGGTCCGCCATCATCGAAGACGAAACGCCCTTGATGAGCGAAGCTTTGAGGCTGGTTTCTTTTTTTAGTTTTAAACCGCTCACCGCATAAGACGAGTAGACGAAGGCCGAACAGTCGATACCAAGTTCTTTCGATCCTGAACCGGCATTGCGGAAAAGATCGAGAAGCTTGTCATTGGATGTCGAGGTGTAGGGCTTTCCGCCGTAGTCATAGATGGGTGGGGCTTTAAGAATATCGTGGCACTGAGGGAGTGGACGACGGTATTGGTTCAAATAAGGATGTGTGGCGATCATCTTTTTAAGATCTTTGATCTCGCGCACGTTGCCCGTTCCGCTAGAGTGACGCCCAACGACCGAAATCCCTTGAATGTCAGATGTCTCGGGCCCCAGTGGTTCGTGTGTCGCGGCTTCGCAGCTCTGGTAGGCTACGGCGATCGTCTTTAGCCCGCCGTAGACAGGAGCTGTTTCCGTATTCTTCCAATGATCAAAGAGATTCGTCGCGGTCACGGGCGGAGCCGTCGGCTCGGGCTCGGGAATCGGCGTCGGAGGCGGTGTTACGCAGGATGCACGTAAGATTTCGCCGTCGGCGTTTGCGAGTTCCGACATCTCAGTCAAAATCGCATGCACGCGATCGACGTCATCGGATTTCTCTTGAGTCGTGCGGTCGCCGATTTCGAGTTGGGCAATTCGCTCCAGCCAAAACTCACGGTTCTCCTCTGGAGAAAGTGGGGCAAGGCGTTTTTGTCCTGTCATCGAATCGTTGCGAAGCCGAATGACGTCGGCCAGATCGGATGTGAGGGCGCTCACGCGAAGCTGCGACTTTTCGTTCATGAGGCTCATGCGCTTCGATTTTTTTAGCATTTGTTCGAACGTCGATTTGATGGCGGTCGGCTGCGGCGGTTCGCCATGCTCTTCGATGTAAGCGGTGAAGCTCGTCCAAAGCTTGTCCTCAAAGTTCTGACAACCAAACGTCTCGTCGACTTTGTCGGCGATAGACTGCGTGATCGGCGAGAACGAGTTCGAACATCCGGTCGCAAGCAGCACGCAGAGAGCGGTGCCTGTGACTTTGCCAGTTGTCTTTAAAGTCCTTGAGCGTGATTTCTGAGTTTTTTGTCGCATTCCACTAGGATGCGGGCTTTGCCTTGTAACTGGCTCCAGGAGCGGCGTCTAGCCGGACCACTTCAAGACCGAAGACCCCAGTACAAGAGGCGAGGCGCACGGACTTTGGCCGTTGAGACGGCAGATTCTTCCTAGGAAAAGAGCGGTCTTTGCCTAGCGGCGGTCGGCGAGTTTGTTACATAAGAGCTTTCAGTGTCCGGCTGGATACTGATGCTGAAAAGCGAGGAAATAAAAAAACCACCCGCACTGGGGTGGTTTTTAAAAATAAACTTAAGGCGTTCGATGTTCGCCCGCGTTTGTTACCAGCTTGCTTTTGTCACGCCAGGGATGTGGCCGTAGCTAGCAAGACGACGGAACTCGTTACGGCAAAGACCGAAGTCGCCGATGTAGCCGCGTGCGCGACCTGTGAGTTTGCAACGGTTGCGTTGGCGCTCTTTTGCCGAGTTTTTTGGAAGCTTCTGGATTGCGATGCGAGCTTGATCGCGCTCTTCATCAGACAAAGTCATGTCGATGCACTTCTTGCGAAGTTCAGCACGCTTTGCCGAATGTTTTGCTGTCATCTTTGCGCGTTTTTGCTCTTTCACTCTCATCGCCAATCGAGCCATCTTCTTCTATCTCCTGCAGTCGCACTGCCTAAAAAAACTTGCTAATAACCTTGGTAAAACCAAAAAAAAACTCGTTACTTCAACACACTCGAACGGTCTTTGTTTTCCAAAGATCATCCGTTTGGAGAGGGTTCTTCAAGGTCGGGCTGAGCCTCGTCGAAAAGCACCTTCTCACGGGCCGGTAGGACAACAGGATCTGCAAGAACCCATTGATACTCGGCCACTACTTCCTGCGCCAAGAATCCTCCAGATGAGTACTGAAGAAACTTGTTCGCCCAATCGGTCGACGAGCTTGTCGACGTCTCGGCTGGTCGTATGAATTTCGCTCGGAAATCCGATAACCCACGGAATATCCCTACGAAAGACCCGAGATACTGACTTATTTTCCGTGCCGGGTCAAATGCGATCACCTGATCTTCAAAACCTTCAGGGCTGGCAAGCAAGATCCAAGGAGCAGCATCCGGCCCTCGGGCCATGGAAACCGCCTCAGAGAGGCCGTAAGGCGACGAAATTGCTAATGTTCTGCCATTTGCGCAGTTGTAAAACACGATCGGGTTAGTAATCTCTTGCCCATCTTGTACGAGCTTTTCCGGGATGAAAACGACCTCCGTCGCCGAAATCCGGGTCATGCAGCGTACGTTTTCAGCAAATGTTTTCGACCGACCAGCCTCGTGGTTGAAGCTCGTGAGCATGCGACCTTTGAGATCAAAAAAGGCGATGGCGGTGCGCTGTTGAGGTTCAACTTTGTGGCCAAATCGTTTGGCGGAAAGCGGGTGGTAGGCGACGGCGATCAAGCCGCCCTCTAGTGGGCTGATCTCGACAGCCGCACTGCCGATCGCAAACCGGGCTTCGACTTCGCCTTTGCGATTAAGAATCCAGGTATTCTCGCCGTGCGCCGATTCAAAGCTCGTGTCGCTCACGAGGATGCGCCCATCCGGCAAGCTTCGTACGAAGGGGAAATCTGGGTTCTTCCACTCGGGTGGAAGTGTCAGGCGTTCGGTGCCGGCAAAAAGGCTTTGGCCAAACTGGTTGCCCTGAATCGAAAGCCAGGGCGAGATCGCCAGGTTAAACGCCGATTGCTCGAAGTCAGGACCCGCGAGCTCGCCAGAATTCAAAGCACCACCCTTTGTCAGCAACTGCTGAAGGGCGTGCGTGTCCAGATCCACATCGCCGACGGTGCCGATATCGAGTTCGAAATCGAGCACGCCGCGAATAAGACCCGGAGTCCGTTGAGGCGCCTCTGGTGGCGGGTTTGAGCCAAAATGCATGCCTCATGTTTTCATGCCATGAGGCAGCATAGGTCAATACATATTGGTGAAAGCGCCCCAGAGCCCTGTGACGTGGTTGAGGGGCGGAAGCTGAAGCCCAAGGCTTATGCGTAAAACATCCGCAATGTCGTCGGCGAACTCGATTCGCATCTCTTTCCGAATCTCGTCGGGAACGTCGCGCAGATCCTTCTCGTTTTTCCGAGGAAGAATCACGGTTTTAACGCCTGCTCGATGAGCCGCGATCACTTTCTCTTTCACGCCTCCGATGGGGGTCACTTGTCCACGAAGCGTCACCTCGCCAGTCATCGCGATCTTTGGATCGACGGACTTTCCGGTGAGAAGACTTGTGAGTGTGGTCACCATCGCGACACCTGCCGAAGGGCCATCTTTAGGAATGGCGCCGGCCGGTACGTGCAAGTGAAAGTCTCGCTTTTCAAAGTCGATCTTCTCGGCGATCTGCGGGAGGCGGCTGCGAATCAGCGTGAGCGCGATTTGCGCGGACTCTTTCATCACATCGCCAAGCTGGCCGGTGAGATTTAGACGTCCATTTCCCGGCATGGACGTCGCTTCGACGAACAAGATCTCGCCACCAACCGGTGTCCAAGCAAGACCCGTTACGACTCCTGGAGGAGCTGCCTTCAAGGTCTCTTCATGATCAAAACGTTTTGGTCCGATCAAGGTTTCAAGCTCGTCGACTTGCACATTCACCGGAAGCTCTTCGGGTTTGGCCTCGACGATCTTTGTCGCGAGTGAACGCAGCAGTGAACTCAGTTGGCGCTGAAGGGTGCGCACGCCAGCTTCTCTGGTGTAGCCATTGATCAACGCTTTGGCCACGTCATCGGAAATCGCGACTTGCTCGGGCTTCATTCCGTGATCGGTCAGAAGTTTTGGAAGCAAGTGGCGCTTGGTGATGCCAAGCTTTTCGTGCGCCGTGTATCCGCTAAGCTCGATGACTTCCATGCGATCCAAGAGTGGCCCTGGGATGCCCTCCAGCGAGTTTGCCGTGGCGATAAAGAGCACTTTCGAAAGATCGTAGGGGACGTCGAGATAGTGGTCGTGAAACTTGTCGTTTTGTTCAGGGTCTAAAACCTCAAGCAGTGCCGCCGCTGGATCACCAGCAAAGCCGCGAGAGAGTTTGTCGATCTCATCGAGCATGAAGACGGGGTTCATAACGCCGGCGCGTTTGATTCCTTGAATCACGCGACCTGGCATCGAGCCAACGTAGGTACGGCGATGTCCGCGGATCTCAGCGTCGTCGCGTACGCCACCGAGGGCCGCGCGTACGAACTTTCGTCCCAGAGCTTTGGCGACCGAAGCGCCCAGCGAGGTTTTACCTACACCAGGAGGTCCGACGAGAAGCAAAATCATACCGTGATCGCCACCGCGAAGCTTGAGCGTCGCCATGTGTTCGAGAATACGTTTTTTTACTTTCTCCAGGCCGTCGTGATCGGCTTCTAACGACTCGCGTGCGAGTTTTAGGTCGATCTCGGGTGTCGCGCCCGGTTCCCACGGAAGGGCAAGAAGCAAGTCGAGGTAGTTTCGGATCACATGGGTTTCCGGCGACTGGTTTGAGAGTCCCTCAAGGCGTTTTAGTTCTTCGAGCGCAACCTTTTTGACCTCGTCAGGCATTTTTCCAGATTCGATCTTGTTGCGATATTCGTCGTTGCGATCAAGTTCCGAGGACTCATCGCCAAGTTCTTCGCGAATCGCTTTCATCTGTTCGCGCAAGATCGCCTCGCGCTGATGTTTTCCGAGCTTGGAGTTCAGTTTTTCTCGAATCTCGCTCTTCACCTGAAGTTCAGAACGAAGTTTCGCCATGATGGTGATCAAGCGACGAGCGCGATCTTCTGCTTTCGGCTCGGCAAGCAGCGACTGCTTTTCCTCGATCGCGATATCGAGGTTGGCCGAAGCCATAAAGGTGAGAAACTCGAGGTCTTGAATGCCCTCAATCACTTGTGCCAAATGCTCGGTTCCCGAGGGCAAAAATTCCACCAGCTGTTTGGCGGCTTCTTTGAACTCGGTCATGACAAGTTTCATGCGCTCTTGGTCGGAGGCCGCGAAGGTCTCTTTTAGGGAGTCACTGGCTGCTGAAATATAGCGCACGCCGTCCGCCGTCGAATTTTCCATCTGGAAATCGCTTAAGCGCACGCGCTCGACACCACGAATGAGAAGCTGAAGTCCGTCGGACTCTTGACCTTTAATACGTTCGACTTCGCAGAGAACACCGATGTTGTGGAGGTCTTTGGCCTCCACGGGTGAGGTGTGGTCAAGGTCTTCCGACGTCTGAAGGACGGCCACGACTTTGATGGGTTCATTCGATTTGGCGGCAAGGTCTCGAGCAAAACGCAGCGCCTCAAGCGATTGCTGGCGTCCGACGCGAATCGGAACGCTGATCCCCGGAAATATGACGAGATTTCGAAGTGCGAGAATCGGATATCGTGTTGCCGTCGTGGATGTGTTCATAGAATCCTCATTTCTCCAAGACATCGGTGGGCCGACGTCGATGAGATCAATCTGAGTTCGATCGAAATCGTGTCAAGGCTGTCCGCTTATTCTTGTGTTTTTCGCGAATTCAAGGTTTTTTGACTCTCATGTCGCGTTCAAAAGGCTACAACCCACGAGATCGTTTTTTCTTGAAAGCCAAAGAGGAAAACTTTGCGGCCAGATCTGTCTACAAACTGCAAGAGATCGATCAGCGGTTTAAGATCATCTCCTCGGGTCAGACGGTTTTGGATCTCGGTTGTTCGCCGGGAAGCTGGTCGCAGTATGCGAGCCAAAAAGTGGGAAACCGCGGCCGTGTTCTCGGCGTTGATCTTTCTCCGGTGACGGTGAAGCTTGAGAACGCTGTTTTTATTGAAGCGGATCTTCGCGATTTAAAATTGGAAGAGGTTTTTCAGAGTCACGGCTTTCAACCGCCGTTTGACGTGGTGATTTCAGACATGGCGCCAAAGACCACCGGGATCAAGAACACCGATCAGGCACGTAGTCTTGAGCTTTGCGAGCTGGCGGTGGATGTCGCACAGCGATTTTTGAAACCGGGTGGGCACTTCGTCTGCAAGTTCTTTCACTCGAACGACTTTGCGGGCCTACGTAAGCAGCTTCAGGCGAATTACAAAAAAGTGGAAATCGTGAAACCCGAATCCACACGCACGATGAGCAAAGAGATTTTCTTCGTCGGAATATCGAAAAAGTAGAAGAGGTGAATCATGGCGGCAGACGCGGTGGCCAAAGTGGCCGAGTATCCAGATTTCGTGCAATACGTGGCGACAGGCCTGTTTGCTGTTGCGATCTTGCACACCTTTCTTGTGAAGAAATTTGCTGAGCTTTCGCATCGATACCCCGACGGCTCGATGGGGGAAAACTTCTTTCACCTGCTGGCTGAAATCGAGGTCGTGTTCGGGTTCTGGGCGGGTGTTTTCGTTTTATTCTTGGCGGCGGTGCTTTCGCCATCCGATGCCATTCATTATGTGGAAACACGCAACTACACCGAACCGGTTTTCGTATTTGTCATCATGACGGTTTGCGCGACCAAGCCGGTTTTGAACTTCGCCGCTCGCATACTTGGCGGCCTTGCACGACTGATCCCGGGGCATCGTGATTTTTCGGAATTTCTTGTGATTTTCATTGTCGGTCCCTTGATCGGAAGTTTCATCACGGAACCGGCGGCGATGACGGTTTGTGCATTGATGGCGCTTCAAAAGTTTTTCCTTCGTTCGGACAACACACAATTTAAGTACGCGATGCTTGGACTCTTGTTTGTGAATATCTCAATTGGAGGAACTCTTACTTCGTACGCGGCACCTCCTGTTCTGATGGTGGCGCAGACCTGGAATTGGGACACGGCCTATATGTTTACTCACTTCGGCTGGAAGGCGATGCTGGCGTGTGTGCTTTCGACGGGCTTTGTCGCATGGCGCTTTCGTTCGGAAATCCTCAGTTTAAAACCCGCCACTCGAACTGCCGACGATAAACCGACCCCGCTTGGCGTGGACCTCGTGCATCTCGTGTTTGTTGCGCTGATCGTGTTGACGGCGCATCACATGTCCGTCTTTTTGGGAATATTCTTGTTCTTCATCGGCGTCGTGGCGGTGACGAAAGAATATCAGGCCGAGCTGAAGCTCAAAGAAAGTCTGCTTGTCGGGTTTTTCTTGGCGGGTCTTGTAGTTTTAGGAGGGCTTCAGGGTTGGTGGTTAAAGCCGCTGCTTGCTAGCCTTAGCAGTGTGCCGCTGTATCTCGGTGCGGCGGGCCTTACGGCGTTTACGGACAATGCGGCTCTCACATATCTTGGATCGTTGGTTCCGGATCTAAGTGAGACGTCCAAGTATGCGCTCGTTGCCGGAGCGGTTGCCGGTGGCGGTCTTACCGTGATCGCGAACGCCCCCAACCCTGCGGGATTTGGCATTCTCAATAAGTCGTTTGGCGATGACGGCATCAGCCCGCTGGGGCTTTTAGGGGGTGCGCTGCCTCCTACAATCGTCGCCTTGGTGTTCTTTTGGTTTTTGTAAACGAAGCTTAAAAGTTGCCTAACAGCGACTTTAACAAGATTGAGTGCGGTTCTTGCCTGGGAGTTTCGATAAGTACTTCAGGCGAGGTGCTGGATGGCGTCGTTTCAAACTGAGATGCGAGATGGTTGGTTGGTCGTTAAGTGTTCGATGAATCTCGACGCGAAGGCGACAAACGAGTTTCTTCAGGCCTTGAACACCTGGGTGGAAGCAAAGCCTCTTGGTGTCGTGATCGACTTCTCTCGTGTGTTTACTATCGAGCGTGAATTTTTTAAAGCGATCGTGCAGGCGAAGTCCGTGCTGAAGGGCGCAGGCAAAGGTTTTTTCTCGGTCGGTCTGAATGAACCACAGATGAAGAAGCTTCGTGCCGAGGGAATGGAAGCGGCATTTAATCCAAAAAAGAATTTCGACGAGGCGGTGCGTTCGCTGGGGCCACAGTCGACATCCGAGCTGGGGGCTTCTGGCGAAACTGGGCGGCCGTCGGTTTCTGGCCGCGTCGGTCAGCTCAATATGGATTTCATCACACCATTTCTGATTGCGACCAAAAAGACGTTTGAAACTCAGATTCAAACCCAAGTGAAACCGGTTCGACCATTTTTGAAAACGGAGAGCGTTGCGGGTGTCGATATCGCCGGAGTTTTAACTCTCGTTTCGGATGGGTCGTCCGGTAGTTTCGTGCTTTGTTTTTCTCAAGACGTATTCTTGAAGGTTTACGGTCGCATGGTGGGTGAGAAGTTCGATAAGATCACACCCGAAATTGAAGACGCGGCCTCTGAAATCGTGAATATCATCTATGGTCTTACGAAGATGGATTTGAACACCAAGGGGTACTCGTTCCCGAAGGCATTTCCTACCGTTTTAACGGGCGAAAAGATTAGCATTCGGCAATCAGGATCGGGGCCGACGGTGATCATGCCATTTGAGACAGACCTCGGAAAGTTTCATATCGAAATCGAGTTTGATGAGGCCGCTTAAAGCGCCATCAAGCTCGACTGAGGTTAGCCTCGTTTAATCAGGCGTGATCCGAAGCCTTGCAGGTCCGCTACGATCCTCAAGATCGCGGGGAACACAAGCACCGTGAGGCAAGAGCCAAACAAAAGCCCCCAGCCAAGCGCCAGGGCCAGTGTCGCCACAAAGCCGTCGCTTCCTCCGATTCCATAGGCTGTTGGGAACAAACCCAAGACGGTGGTGAGCGAAGTCAGGATGATCGGTCGCAGTCGAGTCGAAGCGGCGTCGACGAGTGCATCATCGATGTCGAGTCCTTCTTTGCGGCGCGAGTTGAAAAAGTCGATGTAGACGATCGCGTTGTTCACGATAACACCTGCAAGCGCAATAATCCCCAGCATCGACATGAAGCTTAGGGGTTTTCCATGTATCAACAGCGCGAACACCACTCCGATAAAGCCCAGAGGCAGGGCGATAAGGACGAGGATCGGCTGGAGGAAACTTTGGAACGTGAGAACAAGAATCATGAAAATCAAGAGTGCGGCAATGCCAAACGCTCGAACAAGGCTCTGCATGCTTTCTTCCGTGTCCTCGTTTTCTCCGGCGAAGGCGATCTCGTAAGTAGGGTGGTCCTTTAAAACATCTTTGAGTTTTTCTTGAAGGACTTTTGTCGCCGCGATGGCGGTTGTTTTTTCGAGGTCAACAGAAGCGGATACGTTTAAGATTCGCTTATATTTTTCGTGTTGAATAATGAGGCGAGAGTCAGCCTCCTCGAATTTCGCGATCTTAGCTAGCGGAACAAGATTGCCTTGTGTGGTTCCGACTTTGAGATCGCTTAGCTGTTGGTCGGCGTTTTTCTGAGGTGGCTTCAGCTGAACGCGGATGTCGATTTCTTCATCCAGCGTTCTAGAGCTCGACGCCACAAGGCCGGCAAATGCGGCTCGTACCGTGGTGGCGATTTCAGAATTCGAGAGCCCGGCTTGGCTGACGAGATTCGAAATCGGGCGCACAGTGACTTCTTTTTTTCCGATGACTTCTGAGTCCTCGATATCTTGCACACCTGGAACCGTCGCCATTGTCTCTTTGACCGCATTTGCGATGGTGCGCAGACCTGAAAATTCATCGCCGAAAATGTTGATAGAAATAGGACGTCCTTGAGGTGGGCCACCCTGTGCAATTGAAAAACTCAGCTTCGTCGCGCCAGGCGGAGCTTTGATGCGCTCACGAAGTTCGGCAACGACGGCGTCGACAGTGCGTTCACGAGTGCCTTCGGGGGTGAGGTTTACGAGAATTTGGCCGTAGTGCGAGGCGCGCTTGGTGAGCGGGTCGGAGGGGTCTTCTTGTTGAATTCCCACCATAGAGGTGTAGTCGACAAGCTCCGTATCTGGGAGTTTTTTGAGCTCCGGTTCGATTTGCGCAAGTAGGCCGGACATCTCTTTTAGCGAGGCCCCTGGTTCGGCGTCCACGCGGATAAAGAACGTGTAAATTCCTTCGGGAGGAAACAGGATGAATCGCATCTGTGTCGTAAGAACGCCGGTGAGAATCAGGATTCCGACAAATCCAGTAAGGACGACATACCTGCGACGAACAGAGAGAGCAATTAAGGCGCGATAACGCGGCAGAAGTCGGTCGTACCAATGAGCGCGATCCGTATTGGCATTGAGGTTTCGTTTCTCGACGTGTTTTTGCACGGAGCTTCCGACGATGGTTTGAATATGTGCCGGCGCCATGATGAAGGCTTCGATGAGAGAATAAAGCAACGGCAAGATGACCAGCAGGGGAATTTCAAAAACGAACTTTCCAAAGATCCCAGACATGAAGAGCATAGGGCCAAAAGCCGCGACAGTTGTGAGAACCGATGCTGTGACAGGGGCGACCATTTCCGAAGCGCCGTCGACCACGGCCTCAGTCATGGGCTGGCCGTTTTCAAGTCTTCGAAAGATATTCTCGGTTACGATGATCGTGTCGTCGACGAGCATTCCTGACACGATGATGAGTCCGATAAGCGAGATCAGATTCAGCGAGTAGCCGTAATACTGAATCGTCATGATGGCTAGGAACATCGAAAACGGAATTCCAATTGCAACAACCAGGGCGACTCGAAACGGAAGAAACAAAGCCAAGACAATGCAGACGAGCGCGATCCCCATGATCATGTTTCCACTCAAGGTGGAAAGTCGGTTTTTCAAATAAAACGTGAAGTCGTTGATAAAGGCCGTCTCGACCCCAGGAGCGAGATTCTTTTTCACGCGCTCCATGGCGCCACGTACGGCGGCCACGGTTTTCAAAGCGTCGGCTTGTTCTTTTTTTACAATGGTGAGCTTGAACGCCGCTTCGCCATTGGTGCGGTAGAGGATCGAGGGTTTTTCCAGGCCGCGTGTGACTTCTGCGACGTCTGAAACAAGCACGCCGTAGCCTTCGAAGTTGGTACGAAGCGAGGTTTTTAGGATGTCATCGCCATCTCGAAACTCGCCGTCGGTTTTGATCGACATCTCGCGACCATTGGGTAACTGAAGTTCACCGGCGGGAAGTTGCACATTCTGGGCGCGAATACGGTCGACGACACTTGAGAGCGCGATGTGGTTTCTTGTCATCTTCTCTTGGTCGACGAGGATTTTGAACTCTTGTCGGCGCCAGCCGTCTTTTGTGACCTTCGCGATACCTGGAACGTTGCTGAGTTCGTCGGCGATGTACTTGGCGGCTTCTCGCAGTTCTAGCTCTGGCAGTGTGGCCGAGGTGACCGCGAGCTCAACGACGGGAGTTTGGCCACTTTCGAGAGCGACGACCAGGGGTTTTTCGGCGTCCGCTGGGTAGTCGTCGACTTGGTCGACGGCACGCTGGATGTCATCATTGGTTTTTTCCGGGTCTCTTGCGTCGGGATCTAGTGTCACGGTGATCACGGCGCGCGAATCTAGCGCCTGACTTTGCACTTTCTTAAGGCCGTCGACTTCGCGAAGCGCTTGTTCGAGAGGGTTTACGATGAGCTTTTCGACTTGATCTGGCGAAGCGCCGGGAAAAACGGCTGTGATAACCGTGATTTCGAAATCGACCTTGGGGAAAAGGTCCTTGCGAATGGTTAAAACCGAGATCGCACCGATCGCGATAATCATGACGGTGACGAGGTTTGCGAACAAGTGCTGCGAAAAGAAGAAGCGAATCATGGATTTCATAGGTGTTTTCACGGTAAGCGGGCTTTTTTGAAATCGCAAAGCCAAACGTCGCCAGGGAGTTTTAATGTGACTCAGGACCGAGGTCTGGTTTGTGTTCCGTTGCGGGGCCAGACTGGGCGAGTAGGCTTAGGTTGGTTATTCTAAAGGTCGAGAGTCGTCTCGTAAGGGAATCCCAAGATGATTGATTTACGCTCGTTGAAGTCCGAATTTGTGCCTGGTTCGGGTCCAAACCGTGTCTATAGCGAAATCCGCTACCAGGACAACCGAGAAACGCGTATCGATCTGACCAACGGCAGCCTGGAAACCAACTTTCAAGAAAGTGTGCGTGGCGTTTCTGCGCGTTCGTTCACCGGCGGCTACTGGGGGTTTTCGGCGTATTCCAATCCGTCGAAAGACGCCGTGATAGCGGCTCTGCGTGAAGCGACTCGCAACGCAAAATTTCTGGCGGGACGTTCGGAAAAATCCGATGTTGGAATCGCATATCCTGGTGTCATTCAATTTGAAAAGTCCTATGCGAGCACGAAGACAGCAATGTCGCCAGCGATCTGGATCGAGCTTCTTAAAGCGCTAGATAATTACATCGTAAAAAAGTATCCGGATCTTCGGGGACGTCGTTTGAGTTTGTGGTCGCTTGAGATGCAAAAGCAGCTTGCCACCTCGGATGGATCGGAAGTGCATACCACGGTGCCTCGTGCGTTCTTTCAGATTTCCATGACGAAGGAATCTAAAGCCGGGCCAGTGGCTTTTTCCGATACACGCGGAGGCTTGGGTGACCTTCAAGATTTCTTCTTGGATACGCCTCAAAACTTTGAGCCCTGGATCGACGAGATCTATGACATGGTTTCTCGAAAGGCCGACGGTGTGAAGCCGGCATCGGGAGTGTTTGATGTCGTGCTAGCGCCGGATCTCGCGGCTCTTTTGATGCATGAAGCAGTTGGGCACGGTGTTGAGGCGGACTTGGTGCAGGCCGGGTCCGTTCTCTGGGACCGACTAAACCAGATGGTGGCAAGTCCGCTTGTCACGTATGTCGACATCGCGCACACCTACGACGGTACGCCTGCGCCAAGGCCTGTGCACGTTGACGATGAAGGTGTGGAAGCTACCGATACGGTGATTATTCAAAAAGGCGTTTTAAAATCGTTTTTAAACAATCGAGAGACGTCTGTTCATTACGAACAAAAGCCCACCGGGCACGCGCGTGCGTTTCAATATAGCGACGAACCCTTGATCCGCATGCGCAACACAGCGATTTTGCCAGGGACGACTCGGATTGAGCAGATGATCGCATCGATCGAAGATGGCTACTATTTTATGAAGCCTGGTCGAGCTCAAGCCGACACGACCGGAGAGTTTCTGATGCAAGTCGGAACCGGGTTTGAAATCAAGGGTGGGAAGATCGGGCGTGTGCTTCGCGATTCCGCGATCACAGGGTTTGCCTTGGAGTTCATGAGTTCGATTTCTATGGTGGGTGATGAGTTTCAGTGGGACACCTCAGGGTATTCGTGTCTTAAGAAACAGTTGATGCCAGTCGGTTTAGGCAGTCCTGCGCTGAAATGCAAAGTGCGCGTGAGCGGTGGTTGATGGAGCACTTAAGTTTCGATTTCGTCAGAAAAATTCTCTCTCGGCTGCAAGCGATTGGTTTTGACCAAGCGGAAGTGCTTTTAGGAAACGAGCACTTGACGGAAATGGAAGTCGACGTGAGTTCGATTTCTCTGCTTCGTAACACGGAAGCCGATCAATTGGTTTTGCGTGCGATTCAAGGTGGCCGCTATGGCTCGGTCGTAGTCACGCAGTTAGACGATTCTCGTATCCAGATGGGGATTTCTAAACTTCAAGATCAGGTGATGTCCGCACCAGTCGACGAAGCCCGTACGTTTGCTCCGCAGCCGCTTGTTGCGATGAACGAGATGGGGCCTCTCGAACCACAGCACTATGCCATGCACAATTCCTTGTCTCAGTTTTTGGTTGCGGTAAGCGAAGCGTACCCAGAGTGTGTTTTAAAGCAGGCTCTTCTTCGCTACCACCGTGGTCGTCGCATTCGTATGAATACTGTCGGGCATGAGACAGACACGACCGAGGGTTACTACAGTTTCGGTGTGCGTTTTTTGTCGAAGCGAAATGGCAAGACAAGTCAGATTGGTTTCAATGGTAGTTGCTCGGCGGATCTCGGAACAGATCTGATCGAGTGGGGTGGAATTCGCCGCGCGCTTGAAAGTTCGGTTCGCGAAATCAATCTCGCGCCACTGCATGGGCGGTTTGCTGGCCGCGTGATCATTGCGCCTGAAGCTCTATATATTTTGATGGGGCATTGGCTTCAGAATTTGAAGGACGAAAAAATTCTTTCCGGCGTAAGCCCGTTTCGCGACAAACTCGATAAGCCGGTGTGTTCGCCGCTTCTTAGTTTTAGTATCGAGCCTCGCGGTGGAAGCTTTGCTCGGCACGAGTTTTTAACGGACGAGGGCTTTGGTTCAGAGCCTTCGACGATCGTGAAGGACGGGATATTAAAGTCGTATATGCTCTCGGACTATGCGGCCAAAAAGACCGGGCTATCACGTGGCGAAAGCTCCGGCCTTAACTGGGTTTTTGGCGCTGGAAAGACACGTTTGCCAGAAATGTTCGGTGGTATCGACAAGGGTTTGCTGTTAGGAAGAATCTCTGGCGGTGTGCCTGCGGCCAATGGTGATTTCTCTGGTATTGCGAAGAATTCGTTCTTGATCGAAGGTGGCTACTTAAGTCGTCCGATCTCTGAAGCGGTGATTTCAGGGAACATCTTCGACATGTTTAATTCTGTCACAGCCGTCTCGCAAGATCGATCCAACGATGGCCTGGCTCTGATTCCCTGGATCGGCGTCGACGGCATGTCGATTCGCGGTCGCTAATTTCTTATCGGCCGGATTGTCGTTTCAAGCAGAGGGATCCATTTAAAGTGCCGTGCCCTGTGCTGCCCATTTCAAATTGAATGTAGGTCACGGGGTTGATCGACCTCTTGCCTGACTCGTCTGAGACGACATTGAATGGGATTCCAAACTTCAAGCCTTCGACGACGGGAACCGTGGTTTCACAAAGAATCCATTCGCCTTGCTTGGGAACACCTAGCAAGCCATAGCGCATTTCAGTCAGAAACTGACAGGTCATTGGGATGTTGCTAGCTTGATCGATACTTGCAACGCCTTGACCGGCGCCAGTTTGATCGGAAAACTCTACCGAGATTGAAACCTCGTATTGTGTTCCGGGAGGGAAGGAGTGCAGTGACGTCTGGCAATTCTCAAAGGACCAGTCGCTTGCATGCGCAGATGCCTGAAATGAAACCGTCGCAATTAAAAATAGAATGTTAAATGCTTTCATATTCCCTCATTGCCTTATGGTCGTTTTTTAGAGATTTACGAGAAATCACGATGAAGGTCTGAGAGATACATGGGTGTCCGACTGGTAGCAAATAAACACTTTATACACATTGATGCTGTAGAAGTTATTATCTCCCTATCATGGAGATACGGGCGTGTGGCATAAAATGCTTTGAGCTGATCCGAGGCCTTGTGCCGCGCTTTGTGTTCAAGGCGGCACAAGAGTTCGTCTATGAACTCAATAAGCCGCCACGCTGTCGGTTGGGCTTAAGATGTTTCAATCGGCGCACCGATCCTCGAAAGCGATTTAGTTTCCAGCTATCGAGCTGCCGTCGGATTCTTTCCACAAGCTGTTGCGCGATGATGCTTGGGGTTCTAGCGGAAGCAATTGCGGAAAACGTCTGAGGCTCGCTATTGATGCTTAAGACGCCGCTATAGCCATCGTCCGAGACTTTGGTGATTGAAAGTTTGAGATGCGAATTAGAGGGAGACTCCTCATAGAGTCGCTCCATCAAATCACGAATAAACCGCTCGCTATTTTCCGACGGCGAACAATTGGTATAGCTGATTGAAATGTCCTGCATGAGGTCCTCCTTCCTCTTTTGGTTTTTCATAACATGTATCGTGATCCCAGCCTGTCAAGGTCCAGGGGTGAGGCCGTCAAATCTGACATTTGGCAGAAGGTGGTTACTTTTCGCGGAGGATGAGGTGGTAGCCGAAGCGGGTGCGGACGGGGCCCGATCGTTCGCCTGGCTTTAGCGCTTGAGCGGCCTCTAGGAAGTCCTCGTCGAGGCGAGAGAGCTTGCCGGTAAGATCGCCTAGGTCACCACCGGCGGCACTTGAGGGACAGCTGGAAAACTTTTTGGCGAGGTCTTCAAACGAAGACCCGCTCTCTAGTTTGCGC
>CAUJGS010000120.1 GCA_963170185.1 Bdellovibrionota bacterium
GCGCGAAGCACGCGGCCGCCTGTCATGGTTTCCGGGCCTGTTTCGACGAGCGTGATTTTCCAGTCTTCGCTTTCGTTTTTGTGCATCGTCATTTGGCCAGTTTTGGTGTCGATCGTGACGTCGCACTGATGGAGATAGTAGTTCGCGAAGAACTCTTTGATCATGTAGCCCTTGTAGCCGAGCAGCACCACGAACTCATTGAAGCCGTGTTTTGAATAGTGCTTCATGATGTGCCAGAGAATGGGCTTTCCACCGATCTCGATCATCGGCTTTGGGCGCGTGACAGTTTCCTCGCCGATACGAGTACCCAGACCACCGGCCAATAGTGCGACCTTCATAGATTTCACCCTCTGCTAAATGGGACTAAACAGCGGATATTTCTAGCGAACCTTGCGACTGAAGTCGCTAGGCGCGCGCCGCATTGTTGGGGTGCGAAGTGCTATTGGGTGAATTGATCCGCAATTCGTCCGGTGATTCCCAGAGCTACGCATGGAGGATTTGTTTCTTAAAGCTGTAAATAATTAACCACTAAGGTGCAAGCGTCCTGCTATGACCAGAAAAGTGAAAACAACTGTCCCCTGGCGCCCGCCTCAAGAAAGGTCCTCTACTCGCTCGGCCCAAAAACGCATCAGAAAATCGGACTTTTCCTGGCTGGCGTAGGGAACAGAAAACAGAAGCCCTACGTGTTCGCAGAACAGGTCGATCAGTGTGTCGAGCATTTCTTTTATCAAGCGTTCGGGAACTCCAAATCGAGCTCCAAAGCTTAAGAAATCGCGTCGGCGCAGATTTGTGTCTTTGCCATCTAGCTTTAACGCCATTCGCAAATCTCCATACATGGCTGTGCAAACCAAATCGTAGGCCATCGATAGAGTTATATTTGAATCAGGGGATTCTTGAATGAGACTGATGTTTTTGGCGTGTAGATCCCCATTTCCGACCAGGTAGCAAAATGCGTAGAGCTTTAGAAGTGCTAGAATTTCGATTTCGGGCGTGTAACTGAGTGCCGCGATTTCTTTTGCGACCGCTTGCAGCGAAACCCGGTACTTGTCTGCCGGGTAGAGATTCAAAAACTGGCAGGCATCTTCTAGGTGAAATCTGCGCCACGCTTTGGTTTCGTCGTCCCAAACTCGGTCAAACCTTTTTACGACAAGTGCGCTTGATCCATGTCGGTCTTGCACGACTTTGGCCTGATTCGTCACAATCCCACATTTTTCGGCCAGAGCGAGACACGCGAATTCGTTTTCCACTAGATCTGGAAATTCAGTGGATCCGATTTTGAGGATAAAGCATTCTCTTGCGCCGTTTAGCTGAAGACTTAATCGGCTTGCTGAGATCTTTTCCTGTACGCCTGCGATGGGCTCACCGAGCACGATTCCCTTAAGTAGATCTGACTTTACTTCTTTAAAGTCGAGTTCCCGAAAGTTTTTAATTTGTTCACCAGTTTTCACCTGGTCGGTTCCTGTCCTATCGGTAGCAAAATGAATGCTGCCGATAGGGTCCGTGCCTGCAGCTAGAAGTAAGGAGTAGTAGTCGTCTTCCGATGTTTTAGGCGCCTCGCTAGCGCCCGCATGCGTAATCCCTCGGGTAGCAGCCCGACAAAGTAGGGCGGAAGATTTATACCACCAAACTCAAGCGGCGACGCCGCCCAGGGAATTCGAAAAGTGAGGCTTTTCCAGCGAATTCCTTGGTCGGAGGCTCCTGGCGCAAACGTTTCGACTGCTGTGGCATATGAGATCCGGCAGCCATCTGGGGTGCGATCTAAGCTCCCAACCAGCGTGCCGTCCTTATAGAGGGGAATAGATGCGATGTCTTTCGCTGATTGAGTTGATGTCATTTGTCGCCAATGAATTCGGTGTTGCTGATCACAGCTCGTCCTCGCTGAAGCCGAAATTCGAGCCCTAGTGAGTGTAAGACGCTAAGCAATTTGTCTATCCTGGCGGTTGGTTTGCCCGATTCAATTTGGCTAACGAAGTTGATGCTAGTGTTCGACAATCGGCCGAGCTCTGTTTGGCTAAGGCCTCGGCGCTTGCGCTCGGTTGCGATGGCTTTCCCCAGCGCGCGAAGTGCTCGCCCTGCGCCAGGAGTCTCGGAGCTCGTGGCTTTCGAGGCTGGTGGTGGCGCGGCTCCGGGGGGCTTTTTTGATTTCATATGATCGTATGAATTTAATTGATTTTTGCCGCTTTCGCCAGACTTTTCCGTCGAATTTCACTCGATCTAGTGAAATTTATCTCGTTTAGACTCTGTCGGCGAGGATCGGTCTGGGTGTTCACATGATCGTGTGAATACATAATCTTAGTACGCCTTGTCGCTGACGAAGCCCTTAAAGATCGTAAGGAAAATGATCTTAAGATCCAGCCACAGAGACCAGTTTTGGATGTATTGAAGGTCGTACTGAATTCGGCGCTCCATTTTTTCAAGTGTATCGGTTTCGCCGCGGTAGCCGTTTACTTGCGCCCAGCCCGTGATTCCGGGTTTTACTTTGTGGCGCTGGAAATAAAATTCGACTTTGTCTTTGTAGTGATCGTTTAAAGAAATCGGGTGCGGCCTGGGGCCGACGATCGACATGCGGCCTTGAAGAACGTTAAAAAACTGCGGAAGTTCGTCTAGCGACGTGCGGCGAATGAAGGCTCCGACCTTGGTTACGCGTGCATCGTTCTTCGTCGCTTGTTTAAATTCGCTAGACGCCTCCGTCACGCGCATCGATCGGAACTTATAAACCTTGATGACTTTACCGTCCCAGCCGTGACGTTCTTGTTTGTAGACGATGGGACCTCGTGACTCGAGGCGAATCGCTAGCGCAATCAGCGCCATGATCGGGCTAATCATAGTCAAGATGATCGCTGCCAAAACGCGATCTTCGACCTCTTTAATCACGCGATTCATGCCTGAAATGGGTGACGAGTTGATATCGACAACCGGGATTCCGGCGACGTCGGAGATCGAGTGGCCCAAGAGAAGTTTGAAGCTAAAGATATTTGGCACGAATCGAATCTGGATCGTCGAGTGTCTAAGCGCAAACAGCACTTCGCGGACTCGCTCTTCGGCTTTTAGTGGAAGCGCGAACCAGAGTTCTTGCACGCTATTTTCTTTGATGAACTTTTCAAGATCGAGCGTTTGAGGGTTTTGGATCGGTGTTTCTAGCGCATTGGCAGGGGCATTTGCTGCGTCATCAAGAAACGTGACGATGCGAAACCCCGCCCATTCAGCATGTTTAAGTCGTTCGGCGACCATTTGCCCGAGCTCTCCGGCGCCAAAGATCACGATATTTTTCTGGTTCCAGCCACGACCGCGCAATTCACGTAGAGCGATGATGAGCAGTCGTTTTCCGAGGAAGAGCATGCCGATTGCCAGTAGAACCCAGGTCCCAAACCATATCCGCGAGTACCAGGCGGTTGTTTTGAGCAAAGCGGACGCGACGACGAGAAAGGACATGACGACGGCAACCGAGCCTATTGTGGCGCGCAGTTGCTCGGCCCAGCTTCGTCCACGCCACGAGCGGTAATGGTCAAATGCGGGGAACACAATGAAGGTGAGCGCTGCCGCCAAAATGAGGGCGGTCTGGTAATACGAGCTTAGGTGAAGGTTGTCGGCGTAGATAAAATAGGCAATTACCCCGCTGAGAACTACTGTAGTCGCATCTAGGACTCGAGCGGCGAGAATGAGGACGCTTTCGTTCTTGCTGAGCAAATCGTTCTGATTGCGAAAACCGGCTGGCGACATAGGGAAGTTCTACTGATGGAATGTTCGACAGTCTACGCTGCGGTGCTCATTTGTGTTTCGCAATTTGGCGAATTCTGTTTATGGTTAAACTAGTGCTTAATTAGGCACTGGCGGGACTGCAGTTGAGACAAGATTCGAAATCACTTTGGTACAGCGTATTGATGCTCTTGGGTTTAGGGGCGGTCTACGGAACGATTCTAAGCTGGGGAATGGATCGCGGCAGTCAGGTCTTAATTACGAATTCCTCGGCTGCCATATTCGTCGTTCTCAATATTTTCCTGCTCATTCACATCTACAAGACAGTTGGCGCAGATGGTCGTGTCCGTGCCGGAATGCTTGCGGCCGTCGCGGTTGCCGCGCCGATAGGCATTCTTCTAGGCTCTGTCGGTTTTGGAACGACCGAACGCTTGTTTTGGGTTTCTGACTCCGTTCACACTCACCACCCAAGTGCTCAGTACATGGTTTCATTGCTCAACGGCACCGCGCCGATCAATGCAGAGAGCATGACCAGAGCGCTTAGGCCGGGGGCGCTGACTCATTTGTGGGTGGGAGTTTGGTATCTTGTTTTTGGCCCGAGTGTGATCGTCTCTGTACTAGCGTTGCTGGTGATTAAAGCTGTTACGGTCGAGCTCCTGGTTCATGCCTATCAGAAGATGTGCGATTGGCTTGGCCTGAAGGGCGCCGGTTCTGGGATTGCCGTCGTTCTTTTATATCTTGGGGTTCCTACAGTTCTGTTCCACACGGCAGTTCTTTATAAAGAAGCGCTGGTGCATCTCTGTTTTACGGCGGCTCTTCTAGGAGCTTTGAGTTTGATGCTTCGACCCAGTTTCAAGATGGCCGGGCTGTTGGCTTTCGGTGTCGCAGGATTGTTGATTGAAAGATTTTATGTCGCCGCAAGCTTGCTCCCTCTATTGGGGTATTTGGCGGTTAGTTCGCTGAAACACAAGAAAGCAGTCGTCGCGGTATTCGCTGTTTCTGCGATCGCGGCTCTTATTTATTTTCTAGGGGTAGAGAATTTTTCGCCGGAAGAAGTTCTGCGGAAGATCGTTCGTCAGAGAGAGTACCACTCCTCATTTTCGGGAGTGTCTCAGCGATACAATTACGAAGTCCCGTACTTCGTAGCATTTGGGAAAATTCTCATGACTCCGATTTGGGCACTCAACAAGTTGGCGATGTTCCACGGCCTTGGAGCCTTGGTCACATGGGGCTCTTTCGTTCACCAAGTTGTCATGTTGGCTTACTTGCTTTGCCTCTTGCATCTCGTACGGCTTCCTAGCAATTGGAAGTATTTAATTGTCCACGTTCCGTTTCTAATCTTTGTTTTGTTCGGAGCCTACATCAGCCCATGGGCAGGCCGGGTTAGAGATAGCTATTTCCCACTGATCGCAATTTTCGCGACGATCTATATCGCGTGCTATTTGAGGGAAGATCTTGCTCGAGCCAAACGGCTTCTGACCCGTGCAAAGCAGACTTAGTGGCGAACTCTGTCTTTCAGCGCTTTGCTCGAAAATGTAAGCAGGATGTATTCGAAGTAGGATCGCGGGCCGAGTTTCTGGATCATTTCGCTGTCGGTTGAAGCTAGCAGTTTCGGCGTGGACATATCGATGCCGCTTACCTGAGCTAAACCAGTTATGCCGGGTCTAACAGAAAAGACTCCTAAGCTTTCTCGAGCCTCAATGAGTTCGTTTTGAACGAACAGGCAGGGTCTTGGGCCGACCAGGCTCATATCTCCGACGAGCACGTTCCAGAGCTGGGGGAGTTCATCTATTTTGGTTTTTCGCAGAAACTTTCCGAATTTCGTGATGCTTGTCGTGTCGGCGAGGTGGGTCGCAACTGACGCCGTTCCCACCGTCATTGTTCGGAATTTAAGAAGGTTGAATGGCTTTTGATTTTTCCCCACTCGTGTCTGGATGAAGAGTGGCGAACCGGTGTCGAACAGTCCGATCACGTAGATCAATAATACCAGCGGAGAAAGCACGATGAGGCCAAGCAACGAAAAAACGATGTCTAGAGTTCTGATCATAGAGCTCCCTTTGGCGGCGTGAATGTGCGTTTTAGCCCTTCTCGTAGGCTAAGAGGTGGCTTCCAAGTCAGGAGTTCCTTAGCCTTGCTGGAGTTCACCCGAAGACTGCCGAACAGTCGAATAGCAAGTGCAGGTCTAACAAGTGTTGCAAGCCAGGTTAGGAGCCACGCCGGCACAGGAATTAACATCGGCCTTTTATCCATGGACTCGCCGATCAACGAGATGAGCTCGCGTGTGCTAGGATGTTCGTCGTCGCAGATGTTGAAAGTTTGATTGTCGGCTCGTGAGTCCAGTGCCACGAAAGCGAGAAAGCTCGCCAAGTTGAAAACCGATATGAGGCTACGGCGATTTCCGGTAACTCCTCCGAAGGGGAGAGGTATGCCTTTGGAAATGAGGCGGCTGAGAGCTAGAAGGTTGCCCTTCATGCCGGGGCCAAATATCAGAGGTGGTCGAACGATTGTGTACCGCATCTGCGAAGATTGGACGATTTTTTCGAGTCCAATTTCGGCTTGGTGCTTCGAGGACGCGTACTCGTCTTGCTCCATCGAGAGAGAGTCCTCCGAATAGGCCTCCGAGCTGGCGGCGGGGCCGCCTTCACCACAAACCTTGATTGAACTCACGAAGATGAACCGCCGGACCCCTGCCTTCGCTGCTTGAGTTGCTAAGGCCAGCGTGCCCGCTGTGTTGACGACGGCGTAGGACGCAGTCGCCCCTTTTTCAGGGCCATTCATCGCGTGTGCTTTGCCTGCCAAATGGACTACGCAATCGACGTCACGCAACGCTGTCGTCCAGTCGGTGTCGGGTCCGATATCGCTGATCGTCACGGTTTCTACGTTTTTAGCGAAGGTCGTCGGTTTTCTGGTTGCTGCGCGTACGACAAACGCAGTGTTCCGACAAAGCTCATCGACGACGATCTGGCCAACGAATCCGTTAGCGCCCGTTACCAATATTCGAGAACAATGAACCACGTTGACTCCGGCTACGGGTGTTTCTGGCTTATCAAGCGCGCTTAAGGACCTCAGACTCTATTCATATTCGCAGCGCCAGAAAAGTAATTTGCTGATTGGCTAGATAGCTCGTCGCGAGAGAATGTCGCGCCGCGCAGTCGAGGGGCAGGCTCTGCGGTAGATGACTCTCGTTATAGAGAGAACAGTCATGCTTGGAATTTGACCTTGTTGCTGGCGAGTGGCAGTTTTGGACCATCTTTATTGAAGACCGAGCTCACGTCGTGAAGGATGATGACTCAAGAATGAAATTTAGCGGCTATTTTAGTTTATTGAAGCGCGTCCCTTTGAAGCATCTATCGGTCGATTTGCTGTTGATGTCGGCAACTCTTCCTGCGGCACTTTGGCTTCGGGTGGGGCCGGAAGCCTTCCCGCCATTCCTGCCAACGCTGATCTATGTGTTAGCTGCATCGATGATCATAAGAGTTTTGTTTATGATCGGGTTTGGTTGCTATTCGATCATGTGGAGATACGTCTCGACAGTCGATGCTGTGCGGTTGGTCGAAGCCATAGCCGCTTCGACAGGTCTACTTGTATTGATCGCGTTTTTCCTGAATTTGGATCCGGCTCATCGACTCCCGAGGTCCGTTTATTTCATAGACGCGCTTTTGGTCGTACTTGGTCTCATGGGGAGTCGCCTGTTCCGACGGTTGCTCTATGAAGGCCGAGCCGCTCGTCAAACTCGCGGCGGAAAGCGAACGCTGATATATGGCGCTGGGCAGAATGGCAGGCTTCTGGCGCACAGATTCAAGTCAGATGCTTCGTTGGATACACATGTCGTTGGCTTTCTGGATGACGACATGGAAAAAGCGGATCTCGTAATAAATGGGGTCCCGGTTCTTGGCGACATCAAGGTTGTCGAGCACGTCATCGAGAAATTCAGAATCTCGCAGATCATCGTGGCCATCCCCAAAGTGTCAGGCGACTTTTTGCTTAGGCTGGTTGCGGCAACAAGGCCGTACAACATCAAACCTCGCTTGACGACGCAGATGTCTTCGGTGGCCGAGCAAAATGGTAAGCGGGTCGAGATCATTCGTGATGTCGCCCTTCCTGATCTCTTGAATAGACCTGCTCGCGACATCGATTTGCATTCCATTCGTGAGATGGTGAGAGGTCGCTGTGTTCTGGTTACTGGGGCAGGCGGCTCGATCGGTTCTGAACTTGCTCGGCAGATCATGGCAAACCAGCCGTCGAGGTTGTTATTGCTGGACCATTCTGAATTCAACCTCTACGAGATCGACAAGGAGCTGAGACTTTCGACTCACGATGTGCAGCACGTTGTGCCTTTGCTAATCGATCTCAAAGATGAAGCTTCCGTAACATCCGCGATGAGAGAGTTTACTCCCGATATCGTGTTTCATGCGGCCGCTTACAAGCATGTGCATTTGGTTGAAAGCAATCCGTTCTCCTCGATTCTCAACAATATCGAAGGAACGCGGATTTTATTGGATGCGTGCAAGGCAGCGAAGGTTTCGACCTTTGTTATGATTTCGACCGACAAAGCGGTGAATCCAGCCGGAGTAATGGGTGCGACTAAGCGAGTATGCGAGTTGCTCGTTACCTCGGCTGCTGTTGAAACAGGACGGCGATACTGCTCTGTTCGCTTCGGAAATGTACTTGGTAGCAGCGGTAGCTTGATCCCGCTACTGCAGCAGCAGATCGAGACGGGTGGTCCTGTGACCATCACCCATGCAGAGATGACTAGGTTCTTCATGCTGATCCCAGAGGCGGTCTCGCTTGTCTTGAAGGTGGCGATGATTGCTCAGCCAGGAGACATCAACGTTCTTCGCATGGGAGAACCCGTACGCATCGTCGACATCGCACGCAACCTAATAGCGCTAATGGGCCGTACTGAGGAAGAGGTGCCGATTGTTTTCACCGGACTTCGACCTGGTGAGAAGATGTTTGAAGAATTGTATATTCGCGGTGACGAGCTGAAGACGGATCATCCCGATATTTTGACGATTCCCAACGGGGACTCCTCGATATTTGGTGTTCCGAGCGAGCGACAGCGGATGCACGAAAAAGTACGGTCGATGGTTACGATGGCTCAGCAGGGGGCGAAAGATGCGCTCTACGTTTTGAACGAGCTTGTGAAATCAAACTATACGCCCGCACCTGAAGAGCAGAAAGATAACGGTACGATTTCTTTCTTGTCTCGAATTCAAAACAGACATTGATCGTCGCACAGGTGGAAGGTCTTTCCGCTAGGGGCGTATTTCACTTACCGGGATGATCAGGCTTTCGAACTTCAGCCCTTCAAGTGCATTGCCCCATGGTCGCCTCGGTTTATCGGCGTCTCTGGAGATCGTCACAAGCGCTGCATTCGGCAGAGCCCCTCGATTGTGTAGTTCGGCTTTGTATAGCGGAGAGAAGAACCTGTCGAGCGAGCCTTCGCGATACGCATCGATTTGATCAAGGTTGATTCCCAGGCGTTTCTGATTTTCGCCGTGGAAGTTTAATAATCCGTTCCATTCGTAGAATCGATACGTTCGTTTGATGGCGTTTAAGTCGCGTGATTTATCATTGAAGACGATGAGTTCCACCTTCTGAACGTTCTCATCGGCGACGAGGAACTCCGCGATAGCTTGTTGTTTCTTCCAGTCCAACGCGAAGTCTAGGTAGTTCGAAATGAAGAATGAGGCAGAGGCCGCCACGAGAACTGTTATGGTCGGCAGCATTAGTTTTTCGGGCAGCGCCATGGTGCCCCCTGCCAACAGCACGGATGCCCCAAGAGGAAATAGCAGCTGATGTCTTGACGACCATTCATAAACGGTTGGGACCAAATCCAATATCCAGTAGGGAAAGCCACCTAGCAGTATAATTCCGAATCCCGTGGCTATGAAGCAAGCGGCAAGGCGGGGAGAGCGTTGTGTTGCCGTCATTCCCGGAGCTCGAGTCAGCAAGAAGAAGCATACTGGAAGAGTCGCTAGGAAAATCGCATAGTTGATTTCGAGGTTGCTTAAGTCGTTAAGCTGATCTGTTAGGACGGGCATAAGGTTGTCGAGAGCAAAATCGGTCTTGTAGTCCGAGTACAGACCAGTTGCCGGGAAGAACTTTCGTTTTATGAAGAAATAGAGTGGTGGTGCCAATAAGAAAGCCCAGTACTTGGATACTCTTTTTAGTAGCGACTTAAAGGGGATCCGGTCGAGAGAAGAAATCAATTCAAGGAACGGCAGAACATAAAACACCAAGAGCGAGTTGATATTGAAGCTTAAGACAAAGAGAAGCAGGGACGTTTTGCGATGCTTGCCCATCAAGAACCAGGCGGCAAAGAACAGGAAGTAGCATAACGAGTACGGCAACATGATGGCCGAGATCCTGGCGATATTGAAAGGTAAAACCAGGAAGAGTGTGGCCGTCACGAAGCGGACGAGCGCGGGCACAAAAGGCATACGGCCGAGCGTGAGATAGAGCATGATCCCGGCGCCGAGCATAAATATAAAGGTGAGGAGCTTATAGAGCCACATGCCGACGTTGAGCACGGCGAGATGCAGGTATGCTGGCCAGGCGCCGATTGATCCCGCTTGCCGAAATGTCTCTACAATATCGTCAGGGTTGGTTTGAAAGAGTAGCCAATCGTCCCAGAAGACAGCATCGGGTGAGCTAAGTATGCCTACGTGCACAAGCGTGTAGAGGATTAGGAGGACAGCCAGATCCCGTTTTTCGGCGGTGCCCGAAGCCCCCTCGCGCCGAATAGCAGAGGCGGCTTCGGTCGCTACAGGACACATGGGATGGTCATTTTTTTGTTCAAGATTTTATGCCCGAGTTCAACGCGCGCAAGTTCTGCGGCAATCTTTTTTCCCGCATCCCCGGTTCCGTACGGGTTTTTGCAGCTGTGGCATTCTTCGACGAACTTTTCATCAAACAAACATCGTCTGATGGCTTCTTCGATTTGAGTCGCGTCGTAACCGGTGTGAATGATGTTGGTCGAAGCGAGGCGGCCGTCTTGTCGTGTGCCGATGTCGACGGTTGGGCATCCGAAGTAAGGAGTTTCTTTGATCCCGCTTGAGGAGTTTCCGACGCAGGCCCCGCTTCCCACGCGGCCAGCGATGTTCAGCATGCCGTGATAGTTCGAACGGCCTAGGCTTTTGTGAAGCTGAACGTTCTTAAGCCCTCTTGCCATGAACTTTTCGAGTTCGGCAACGATGGCTCTTCCGCCGGCATCGTTGTTCGGATACGTGAGAATAACCTGTACGCCTTCGGCCGCGAGCTTTTCTAGAGCCTGTAGCGAAGGCTTAAGCTGATTCACTGAGTCTTCGATGAGTGTGGTTACGGAGTGCTGAGTAAAGACCACGATCGGTTTCTTCAGGTCGAGATTGTACTGTTTGGCCAACACTTCTGGCGCCGTGTAGCCGCCAGCGTGAACCAGGTCGATCATGGGGAAGCCAACAGTGTGTACTCTCCAAGGCTCTTCACCCATGGTGCGAATACGATTTGATGCGTCTTCATTTGTTGTGAAGTGCAGGTGCGCAAGTTTGGTCATGGCGTGGCGAACAGAGTCGTCAAGAGCTCCGCCTTCGGTTACGTCGCCGCCTTCAATGTGAGCTGTAGGAATATTCATTTGAGTTCCGCTGATGAGTGCAGCGAAGCCCTCAAAGCGGTCCGCATATACAACCAACATGTCTGGTTTCAATTGGGAAAGGCATTGGCTCATTGAAAGAACACCGCTCCCGATTGCTTGAGCAGTGGCGAATCCGCTGTCTTCGTTCATTTCAATCTTAACTTCGGCCGCAACTTTAAAGCCGTCTCTTTCGATTTCGCCAAGGGTTTTGCCAAAGTCTTTATCGAGATGGGCTCCTGAAACGATGAGCTGGCACTCGAGATCGGGATGCGCGGCAATAGCTTTCAAGATTGGGAACTGAAGTCCGTACTCAGCTCGGTTGCCAGTGAAGACAGCGATTTTCCTTTTCACGGATTCTCCCTTTTTGTGTGCTCTATGGCGAGCTTTTCAAAAGCAATTTGAATGTCATATTCAGAGTGCCACTGCAAGTCTCTTGCAGCTTTGGCCGGATTCAATACGAGATAAGATGGTCGATTGGTCTCTCTCGAGGCGGTGATCGTCGCATCCCTTACGCCTGCGGCGTTTAGTAAGAGGGTTGCGACCTCCCCAACAGTTCTGGGAATGCCAGATCCTAAGTTATAGGTCCCAGGCTTATCCGTTGAAACCATGCGAGAAAACGCACGCGCAACATCTTCAACTGCGATGTAGTCGCGAACTGGCGAGAGGGAGCGCAGCTCGTAAACCGTCTTGTGTTCGCCGCGAGTCGGGATTTGTTTCAGCAAGTCGCTCAAGACATTCAACTCAGACATCCCGCTACCGAAAACGTTTGCGATTCGGGCGACGATATCACGATTGTGTTGAAGCAGATTTTCGCAATCTTTCTTCAGTTCGGCATATGCATCGAGGGTTTTTGTTGGATCGCTCTCGGCAGCAGGGCGTCCCAATTCGTCGCCGTACACGGCGGCGCTAGAGGCGAACACGATCTTGGAGAAACCGAAATCAACCAGATAGCGCAACAGATCGGTGCTCTGCCGACGAACTGCTTGGGCTTGATCCGCGTTTAGGCCGTACAAAGTTCCCGGCGTCGCCAGATGGATACAGGTGGTGCCAACAAGCTCTTTAGGGATATCCCCATATGTGGAGACTGTGATCTGCTTGTTCCCGTAGCGAGGCGCGAGTGGCTGTCGTGACACGGCAATGGTATAAATGCCGTTGTCCACGAGCTCCTTGCAGATTGCACGGCCGAGAAAGCCTGAAGCGCCTAAGACCGTTACTCGCATCTCGTCCTCTATTTAGAAGCCACTGATATCTTCGGGACGAAGTTGCATATCCGCTTTGATGTCTCGAACGGCTTTCTTTCCGACTACCTGATCGAACTTTGTCGCATGAATCGGTCCGGTGCCTGGTCGTTTAACCCAGATATTGGTGCCTGAGAAAACTTCGCCAGCTTTTACATCTGCGATTGTGACGACGCTCGCGTAGGCAAAGTCGATCACTGGGCGTTCTTCTGCCAAGATAGTTTTGCCGCCACCCTTCGCCATCCACACGGCTTCGGAGCCCTGGATGAGGTCGCGCAGCTCATTTGGCTCAATCGAGATTTTTGTGTCCGGACCCGGCCATGAACGAAGGATTGTGAAGTGTTTTTCCAAGATGCAGGCATCGAGTGCAACGGCGCCGAGGCAAGTCCAGATACCCATCGAGTGATCGGAGAGTCCTACGGGGCAGTCCGGGAACTCGCGAACAAGGTCTGTTATGCCACCAAGTCGGACCTTGTCATATGGGGTCGGGTACATGCTGGTGCAATGCAAGAGTGCGAGAGGCACATCATATTTGCGAATGGCTTCTACGGACTGACGAATGCTTGCGAGGTCGTTCATTCCGGTCGAGAGGATGATGGGTTTTCCCTTTGAAGCGATGTGCTGGAGAAGCGGAATGTTGTTGCATTCGCCTGATCCGATTTTGAAAGCGGGAACACCCATATCATCGAGGCGATCACATGCTTCGCGTGAGAAAGGCGTCGAGAGGTACATGATACCTTTTTGTTCGCAGTACTTTTGAACACGTCGCTCTTCATCTTCCGTTAGCTCGCAACGCTTGATGATATCCCAAAGCCGTTCGTCCGAAATTTCTCCGGGCTTCATATCTGTCGGGATCATTTCTTTTTCTGTGATGTGGCACTGGAACTTCACAACCTCTGCGCCGGCAGAGACAGCCGCGTCGACAAGCTGCAGGGCTTTTTCAATCTGTCCTTCGTGATTGATGCCGACTTCTGCGATTACAAATGGTTTGTGGCCGGGACCAATTTTTCTGCCTGCGATGTTGAAGTTCGTCATCCGAGTTTCCTTTGAGTTTTCTTAGATATTATATGAGTGAAATTTGTAGAGCTTTACGTTTTCAGGATTGCTAAACCAGGAGGCTGTTTCCCCGAGACCACGTCGGAAGCCTTCTAGGCCGCCATATTGAGGTTCCCAGCCGATGAGTTTCTTCGCTTTGCTATTGTCAGACCACAGTCTGTCGACTTCGCTTTTCTCTGGGCGCAGGCGTGCGGGATCGAGCTCTACGGAGACGGGTTTGCCCATAACTTCTCCGATCATTTTCACTGTGTCTTCGATCGAGATTTCAAAGCCGCTGCCAAGGTTGATTACCTCTCCAACAGAGTTCGGGCTTTCCATGGCTGCAATGAATCCTCGTGCCGTATCCGTGACATAGCTGAAGTCTCGGGTTGGCTTAAGCGCGCCCAGGCGAATAGTTCGCAAACCAGTCGCGACTTGTCCGATAGCAGTCGGTATGACGGCGCGGGCAGATTGTCGTGGGCCGAAGGTGTTAAACGGGCGCAATACGCAAACTGGCGTGTCGAAGGACCGGTGGAATGAAAGAGCGATTTGGTCGGCTCCAATTTTCGTAGCGGAGTACGGCGATTGTCCTTGAAGAGGATGATCTTCATCAATCGGCACTCGTAGGGCGGAACCATAAACTTCGCTTGTTGAGGTGTGGACGACTTTTTCGATTCCCAACTCTCGCGCTGCCTGGACAACGTTGAGAGTTCCCTTAACGTTGGTGTCAACGTAGCTATCCGGTGAGTGATAGGAGTACGGGATTGCGATAAGGGCGGCGAGATGAAGTACGCGATCGCACCCGCTCATGGCACTTTTGACTCCGTGTGGATCTCGAATGTCGCCGGAGAAAATTTCGATGGAGTCGCGGATGGAGGCAGGGGCCTGCTCTAGCCACCCTAGTGACCCTTGGCTGTTGTAGTAGACGAATGCTTTGACGGGATAGCCTTGGCGAACCAGTTCCTCGACGAGATGAGAGCCGATGAATCCATCGGCACCGGTGACCAAAACCTTCTTACTGTTTTTGATGCTCATTATTTCTTACCCCAGGCTCGGTTTAGGCATATTGCAGGCGGTTCCCGTTGACAAGATGCCCCTTGTGTCGCCGCGTCGATATATGGAAACCTGTGTGACACTTTAGCTAGAGCCAAGTAGGAAGGGTCGAACCATGGCTGAAAAATCAGAGACTTTCTACGGCTTGCCAGCAGAAGTGAAATTCTGCACGAGATGCACGATGTCAAACCAGCGCCCAAACTCTGTCGTGGAGTTTCGAGCAGCGCCTGGAGAAAAGAAATCGACGATCGATTTTGATGAGCACGGAGTCTGTAGTGCTTGTCGATACAGCGATGTAAAGAACGAAGGAATAGACTGGGAACGTCGCGAAGCGCAGTTGAAAGAGCTTTGCGAAAAGTATCGAAGCCGAAACGGCTCTTATGACTGCGTGATCCCAGGAAGCGGCGGTAAAGACAGTGCCTTTACATCGCACATTCTTAAATACAAGTATGGGATGAACCCCCTAACGGTCACTTGGGCGCCACATAAATATACAGATATCGGGTGGGAGAACTTCCAGAACTGGATCCACTCCGGTTTGGACAATATCTTGTTCACTCCCAATGGCCGAGTGCATAGCCTTTTGACGAAGCTTGCCTTCGAAAAGCTGGTGCATCCGTTTCAGCCGTTCATCATTGGGCAGCGGCTGATCGGACCTCGTACTGCAGCTCTTCACAAGATTCCTCTGGTCTTCTACGGGGAGAATCAGGCGGAGTACGGAAACAAAATCGAAGAAAACGAAAAGCCTGTCATGAGCACGGCATTTTATTCTGATCGACCAGATCCGGATCAGCTCTTTTTGGGTGGTGTCTCTGTAAGGCAGCTAGAGACAGATCACGCTATTTCTAAGAACGAACTGAATCCATACTTGCCAGTAGATGGGGCACTTCTGAAAGACATCGGAGCTGAGGTTCACTATCTCGGTTACTATCTGAGATGGGATCCGCAAGAGTGCTATTACTATGCGGTAGAGAACACCGGGTTCAAAGCCAACCCTGAGCGGACGGAAGGCT
>CAUJGS010000121.1 GCA_963170185.1 Bdellovibrionota bacterium
GGCAAACGGTTTTCCAATCGGCGCATCGCTAGGCAAAATCAAGATGCCTTCCGACTCACCTTCGGTTTTTAGACCCAGTTCCTTTTCCGAACAAAGCATCCCACCCGATTCAACGCCTCGAATTTTAGAGTGCTTGATCGCGAAATTTCCCGGTAAGACCGCCCCCGGCAACGCCGCTACCACACGGTCACCCGTGTTGTGGTTTTGCGCTCCGCACACGATCTGATGAACAACACCGTCGCCCGTCGCCACCTGGCAAAGGCTTAAGCGATCCGCGTTCGGGTGTTTTCCTTTTTCAAGAATGTGTCCCACCACGACGTGAGCAAAGTTCTTTCCTTGATCCTCGATCGCCTCAACCTCAAGACCAGCGCCCGTGAGAAGCTTTGAAAGCACCTGCGGGTCTTTCATGAAGTCGCGAACATCGACAAAATCATTCAACCAACGAAGTGAAAGTCTCATACGGAAAACTGCTCCAAGAAGCGGACGTTGTTGTCACTAAAGAGGCGAATATCGTTGATGCCATACTTGATGATGGCCATGCGTTCGATACCAAATCCAAACGCAAAACCTTGCCACTCTTTCGGATCAAGCCCAGCAAACGAAAGCACGTTTGGATGAATCAAACCGCTTCCACCGATTTCCACCCAGCCTGTGTCCGAACACATGCGACAGCCCTTGCCCTTGCAAACGGCGCACTGGCAATCGATCTCAGCCGAAGGCTCGGTGAATGGGAAGAAGCTTGGGCGAAAACGTGTTTTCAGGCCTTTGCCAAAAAACTCGCCCACGAAATACGTCACTGTGCCTTTTAAATCCGCCATCGAAACTTTGCGATCAACGCAGATGCCTTCGATCTGATGAAAGTTTGGTGAATGCGAGACGTCGCTGTCGCAACGGAAAACACTGCCCGGGGCCGCGATTCGTAAAGGCGGCTTTTCGTTTTCGTACGTGCGCACCTGAATCGGAGATGTGTGCGTGCGAAGCACGTGCGTTTCGTCGATGTAGAAAGTGTCTTGCATATCGCGCGCGGGGTGATCTTTGGGAACGTTTAAGCCCTCAAAGTTATTGCGATCGGTTTCAATAAGCGGCCCCGTGCGAACCGAGTAACCCATGCGAGAAAGAATCATCGAGATCTCTTCCATCACAAGGCTCACCGGGTGTTGGGCACCCATCGGCGTAGGAACACCTGGCAAAGTGAGATCCAATGATTCGGCTTTGAGCTTCGCTGCCAGTTCGGCCGACTTAAGGCTTTCGTCACACTGGGAATACAAAGCCTCAAGCGCTTGCTTGGCTTCGTTGACAAGCTTTCCAGCCATCGGCTTTTCCGCTGGCGGGAGACTCCCCATCTCTTTCATGACGCTTTGAAAGCTTCCGGTTTTTCCTAAGATTCGAACTTTCAAATCATAGAGATCGCGACTGGTCGTCGCCTTTTTAAATTCGCTTTCCGCTTCCAGGCGGATAGCGTCGATTCGCTCTTTAAGTGGCAAGTTTGACATGAGCGAAATATTCAATGATTTCGCAATCATTCTCAAATATATTTCAGTGAAATGGCGCATAAGAATAAATCCAATTGGAGCCCCTACAAAGCCCGCCAGGCCAACAAGCCAGGCATCGCAGAAGGCTCGCGCCACAAACGCCCAACTGAAACCTTCTCCGACGAAGAAGCACAAGACCGCTTAAGAGATCTCTTCGATCGCCATGGGCTTTCCTGGGTTTCTTATGCTGAGCGTCTAAAGCTCGCGCGATTCTACAACCTCTTGATGAAAAATCAGGCGGAGCGAAACTTCACAAGGCTTCTCACTTTGCGCGACGTGGGCATCAAGCACTTCATCGATTGCCTGATGATCATTCCACTTTTGGAAAAATCCGGTGTCCCGCTGCTATTTCCACTGATGGATGTCGGCACGGGGCCTGGCTTTCCCGGGATTCCGCTTAAAATCGCACTCCCCGACAAGCACATTTATCTCGCCGAAGGCGTACAAAAGCGTGTGGAGTTTTTAAAAACCATTCGCGAAGATCTCAACCTTTCTACGCCCGAAGGGCCTCTCGAGATTTACGCTCGAAACGTCAATGAAGAGTGCTTTTTGCCAGTCAAAGGGGTCATCACCCGCGCAGTTGAAGATGCCTCCAACACGTTAGGCAACGTCATCCATTCCCTGCAAACAGGCGGACGCGTTTACCTAATGAAAGGCCCCGGCTGCGATCCTGAAATTGCGCCTGCGCTTGAAAAATGGGGCAAATACTATCGCCTCGAAAAAGACATCGCTTACGAAATCGAGAAGACTCCGAACAAGCGGCGCCTTCTCGTTTTTCAAAAGATCAAGATGCACCCGCTTCCGAATTTCGAAGATCTCGATCTCGCGTGGGAGCGCGAACATGGCGAATAACACGACGGCTCTCAAGCGGTCGTTTGCGATCGTGTCGGCGTTTCTAATAGGTGCCTTTGCCGGTGTTCTCGGCCTTACTAGCTGTGCAACCGAAAAGCCCCTCATCGAGAACCATCAAAATCGAACGACGAATCCACTTCTTGTCAAAGCCAAACGCCCACTCGAACGAGATCTTATCGAGACTCTCGAGGAATTAAGAAACCGCTACCGAATCCCCGGCCTCCAAGTGCGAGTCGAAAAAGTCGACGAACCGATTTTCGATATTACGCTGGGAGTTCGCGCGCTCGGCCACCAAGAAGCCGTCACACCAACCGACCAATGGCACCTTGCCAGTCACACCAAAGTCATGACGGCCGTTCTTGTCGGCCAAGCGACCGAGAGAACCAATCTCACCTGGCAGTCACGCGTGGGCCAAGTTTTTAAGAACGATATTCCGGAGCGCATTCCGCTTCATGCCTCTAGCCGAGCGATCACCGTCGACCAACTACTTTCACATCAAGCAGGCCTGATGGATCAAACCAAAGTTCTCGGCGGCCAGCTCTGGGCAGCTATCGACCGAAACGATCTTCCGGTCTCGGATCTTCGACTAAGACTCGCGCGTGGAATACTGGCAAGCCCCTTGGAGTTCGCTCCAGGCACACGCACGGCCTACAGCAACAGCGCGTACATCGTGCTCGGTCACATGGCCGAAGTCGCATTCAAGACTCCTTGGGAGGACCTGGTTCAAAAACGGATCTTCGCGCCGCTCGGTATGAAGTCGTGCGGTTTTGGTCCGGCGGGAGTCTCCTCACTCGACACTCCGACGCAGCCCTGGGGGCACCGACGAAACACCACGAGCGGCGAAATCGAAACGATCCCACCTCGCGCACCAGGTGCCGACAATCCAAAAGCCTTTGGCCCGGCAGGGACCGTTCACTGTTCGGCTCAAGATTGGGCCAAATTCCTTCGAATCTTTTTTGAAGACGGCGATAGCCGCGCTTGGCGTGCGAAAATCTTAAGAAAAGAAACGCTCGATCACTTGGTTGCAAGCGCTGGCAACGGAATGACCTTCATGTCGATGCAGAAAATCGATCGTCGAAGCTGGGCCAAAGGCCCCGTCTACGTCATGGCCGGCAACAACACGATGAACTATTCGCTCTCCGCCATAGCGCCCAAGGCATCCATCGCGATCACTATCAACACCAACTTTGGCGGACGCGAGGCCGAAGAAGGGGCGCAAGAAATTTTAAAACTACTCGCAAGTCGTATCGACAACTAAGACGGGAGACCATAGCCATGTCTAGACCCTTAAGCCTCGTCTCCATCACCAGCCATCAAAACGACGTGTTCAGTTCGCTTTCGACTTGTGTCGATGGCCGAGGTGATTTCGTGCTCGTGCACGGGATCAAACTTATCAGTGAACTTCTGAAAACCGATAACACCCGCGTAAACCTAGAGCTCAAGACTCTCGTCGCACGCGAGTCGTTTTATTCCGCCATGACTAGCGCCGAGCCGGCCTCTGGCGCGAAACTCGGTTTGGAACTCTTCTCGCGGCGATTTGAAAAGCCCATCACGCGCATAAGCCTACTCGACAAGCTCTTTGACGAAATCGATCCCGTCGGAGTGCCCGACGCACTTGCCGCATTCATGAAACCAAAGCTCTCAAAACTCTCGGACGCCAAAGAACCAAGCGGTCCGACATTGGTCACAGCGACGCAAAACCCCGCCAATCTCGGCGCGTTGATTCGCTCGGCTTCCGCCTTTGGCTTTAAAAACCTAGTGACGCTCAAAGAGGCCGCCCACCCCTACCACGCCCGCACCGTGCGCGGTTCGATGGGACATATCTTCGATCTCAACTGCTACCAAGGCCCGAGCATCTCCGCACTTCGCGGTCTTCCGGCGGCGATTCAATCTCGGCTTATCACTTTGGATCTCGAGGGCGAACCGCTTCACACATTCAAATGGCCGAAGGCGCCTATTATTCTCATCGGCGAGGAAGGGCGCGGTGTTCCCGACGCGGCCGAGGGCTTACGAGTCAATATCCCACATCTTTCGCACGTCGACTCCCTCAACGCAGCCGTCAGCGGCGGGATCGCCATGTACGACTACTTCGAAAAAACACTGCGCGAAAAACCCTGAACTCGTATCTTAAGTCTTAAAAACCGGAATGAGCTTTTCCTCGATATCAGTGCGTGGGCGTTCACGCCATAGGCTTAAAGCAAAACCACCGCCGCCAGAACCGGTCGGTTTCACCGCGACAGCGCCAGCAGCCTCTAACCACTTCATGTGAGAGCCAAGCTCCCCACCCGTTAGCCCCCAGCCGTCAAACGCACTTCGAGCCAATCGAATTGATTCCGCCAAAATATCAAACCCCGTGTCCGAGCTCGAAAGCAGACTTTCGTGAGCCATCGAAACCGCCTCACGCATGCGACCATCAAGCTCTTCGCCAAGTGCTTTGTCACGAGCGATGAGATCCTTCACCTTGCTCACACATTCCGACGTGATCCCGCGAGCACCTGAGTAGCTGATATACCACGTGGGATTCCATTTCGGATCAAATGCTTCAAAACCAGCACCTCGCGAGAACATGAGGCCTCGATTTTCGATCGCGACCGCGACATCCACACCGCTTGATTCGCCGTGAAAAAGATTTTCGATTTCTCGGCAAAACTCAAACAAGCCAGATTCTTCGATCAGACCTTGCGACTGAAACCATCGACCAACAGCCACCGCAAGTGCAGCCGAAGCGCCTAAGCCAGCCCCCACAGGAAGCGTGCTCTCCACCACAAACTCTCCGCGCTTTAGTGAGCTATCACCGGCGCGCCCCAAAATCTCAAGAGCGCGGTCGAAGACACCTGAGAACAAAAGCTGAAACTCTTGCCCGCGATCGCCCTTAAACTCGGCGCGAAACGGGCGATCCGAATCAGGGTTTTCCCACTTCAACGTAAGCTCTTTGCCATAGACAGGAAACGCAATGGCCCGCGAACCGCGAAGCACAGCGTGCTCACCAGCCAATATCCACTTCCCATGAACTTGCGTCTTAAAATCGACCCGAGAGTTAAACTTCGACATACGCTAAAACCTAACTAAAGCTTTCCGAATCGATCAAGCGCGCGGCCCCAGAAGTTTTTAAGAACGCTTCCAGCTCGCTTGCGAACTCTCGCTCGACTTTTCCTTCTCGTGTTTCGTCACGCCACAAGAGCAGGTGAATATTAGGTCCTGCATCCATGGTGACCATCGGTAAACGCACGTCCGCACGCTCCCAGCCAACACGTTCGATATAATCGCGCAACCACTCAAGCACCTTCATCGTGCCCGCCGTGAAGTAGCCAAACGGTGGCTTGGATGTCTCGAACAGCGCGTGCATGTCCCAAAACTCGGCCCATGTGAGCCCACAAGCCTTGTTCCAAGTCGCAGCCGAAGGTTGCCCGCCATTTTCCGAAAGAAGCTTTAAGAGTTCGCTCAGTCGATTCTCCGCGCGCTCGATTCGCCCCATAAAGAGATCCGACGTCGTGACCCGAACATGTGCTTCACTGCTAGAAACGAGCTTCTTTTTCTCATCGACAATCAAAGCCAGGTGCCGAATCGAGGACTCCGTAGGCAGCCCAAGAACACCCTTGGCCCCCTCTGGACCCCAAATCGACCAAGGCGAAAACAGCGACCGACAAGAAGACCCAGAACCTTCGCGCGAAAGCCCGGCCAACCAAAGCCGATTCTCTTCAAGCTCCGTATCCATCCCAAGAAGCTTCGCCATGGCAAGCGTCAACGCCGCAAAACTCGATGCCGAGCTAGCAAGCCCACAGTCCGAAGGAAAGCCATTGGCACTCTCCACGACAAGCGTGCTCTCCACGGCATCATCGTCGGCCCCTTTTTCTTCGCGAAATTGAATTCCCTTTGATTCCATGCGCGCGCGAATGCGCACCAGACATCGATCCGCGTGACGCAAGTAGCGCTCTTGCCCACTTGCCGAGAGTTCGGGCGCATGCCACGAGCCTTCGACAAGAGGACGCCATAGGCGCTTCACGCTCCCGCCAGACTCCCACCGAACACGCACGCGCGTTTTTAAGTGGTTCAATGTCCACGACAGCGAAGCGTTCGCCGAGCGATTGGCCGACGGGTCCGAGACTTTCCCCATATATTTGATCAGCGCGATATTGGACGGCGCTTCGGCTACGACCCATTCTCTCATACAGTCATTCCCGTTTCCGACACATGCGCACTTGAAAGCTGAAGACTTGCCAAGTGAAGGTCCGACTCCGTCGCCGCGAGTTCTAAGCCATGACGCTTTTGTAGATCCAAAAGCAGCGAGCTCGCCTTTTCCGACCCATCATGCAAAACCAAAATCACGTCAGATCCCATCGCTCCACAGCCCTTCGCCGCACGAATCTCCGATTCCTCCGAGAGCTCATCCAAAATCGACGCGGTATGAGCTGCGACACGGCCCGTGTTCTCCAGCGCCTTACCTGTGCCACGCACGGCCGCGATGAAACGGTCGGCATCCGAAAACGCCAATCCCTGTACCGCCTCGCTCACCCACTCTCGCATATCCTGCACAAAGTCGGGCTCCAACGGCTTAAGGCCCGTACCCGTTGAAAGCGCCGAAGGCACCCCTTTGCCTTGAACAGACTCCGCAAGATAGCGATGCGTTTGTAGCTTTCTTCCGGTTTTAAGAAGCGTCATGGAAAGCTCCTGAAACGGCCACGTGAACTTTCTCATCTGATCCACGACACCGTCCCAAACAGCGATTCCACCGGCCGCCTGCGAAACCAAGTCAGCACCTGAACCCGTCTCCACAACAAGACGGTAACTATCAAGCAGATCGCGAAACCTCGCCGAGCCAACCCGCTCTGATTTCCACAAAGGGGCGACTTCACCTAGGTGATTTGCCAGTGTTTCAACAAGTTCACGATGGTCTCGGATATCAGCTCGGCCAAACTCCGTCGCCCACTTCTCAAAAACCCAAGCTCCCAAAAACTCGGCCGTCGAAGCTCCCAATCCGCCCTTTCCAAAATGCGGATCATGAAACTCGATGACAGCTCTTTGATTTCCAAGAAGCTGTGAGCCGTTTAATCGATTCAAGAATTTTCCAGCGGGACTCTCGGGATGAAACCCATGCTCAATCTGACTCGCCTCATCGGCTTTCCGGGCCGAAGCAGACCCCGCGTGCAGCGTCCACCGAAAGCGAAAACACGGCTGAGTGTTGGCGACAACCGACGGCCCGCCTGCCAAGGCCAAGTATTCACCCACGAGAAATGTTTTTCCCGGAACCAATACTTCATAGGACTTGGCAGGGTCAGGACCACTTATACCCATCAGGTCAGTGCACTCGTGCCGGGTGAAACCGGAACAGCCCCTCGAATTTCGCGCAAAACTTCGACCGCATTTTGTAGAGAAATACGCTTAGTGAGCATCAAAATCTCTTCCAGGCGTTTTTGCACCAAGGGCACTTCGCGCTCCGAAGCACCCGCCCCCAATGTGAGGTTACGGATATGAAGTTTCATATGGCCTTCGATAATCCCAACGGTCGTAAGTGCCTTGAGAGCACCTAAGTTTTGTACCAAGCCCACCGCCGCGCAAATGCGCGAAAGCTCGGCCGCCGAAGAAACCTTCAACATACTAAGCGACATCTGCGCCGTTGGATGAAGCTTCGTTACACCACCCACGGTTCCAACTACGATCGGCGCTTCTAAAATGCCGATCAGTTTTCCAGCCTGATACGTCCACGTCGTGATCGAACGATACTGACCCGAGCGAGCCGCATACGCATGCACGCCAGCCTCGACCGCACGCCAGTCGTTACCTGTCGCAATCAAAATCGGGTCGATCCCGTTCATGACGCCCTTGTTATTGGTCGCCGCACGATAGGGATCCAGGTTCGCGAAAAGCGACGCCTCTTCGATGCGTTTTCCAAGATCCTCTTCGATATCGTGAATCACGACTTTGGCGCGCGTGAGCTTCGTGTCGACGAGGTTCGACAAGATACACATTGTCACCGTCTCGCCCGTCAGCTCCTGAATAGGGCCCTTAAGATACTCACAGACCTGATTGATGATGTTTGCACCCATCGCATCGCAAGGGTTCGCGTGCACATGAATCACCGCCATCTTGTCGCCATCGGGACGGTCGATCTCGCGAAGCACGATGTCTTCCACACCGCCACCGCGAGCCACGAGCCCGTGAGCCACATCACGATTGGCCATGTTGATGAAGTCCGCTTTGGACATCTGCAGTTTCGTGCGCAAATTCGCGATGTCGCGAACACGTGCGATTTGAATTTGCCCGATGATCAATTCGCCAAGTGTTTCCGTCGTGATCTCGCCGACCTCACGAACCCACTTCGCTGTTTTGCTAGCGGCAGCAACGATCGATGTTTCTTCCACCGCCAAAGGAATAACGATTTCACGCCCATCGATACGAAAGTTCGTGGCGATTCCCATCGGAACTTGGAAATAGCCGATGACGTTTTCAATGAACTTCTCCGCCAGGCCTAAGTCTTTAAGCCCACCCGACTTCAGGTGCTGAGCCTCGGCGGCCGTCAGCGCGCCGATTTCCACCAGCTTTTCGTAGCGCTCGTCTTGCGAAAGCTTACCGAAACCTGCCAGAGCAGATGTCTCAACGTCCGCTTCGTTTCGAAGCGTCGGCTGGCTTGTTTTAATATCGACAATTGTACGTCCCATATGGCCTAACCTTTCCAATCCTTCGCGACACCCAAGGGTTCTTCCGAAACCATCTGTGCCGTCTCGACGAACGATTCAAGATCCTTCGCGCCCGAGCAGAATAGAACTGTCTTTAGTTCGTAATCAAAACGCTCCATGACTTGAAGCAAACGCTCTTCTCCCAAAAGAGCCGCCGCCAAGATGGGTTGCGCGAAACCGACGGCTGTCGCCCCAAGCTTTAAAGCCTTTGCTCCATCCACGCCGCTACGGACACCGCCGGAAGCCCAGACTTCACGACGACGACCCTCGCGTCCGCTTGAGCCGCCAGAAGCACCGTTTGCGATCGCCGCCACTTTCGTGACTTGCTCCAAAGCCTCGGCCGTTGTGATCCCCCAATTGCGGAAGCTCTCGGCCGCGTCCGCAAGGTTTTCTTGACGTCGCTGATCAGGGCTCTTCAAGCCGCTCCCAGCTCCAGATTTTTGCCGAGAGCGCCAGCCCTCGATACGACCCCAGTGCGTGCCGCCGCGGCCCGCGACATCCACGACGCTAACGCCGACACGAAACAACTTTTCCGCCGTGGTCGCCGAGATTCCACATCCCGTTTCTTTCACGATCACCGGTTTTTTAAAGCGTGACGCCATCAAACCCGAAAGCCCTTCCAAGGCATTTAAGCCACCTCGAAAGTTCGGCGTGCCCTCCATCTGAAGAGCTTCCTGAAGCGGATTCAGATGAACGATCAAGGCCGATGCTTCAAGAGAGTCGACAAGCTTCAGCACCTTGTCCGGCCCCACCTCGATCAACTGACTCAGGCCGATATTGCCAAAAAGAATCGCGCGCGGCGCACGCTTGCGTACGCCCGCCCACTCGCGAGCACTTTCCAGATCATGCAGCTCACGACGTTGCGACCCAACGCCCATCGCCCAACCATGATATTCAGCCGCGCGGGCAAAAATCTCATTGAGCTGAAGCGATCCGCCATGCCCCGCTGTCATGGAACTAATAAAGAACGGCGAACGCACATCGATCGCGCTACTCACTCCGAGATTGGCTGCACCGACAAAAAGTTTGCTGGCAATGGACACTTCAGAAAAGTCGATCTCGGGAAGGGCTTCGTGAACGAAAGAGAAACGCTCAAAACCGCCGCCGCCTGATTGCACGGACGGATCCATCGACGCGGTAATGTGGTCGCTTTTGCGAGCTTCAAAAACCTGACCGTTCTCCATCGAGTTAGGAACCTACCATATATTTCTTAGTATTTCTTCGATTCAGACGGAATCAATCACTGGATCGTTTTCTTTTCGAAGAGTTTAAAAAAAAACGAGCAGGCTTTTCATAGCCCACTCGTTTTTTGAAGAAGCCTCCGACCCGTTTTACTGGGCCAGAGTCTTACGCGCGAGCACCGACTTGCGAAACAATCGATGCAAACGCAGCTGCATCTTGTACCGCGATATCGGCCAAGACTTTGCGATCAAGCTCGAGGCCCGACTTCGCAATAGCGTTCATGAGTTTAGAATATGTTGTTCCGTTCAAGCGGGCCGCAGCGTTGATACGCTG
>CAUJGS010000122.1 GCA_963170185.1 Bdellovibrionota bacterium
CGCTTCTTTGATGAGAAGCGCCGTGATTTCTTTGATGCGGTTATCGAGCATCGTCGAGATACCGCTTGCTTTCATCACGCGTTCGACTTCCATCTGCGTGAGGCGCAACTGCTCGAGGGCGTCGTTTTTTCCGGCGTCGGGGTTGTAGCCGAGTTCACCGAGATAGATCTGGCGAGCCTCATCAGAAAGTTTTTTTCCCTTTACAGCCAAACGGGCCGATCGAAAACGAACTGCTTCATCAGTTGGAAGCGTGTTCAGCATTTGTACGCGGGCCGATAGCGCCTCGCCAGTGATCGAACCACTTTGGCTCCAGTTGGTTTCAAGCAAAAGTGGCGCAACCATGATGCTAAAAGCAATCGTATCCACCCGTGAAAGCAGGGCCTCTACGGAATCTTCTGGCACAAGCAAGTAGCTACGTTTGAACGCCGTCAGCTTTTCTTTTTGCTCGGCCGAGAGTTCCTTTTTGTCATCCAAGATCTTCTTTAACGTGAGGATCTCTCGACGCTGTTTTGCCAGGACAAAATTGATTCGCATGGTTGGCTCAACAAGCTGAAGCAAGAGCTGTCCCTTGGCTTCGTCGTTGAGGTCTTTTGCCACCAACGCCGGAGAAACCGGCGCAGCCGGTGCTACAGGTTCGGCCGGTACGGTGGCGGCCGGCGCTTCGGCTGGTGCGGTGGCGGCAGGTGCAGGAGGCTGAGCGGTCACTACCGTCGCCGGTGCAGCTGGTGCTTCGGCTGGCGCAGTGGCACCGCTGCCGTGAAGCTCTTCTTCGAAGAGGCGACGAGCTTGGTCAAGTGCGGCGTCGCGTGTGTCATCCGAAGCCGTTTCTGCAGGTGGGGCTTCGCCTTGAAGTTGTGAGCTTGGAGAAGGCGCGACGAGATCACGAACCAGGTTTTCGGCTTCTGCCTGGAGAGGATTTGAGTTCGTGGACACACCTTTTGTCTTCGGATCGACTTCGAACTTTCCGCAAGCGGCGAGTCCGGTTGTGGTGGCTGCGGCCAGAACACAGGCCAATACGAAGAAGTGAGGTTGTGTGGGCAAGCGTTTCACGTGTCCTCCGAAAGATCGCGTTTCGTGCGATCTGCGGTAGCCTGACGTGCAACAACCATATCCCTAGCAATTGGTTCTAGATTGGAACTACGGCGTTTTCGACACAGACCGGTGCCGTAGAGTGGCACCGTAGTAAGGGCGGAGAGACGTGTAGGGGCTCTTCCGCTCTAGAGCTGCGGAGGCGGTTCGGTCTTGTCGAGATCGGGGCGTCCTGCGCTTAAGAGTTTAAATCCCAAGATCGCGGCCAATAAGACGCCGGCACCCAGTGCTAGGTGGCCAGCGCTTTGGGGAACCGAGTCGGCAGGGATGACTCCGAAAACTGCCAGAAGACCAAACACCGAAAGGCCCACAACGACCAGCGCGCCGAGTATACGAAGAGAGGACGACATCACGCACCCGCTTGTTGAGGGTTTTTGTTCCAGATTCGATTGTTCAGTTCGAGGTCTTCGATGATCTCAAGCATGTCCACGAGTTCGTGTCCAAAGCGTTGCAGGCTTTCTGACATTTTCTCGAGGTTTGTTCCCACTTCCATGAAGCTCGCCGAGTGCGGAATCGCAACCACGATGGTCGAGTTGAGAAAGGCGACCTGAACGCCCTGGCCGTACTTTCCTCTTAAGGCAAGCAGGGCCTCCATGAATTTCGGAGAGAGAAGGTACCGAGCTTCCGTCGGGTCCGTGCTCGACACTTTGAAGTGATGTTCGAACTCGGGATTTTCCAGTTCGACAAGTTTCATATTGGAAACGGCCCCCATTAGGCGCTGTGTGGCCCGGCCGAATATTCCTAACGCCTTTTCGCTGACATCCGATTGAACGATGGTGTGACCTTTAAAGTTCTTGTTGAAGTCCGCCAAAAAGAGAATGCCTTGGAAGATAGGAATATACCTTGTGGTGGTCCGTCCCTTCGAGTCACGGGACGTTTCCTTTCGGTAGGTCCGAATTTCCTGAAACTCGAACTGAGTTTTGTCCAACACCCCAGCTACATGATCTTCCGCATTTGCGACATCGTAAGAGGGCGAAAAAACACCACACGACTTATAGATCTCGGCAGGAAACGTCGCCTGCGGAGTATATTGAAATTCAGGATCACAAAACGCAATCGCCCTTTTCTTGAAGGTGTGCACGAGGCTATTGAGCGCGCGAAAATGTTCGGCGCGAGCTTTTACATAGGCCCCCATGCCCTTGGTCGCCTGCCACGCGCAGATGATGGCGCCGAGGAAAAACAACAGCCCCAGCGGCTGCCCCAGAGACGGTTGAGATTTCGAAGCTACGATTTGGGCAAGAATGTACAGCCCGATCGCGCCTCCTCCGAATTTCAAAAAGCGCTGCTTGGCGCCTGGCGGTAGCTGGGCCGTCTTATGCTTTTCTCCGAAGGCACGAATTTCTGGGCCGAGCACTGTCCGACAAAACTCGGGAAGCTCGTCGACTTTTCGGCGAAGCTCATCAAGCGTGACCATCTGGCGTTAGCCCACTTGTCCAAAAAGTTTTGCGATGTCTGGTTTCGTGGCGGCTTCTGGTGCCACCTGAAACACGGACTTCCTGCGATACCCCAAGAGCCCTGCAACGATGTTGGTCGGAATGCTTTCAACGGCATTGTTGTAGCGAACAACAGCGGCATTGTAGGTGCGGCGCGCAGCGGAGAGCTGCCCTTCGATCTCATTGAGCGAGCCTTGAAGGCTTAAGAAGTTTTCGTTCGATCGTAGTTCAGGATAGTTTTCGGCGACAGCCACCACGCGTCCGAAAGCTTGTGACAACATCGAGTCGGCACTTTGAAGAGCGCCGTCCTCTTGCATGGCTTGTAGAGGGCGTTGGACTGCGGCACGTGCGGCCGTCAGTTCTGTCAGTAGTTTTTCTTCGTGCGCAGCAAACTGTTTTACGGTTGCGACCAAACTTGGAATAAGGTCGGCGCGCTTTTGCAAAAACGTGTGCACGCCACCAACTGCGTTTTCGATTTCGTTTTTCTTCGAGATCAGCGAGTTGTACATGAGGACGATGGCGACCGCCACCACAGCAAAAACAATCAGTTCGATTCCCATCTTTACGCCTCCACTGGACATATCGGGAGATTTTAAGGTTTTCATAAGAATTCGTGAACCGGCTCAAGCTGAGACGTTTCTCATTTCACGGTCGGCGACCGCGCGCCGGAGGCCGCTGGACTCACAGAGCCAGGAGCGCCTGGATTCAGGCACGTGGCCTTCAGGCTTTCTAGGACGCCGGCTTTGTGAGCGGCTCCAACGTGAGCAAACCCCGCACCATGTGAAGCGACATGTGTGCTGAAGAGGTCGCGTGCGATTTCGCGGTCGCGTCGTGCAAATTCAATCGCGTCTTCGTCGAGAGTTCTCTGCAAGGACGGAGCGTTGTTTGCGGCAAAGTCGCGAAGAGAAAGTAGCTTGCTACGTGTGGGCTCGGTGATCTGTTTAAACCGAGGGTCCGCGACGAGTTCTCGAAACTGCTTAACGGACTCATTCGGGCTGTCGTACAAGAGCATCGAGATTTTTCGTGCGTAGTAGTCTTTAATAAACCACTCGGGCACATCGTACTTCGCATCATCAAGTTCCGAGATCTTCGCTCGATACGTAGTCAGAATCTTTCGGGATTCGGCCTTGGCCTCGGTTTGTCCAGCTGTTCTTGCGTTGTCAAAACCGTGCAGCGCCGGAGCTGGGAGTTCGGTCTTTCCCTCTTTGTTTCGCAGCCAGTACTGGGCGGCCAGCACGGGATCCGTCATGATCATCAAGTAGGACTTTCTTTCTTCTGGCGAAAGCCCTAGCTTTTGCATGCGAACGTCCTCGGAACTCAAGAATTTCATCAGGCCTTGAAAGCCGCCGACTCCGTCGATGTCTTTTTGACTGTTTTCATAGGAGATCCACGTCGGTGGATCTCGGCGAAATTGTTTGAGGCTCGAATCAAACACCCGATGCATAGACGGCAATATTTCTTTGTGGCCAGCGATGAGCTCTCGAACACGTTTGACGTCCCGTGGGTCTCCGCCGCGGATGTAGGTGTCGATGAACGAGGGAACTCCATGCACGCCAAAGATCAGCCTCATCTTTTTTTCCGGTGAGAAATGAAATGTCGAAGTGGCGTCGTCGTACGTGCATTTGCGCGACGAGGCCGCGGGCTGCGCATGAAGCCATGAAGTTGAGACCAATGTCAGTACCAGCCAGCCCCATACCATGACTGGCTTATCGGCTGATTAAGCCAGTTTTTTGAGGGCGCTCTTTGGGCTGTAACGTCGCCAGATCACAGTTAAAAGCGCCAGGATTAGCATGTATTGATGGTTTACTTCCGCATCTTTGAAGTTGCACTCGGTAA
>CAUJGS010000123.1 GCA_963170185.1 Bdellovibrionota bacterium
TGCGGAAACAGATCCGACAGCCTGCGAGAAGTGTCAGTCGTCAAAGATTTCTCAAGATGAAGATGTTCTCGACACCTGGTTCTCATCGGCACTTTGGCCGTTTAGCACTATGGGTTGGCCAAACGACACCGAGATGCAGAAGACGTTCTACCCGACGGATGTTTTGGTCACGGGTCACGACATTATCTTCTTTTGGGTCGCGCGCATGATCATCATGGGTTGCGAATTTAAAAAGGACATCCCGTTTAGGAAGGTCTACATCCACGGTCTTGTTCGCGATGGTGATGGCAAGAAGATGTCGAAATCGACAGGCAATGCGCTTGATCCCGTCGAGCTGATCGACACCTATGGGGCTGACGCCCTTCGTTTCACGATCTTGGCGCAGATTGCATCAGGCCGCGATTTGAAGTTTAGCGAGAGCCGCCTCGAGGGTTACCGCAACTTCATGAACAAGATCTGGAACGCCACGCGTTTTGCGATGGGTGCTCTTCATGATTTCGAAGTTCCACCAGAAGGCCTGAAAGCGACGCCGCCAAAGTCCGAACTTTCGGTAGCGGATCAGTGGATCGTTCACGAGACCGCGCAGGTGATGAAGGCTGTCGACGAGCATCTTGCGAGCGATCGCTACAGCGATGCCGCGAACGCGCTCTATCAATTCGTTTGGAACGAATTCTGCGACTGGTATCTCGAGTTCGTGAAGCCCGTGATCTATTCAGAAGGCGGATCGTCGAGCGAGCGTAAAGCGACGCAATTGGTGTTGGCGCAAACGCTCAACCGCATCATGCGAATGTTGCATCCGTTTACGCCGTTTATCACCGAAGAGATCTATCAGAAGCTTCCGATCAAGAACTCGGCTTGCGTGATCGACCAGTATCCAACTGTGAGAAACGACAAAGAATGGCTTTCCGTTGGATCAAGTGACGCGGCCTTTGAGATGTCGATCGTTAAAGAGGTCATCACGGCGATTCGTAATATTCGCGGCGAAAACCAAATCAAACCGGGTGTGCAGATCAACGTGCGTCTGGCGCCAAGTGATGGACATATTCAAAAAATCCTGGGCGCGAACAAGCCAGCGATTTGCCGAATTGCACGAGTTGAAAACTGTGACATCGGTGAAGCGGGGAATCTCGCGAAGTGCGCTGTGGCGCCGGTTCGCATTGGCGACTCGTCGGTCGACGTGATCATTCCGCTAGAGGGCCTGGTTGATATCGCGGAAGAAGTGAAGCGTATTCAGAAAGCGGTCGAGAAGATCCAGAAAGACATTTCGGTTCTTAACGGCAAGCTCTCAAACGAGAACTTCATGAAGAACGCGCCGGAGGATCTTGTTGCGGCCGACAAGGCGTTGCTCGAAACACATCGTGCGCGCCTGGCTCGCCTCCAAGACTCTCTCACGCGCCTTCAGTAAGCGGTATATCTAGTACTCGAGGATGGCGGAGTTGCACGACATCAAGAATGTGCCGACGTGTTTTCCGAGATCGTCGAAGACCTTGATGTTACCTTGAAAAGAGGCCTCGAATGTCGCGCCCCATTTTTCTTTGGGCTGCGCGGTTCCGCCAAATGGCTCAGCCATCAATTCGAACATTTCTTTGTCGACAGCGCTCTTGGTGGAGAGACCCATCGGATCTTTTGTATAGCTATAGCCTTCTTTGACTTCGGGACGGACTCGAGGGTCGCGTCCACTCTCTGCAAAGAGAGCCTTTGTTTCACCAAACGGTCGCGCGATTCGTTGGCGGCCGTCGTGTGACGTGCAGATTTCCGCGGAATCGATTGCGGCGAAAGCGGATTCCGTGGTGAGAGCAGCTATGGCTGCCAAAGATGCGGCGAGAACGAAACGCGAACTTGTCATGACCCCTCCTGACAACCTGGGCGCTCGGGCAAGTGAGCAGGCCAGTGGGGTTCGTTTACGCCCGCTCCGCTTTCCGACGCAAGTTCGCGGTGAGTTTTTCTTGTCTGAAACGGCTATTCCCCAATAAAAAACGCCGCGCTTTCCGACGCGGCGTTTCTGTTTTTGCCCCTTCTGTATGCGGTCTGTCGGCCGATCGGCCGAGACTACTTCAAAAGGCCGATCTCACGCAGGCGTTGCATGAGGAAGTCTTGTGAGGAAATCGGTGGATACTTCTCACCAGCACCACGGCACGAAGCCAAACACGTGAGCATGGCATCTGGGTTTGGATGGATGAAGTAAGGCATCGAGTAGCGATGGCCGTTGGTGCCGTCGTTGGGGTTCACCACCTGATGAGTCGTCGAAGGAATCACGTCGTTCGTCAGACGTGCGAGCATGTCGCCAGCATCGACGATGAGTGAGTTTGGATCCGATTCAATTGGAAGCCACTTGCCGTCGCGGTCTTTCAATTGAAGACCACTTGCCGTCGCCGCAACAAGAATCGTGATGAGGTTGATGTCTTCGTGCGGAGCTGCGCGTACACAACGAGGATCGACGCCGTCTGGGATTGGCGGATAGTGGAGAAGACGCAAGATCGAATTGCCTTCGCCCATCATCTTCGTGAAGAAGCCGCGTTCGAGATCAAGCGAGTACGTAAGCGCTTCGAGCATGACCTTTCCGGCTTCGTCGAGCGAACGGTAGATCTTTGTCATGATCGACTGGAACTCAGGGAGTTCAGAAGGCCATACGTTCTTAGGATAGATCGAAGAGTAGCGATGGCCCTCTTGCAGATCGCGGCCGACGTGCCAGAACTCTTTTAAGTCCATGACGGGCGAGTCTTTTGCGTGCTCTTGACCAAATGGCGTGTAGCCGCGCTGGAATCCGTTTTCTTTGAGCGCGTACTTTAGCTTGGTTTGAGTTTCGAGCGAGAAGAGCTCTTCCAAAAGCGCGTAGGCGTTGTTGAGAAGCGCGTCTGGAATCGGGTGGTCTTTCAAGACGATGAAGCCGTACTCTTTGAGACCGACAAAGAAGTTGTCGATGAACTTCTGGCGATCAGTCTGCGAGCCTTCGATATAACTGTTGAGGCTCAGCTCGGGAACTCTGCGAAGTGTGTCGTTTGTCGTGTTCGCACTGATCGTGTTTGTCGAGATCTCCATTGAGACTTCTCCCTCTCGGCGTTTAGGCCGCATCTTCAGTCATATCTCTTTACACAGGAACGGGAGCGACAGTAACCGGGATTGAGGTGCCCTTTCAAGAGGCAACTCGCCAGATTCGCTATATCGGATTCGCGGCCTAAAACTCTGGAAAGGCTTGAAAATTCGTCATGAACCGTCGACTTCGAGCACGGTTTTGAGGAGGCGGGATGTCTCAAGACCGCCAGGGCTCGATGACCGTGATTTCGGCCGTGCGTGCGGAAACGCCATCTTTCATTTCGAAGACCACATTCCAGCCCTCAAAACGAAAGCCGTAGCGACTCATGTAAGGATCGGGATTTTCATCGGTTCCGCGATAAGCGACGGGGCGAGGATCAAGTTTCAGGATGCTCTCGATTGCGGTGGCGATGTCCGCACGCGCGTCGTCGCTGGCGTGGGGTGTGAGCCGGAGAAGATCGGCCCTGGCGCTAGGTGACCACGCCACTTGAAAGCGAGGAGCTGCGACCTGGGCGCTCCATCCTTCGAAAGCACCTTGCGGGGCTTCGATAGATGGGAGGTGTGGTTTGATGTCGAGAATGGGAGTGCCATCGATGAGATCAAGACCGCTGACGGTGAGCCTTCGGCCCTCGATCTTTTCGATTTTGACCAAGGAGAGCCCGATTGGATTGGGGCGATGCGGGCTTCGGCTAGAAAAAACTCCGACGGCGCGACCTTCGAGGCGCGGTGGATGCACCTTGGTTTTTACGAAGGGTTTTCCGGTTTTAAAGGAGTCGTTGGCGTGGAATACGAAGACGAGCCATGCGTGTGAGTACTCGGCCAGGCCCTCGAGGGCGTCGGGGTTGAGATCCTCGCGAAGATGGATGTGGCCAAGTGTGGTGGCGACAAGGCCGGGCTGCCTGGGTGTGCCGAACTTTTCTTTGTAGGGCGATTCGACATGCGCGATCGCTTGAAAGCTGAAAGTTTCCATCGCGATTCAGGTCCTAGCCGGTCTAGGTGTTGTTCTCAAATAAAAAAGCCACCCTTTGTGGGGGTGGCTGGTATCGCGCTTCGCGCGTGCGCTAGAGAAAGTGTTAGAACTTGAAACCGAGCTTGAAGTTAAACGAGTCTGTCGAGAAGACACGGTTGTACTCAAGACCTAGGTTCACAAGCAGAAGGTTGGCGTTCACGCCCAAAATGAATTGAGTCGACGTAGGTGAACTCTCGGCCTTCTGAGCATTCGTGAAGTTGAAGATCGTGCCTGTCGTCGTTCCGGAAACGGCAAGTGAGCCTTTGGCGCTGACGGTTCCGATTCCGATATAAGGTTCAACGAAAGGAAGATTGGGGCTCGCCAAGATCTGAAGACCGAACTGGCTGTTCTCTTGTTTGACGTCGACAGCGACAGGAACGTTGCCTGTCGAA
>CAUJGS010000124.1 GCA_963170185.1 Bdellovibrionota bacterium
ATAGGCATGATCAAGAGAAACGGCATAAAAAAGGCCGCAAGGATGAGATGAACGTAAATCCAAAGCTTTCGAGAACCAAGTGTGTTTGCCATGCAAAACACTAAGGGAAAACTCCTTGGAAACTCAACTCGAAATTTGTGACAAATTGTTGTGAAAGCCAAACGAGAACGACTAAAGCCCCATGGCGACAACCGAGTCCCGAGTCTTTGCGCACCATGCTTTGTCGTCATCCGCAAGGTTCTCGAATTCTTGCACCAAACTTGCGCGCGAATACTCCGCCATCTCTTTATCACCTGCTAAACGGTAGGCGAGAAACAAGGCTTCGTGGGTAAAGAAAAGCTCAAGCGCCGGAGCCTCGTTAGCTAGGCAGATGATTAAACCCGCTTTGGCGTGTTTGAGCGCGCGGCTGGCCTCTCCAAGTTTTAAACAGGTTTGCGCCAGACGATACTCCGCACGTTCGACCTCTAGCCACGTTCCGGCTTTTTCCCAATAAGTGCGGCCCGTTTCGGCAGCAAGCAACATCAATTCATTTTCGACACTCGTGCGATCAGAACGCTCTTCCAATGAGGCCGCGACATTGTTTCCCGTAATCGCGAGGTTTCGAAAGGCCGGGTCTGAGGCGGAAAGTCCCGTCTCCGCCACACGAACCGCCTCGCGAAGAAACCCACCAGCCCGTGCCGTCTCCCGACGCTCACAGACACAAGATGCTGACATTGCAAGCACTCTCACCCATTCCGACGGCGTGAATTTCGAAACTTGCACATCGCCGCCCCCGGACAGCACAAGCACGGCGTCAAACCTCGCCAAGGCCTGAAGAGTCTCGGTCGTCTTTGCATGGGGATTTTCGCTTAGGCGGTTTAACCAGCTTCGGCCCTCCGCCCAATCGCCGAGATGCTCGCCCATCACATGGGTTATCAGGTGCGCCAGCGCTACGACGTCGCCCGACTTTTCAACAAGCCTCAGGCCTTCGTTGAACCTTCCGACCACGTTCTGTGTCTGATGACCGTGATCCATCCATGCCTGATCGAGAAACGTCTGAAAGCTCATCATCGCTCCGCCTAGAGGTTGTTCCAATTTCGAAACCTTATAAAAGGACTTCGTGGCGCGGTCAAACTGACCGCCTGTGTTAAGTGATGACAGTCCATTGGCGCATTCTAGGCTCTTAAAACTATGAAAAATAAATTTCGTTTTCTCTCGTTAGGCACGCTTGCGCTGGCAACGACCCTCTCTCTTTTTCCTGGTCACGGGAAAGCCGCTCAGGCCTTGGCCGACACGCCACCGGATGTCGTGATCAACACGAAATCGCTCTCCAAGCTTCCGCGCGACATCGTAAAGATTCCAGTTCTAAAAGATCTTCTCACAGAAGACTTCGTCACCTATTACCAACACGGTGGGGCCGATTGGCTCAGCATTCGCGGCGCACTTGTTCGGCTCGCCTATGAAAACTCGTCGGACCTCCCGACTCAGCTTCTCGCTTGGGTTTTCAGTTCTCCCGCCGAAGTCGCGCTTTGGAAGAGCCCCAACGGAAAACTAAATCGTTTCTTGCTCGTCATGGACCAAACCGGGGTGAAAGCACTCATGGAGCTTTTTGCCAAGGTCGCGACGGCCGATAAACAGCTCAGCAAAGAAAGCAGCGCAACCACGCGCGCCGAAGTTTATTCGATTCAATATGGCGAAAATCGCGAGCTCTACTTTGCGGCGGAAGGTGGACGGCTCTTTATTTTTTCGGACCTCGGCATGAAGCTTCCCGACAACGCGGAAGCTCGTGGGATCGCGGACCGAGCGAAGAGTTTTTTTGGTCTAAATGACGATATCTCGGTCTTTGGACCGAAGCTCAGCGGACAAGACCACGTGATCACCGCGCGCATGGACTACTTGAGTTTCGGATACCAAGCTTTCTTCTCAGCTCTGCGAGCGATCCGCTTTGATGCGCGCGGCGGGAGCTGGACGACGGCTGTTCTTACAGAGGGCGGTGCGAGCGCCATGGCCGAAGCCGACTGGGCCGTACAACCTCGAGGCGCGGCTTTTTGCTTTGGCGTACCGGTGAACGTCGAAGCCGTGCAGTCGGTTCTTGGCACACCAACGACGGCACCCTGGCTTAAGGCCTCGGCGACAAAGGCCACAGCCTGCTGGCATGCTGATTCGAAGTTCTACGCACCTGTTGTTACCGTACAAGGAGATTTCGGCGGCTTGATTGGCAAAGCCGACGAGCTGCAACCGGTTTTTGATAAACTGATCGGAGCGCGCGAAGCCTATTGGAAGCTTTCGAATGCCGAATCAGATACCGAGTCAGTGTCTGCGACCCTGGCTTGGTCGAAAAAACTTCCGGTGGTGGTCGCTAAAACCGGCACCGCTACAACTTTTGTTCGTGAAGTCGGCGGCCGACAAGGGCTCTACCCGGCAAAAGACAGCAAACAAGCGGCACTTCTTACTTCATCTCGATTTTTTCGAGTGAAGCTGGCCGTGACGGCGAGGGCTTTGATTTTTTCGCCAGATGACAAACTCGTCGACCGCGCGCTTTCGACGATCGACGGAAAATTCCCCTCGATGGCGGCCTCGCTTGCCACATCTGAAAAAGGCCCAAGCGCGATCTTTTCGCCCGCGGGTTTCGCCAAGCTTGCCAAGCAGACCGTGATGGATAGCCTCCCCGCAAGCGATGAATCGGAGTTTCGTGCGGCGGCTTCACGCCACCTCTTTCCAAATCTCGATGCGATGGCCAAGGCCCCAACGCAAGCAGCGGCCCTTGATTTAGGAAAACAGAGCGGTTCCAAACAGCCTGTTTGGAAGCCCCTTAAATGGACGACGCATGCGACACGCTAGATATTTAACCGCTTTCGCACTCTCGCTTGCGATCGTGACAACCGGCCTTGTTGCGCTTCCGATATCGGCGAGCTCCGCGATCGCGCCACGCTTAGACCCCGATCAGATTCGCGGTCTTCGCCAATGGGTGGTCTTGATCGCCGAAGACCAAATCGCCCGCGGTCCGAATCCGCGTTGGTTTCATCGCGATTGCGCGGGACTGATTCGTTTTGCGGTTCGCGAGTCGTTTCGCACGCACGACGAAAAATGGCGCCAAGCCAACGGCTTTCTCGGACGCCCGCTTCCTCCGGAGATAGAAGTGCCGGATGAAATGAAAACCGAGATCGCAAAATGGAATGTCGGCGATGGGCGTTCGGATTACGTAAATGCTTTTAGCCTGGTTCGAGAAAACTCGGTTTTCCTAGGGAAATCCCAAGACCGCCTGGAACCCGGCGATTTGTTATTTTTTGACCAGGGCCAAGACCAGCATGTCATGCTCTGGACCGGGCGCCGCGTGGTCTATCACAACGGCTCTCGGCCCGAACGAAACTCCAAAAAACTCGTCACCGACAATGGCCTTCGAGCCGTGACGCTTTCAGAGCTTCTGAAATGGTCGGACACTCGTTGGCAACCTACAGAAAACAATCCCAACTTTATCGGCTTCTTTCGGCTTAGCCTTCTTAGTTCAAAAGGACTTTAAGTGAACACCTTGAAACCCCTCATGACCGCACTCAGCCTGACCGCCTTTCTTTTCACGACTCCGCTTGTAAGTCCAAGCTCGGCTCGTGCGGCCGATCTTTCGCCAAGCGGCTACTCGCTTTATTCGGGTGATAAGTTCTTTGTCCTAACGGACGGGGTTTTCACTTCGACAGAGAATATCGAGGTTCGTTTCGAAGCCGCTGGCAACCGCCAACTCGACCAGTATAGCGGAGTTGATGTTCGGCTCTACCGCATTCCAAAACCGCTGGAATTTTTGAAGTCACAAAAAAACCTACATCGCCCGAGCGTCAAGGGCCGTCACACGGGCGAGGGACTTGAAAACGTTCTTTCGTTCTTGTGGGATTCTTGGTTTAAAAAATCGCGCCTTGCTATGCAGCGGGTTTTCTCCTCGGACGCCCGCAAGCAAGCGGTGAAATCCGTCCCGAACCTCGAACAGGTTCCGGCGCACACCTACCAAACGGAGCTTCGTCAGACGACCCAGTTTGCCCCGCTGAAAGGTTTCGAACTTGTCGACTCATTTCGCTACCCCATCTGGATCGCAAAACCGTTTCAACCAAATCAATCGACAGTTATGGAGGGAAGCTCCAGCGAGTTCATTCGGACCAAAGCCGGAAACGTCATTTTACCTATGGGAAAACGTCGTCCGGGCCTTTATCTTGTCGAGGCGATGATCGGAACTTACCGGGCCACAACGCTCGCATTTGTTTCCGATACACTCGCGGTCACGAAAGTCTCCTCACAGCAAGCTCTGGTCTGGTCAGTGAATCGCTTAAGCGGACTTAGTCGTGCAGGAAGCCAAGTTCTGCTGACGGACGGGGTCGGAGTTCTCGGGCAAGGCAAGACGGACTCTAGCGGCGTCATGCTGCTCAAACGCGCGATTCCCGAACGAAGCTTTGCGATGGTCGAAGATGCCGATGGCGGCGTCTCGGTCAGCGAAAACTTCTTTTACGATTCGGAAGCTTTTCAACCAAAGGTCTACGTCTTCACGGACCGCCCTCTCTATCAACCAGGAGATCAAGTACAGCTTCGGGCATTTGGCCGCGATCTCAAGCGCGATGGTCAGCGCGATTCGTGGTCAGCACTTCCCGCCGCCAAAGCATCATTGACAGTCTTGGACTCGACGGGACTCGAGCTACTAAGCCAGCGCGTGAAATGGGATGCCGTTACCGGAGCCGACGCAAACTTCCAATTGCCAGACAGCGCCGAGACCGGTGGCTACACGGTTCGACTTCAAGTCGACGGCGAAGTGTACGGAGCGGCATTTCGTGTGGCTCGCTTCACCAAGCCACACTTCGACTCTCAGATTCAGTTTGATAAACCCGCTTATCGTGTCGGCGAAGCCGTCAATGGACGCCTCGTGCTAACCTACCCGGACGGTAAACCCGTTGTCGGCGCCGAGATCTCGCTCGAGCTTCGCGCGGAAACCATGTCGATGTTCGAAGGCGCGTACGCGTACTCCGGTGCGCAAGAAGTCAGCCTCACTAAGGCCGACTACAAGTCGGATGCAAAAGGTCAGGTCTCGTTTTCATTTCCGCCAGCGGCAAAGCCGTCTCGCTATATCGCTTCGGCACGCGCACGCGATGGCGCCGCGTTTCGTGTGTCAACAACCAAAGATATTCTCATCGAAGGATATTTAGAGACCTACCTGCTCACATCCGATGTCAACGCATCCGAGCAAGGCACCGCCGTTCGCATCAAATATGAGCGCCAGGGCGCAGACGCCGGGAACTTCGTGCAGGGACTGACGCAGTGGCAAGCGATTCGCCTAGAGGATCGCTCGGTCACCACGGGCCCCGTCACGAGTTCAGATCGCGGTGAGTTCGTTCTCAAGCTTGCAAAGTCGGGCCACTACATTGTTCGTGTTGTCGACTCCAGTGGTGTTACGCGCGGTACACGTTCTCACGTGGTGCTCGGTCCGGATTTAAAGAGTGTAACCGGTCAGCTTGAAATCCTGGCCGACAAGGAAGCCTACAATATCGGCGAGACGGCTTCACTGCTTTTGACCTTCCCGTTCAAGGCCGACGATGCTCTGCTCACTCTCGAAAGAAACGAAGTTTCTTCGCATGGCCGTCTCGCCTCGACAGGCGGTTGGTTTACCGCAAAACGTTTAAGCGATTCGCAGTGGCGAGTTCAAATTTCGGTCTCCGATCTGCATGCACCAAACATCATCTTCTCGGTGGCGTACGCAAAAAATCGAGACTTTGGATTTCAGAACAAAGGTATCCAGGTTAAAAAACCGATGATCGACATCACATTTACTCCGGAAAAGTCGGAATACGGCCCTGGGGAAAAGGTCGTGGTTCAGGTCGAAACCAAGCTCGAAGGCAAACCCATCTCCGTGTTGGCTGCGGTCGGCGTTGTCGACGAGATGATCTATGTCCTACAACCCGAAGTCGTGCCATCAATTGGTGAGTTCTTTCATCATCGCCGGCGCAATCAAGTGCGAACGACTTCGTCGATGTCGTTTTATTCATTCAACCCGGCGACGTCGGCCGTCTCCGGGCAAATGCCCCGCAGTGCCGGGCGCGATCTCAAAGTCGCACAAGAACGAGCGCGGCGCGATGCACGCGACACCGCTTATTGGAACGGAAACCTAAAAACCGGCACCGATGGTCGTGGAAAGTTTGAATTCATCATGCCGGACGCCCTCACCCGCTGGAGAATCACGGGTCGGGCTATCGCCACCTCGGGAGACCTGGGAACCGTTGGCGAAGCCAAGGGCTTTATTCTTTCAAACAAGAGCTACTATTTAAAATGGACGGGGCCGACTCGCTTCCGCACAGGCGATGCACCTCGACCCGCATTGATCGCCTTTAACTCGACCAGACAGGCGATCGACGCGGAAGTTTCGCTACAAGGTGGCGCCTCGGCGACCAAGGGCGAAAAATATAATTTCTCGCAGAAGATTCGCCTAAACCCCGGAGCCAACTCGATCGTACTCACAAAGATGCCGCAACACTCTCAAAGTCTTCAGGCGAAAATCTTGGTTGCCGGTCAAGCCGTCGACTCCTTGGAAACAGCAGTCGATTTTATTCCGACGAATTGGCTTAAGAGTCAGTCGAAATCCATTCGCCTAGAAAAGCGTGAAACGCTAAGCCTTCCCACCAATGCGCGAAACGTTCGACTAAAACTTGTCCCCGAATCCAGCCACCAGTTTCTGCGCGTTGTGGACGATCTTCTGGAATACCCTTGGGGCTGTGTCGAACAAACTTCGAGTCGTCTTATCCCACTATCGATCGCCGTCGAAGCGCTTCGCGCTCATAGCGACAGCGACGCTCGTCCGCAGTATCTACAACAGCTGATGGATCGAATTGCCTTTGAACGTCGTCGCTTGGTTTCGATGGCTGGCCCCAATGCCGCCTTCACTTGGTGGGGCGACGCTACGGGAGAAGATCTCTTTGTCACCGCACATGCTTACCATGCCGACTGGCGTGCTTCGAAGCTCTTAGGCATTCAGCTACCGAAGGCCAATTGGGAACACTTGCTAAAGCTCTATTCGGAAAACAAATCGGCGACGGCGTTCGAACGAGCCTATGCGCTTTGGGTGCTTTCGCTGATAGGACTTCCGGTTTCCGAACAAGCGGCGGCGGTTAGCAAAGAAATTCTCACTCTACCGATGCGAGCCGCACCGAAAGATATCTTGGCCTCTTCAAGCATCTATATGGATGGCAGTGAACTGCATCGCGCTCTCGCGATTCTTATTCTCGGATCTGTTTCGAGCAAAAACCCGAAACTGGACCCGGCATTCAAGCGGCAATTTGAATCACTTCTTGTAAGCAAGTCGCAATCGCCGGCGTATCGCGCGGCCGTTCTTTACGCACGCACTCAAGCCAAAGGCACACCCGCGAATTTGGCGGAAGCGGAAGATATTCTCGGCCAGATTCGCCTTGAAACACCGACCATCGACAAAGCCCTCGCTCTTTCGATGATCGAACAAGCCTTAAATGGCAAAGTCGGCGTGAAACCACTTGCCCCGGTCCCCGACCTTGGAGCGGGCTGGATACGAGTGCCAAAGGCCGCAGTTCCAACGTTCCGTTGGTCGAACGCGCAAGCATTTACCAACTCGGTAAGCCTCCCCTCCATGAAAGGCGCCCTGGCGGAAGTCGCCTACGACCAACCGGATGACTTCACTTCAACTCTCGACGTCACCATTTCCAGAAGTCTTTATCGACTTCGCCTGGAAGACCCCTCCGAGGGCAGCATGTCTGCGACACGGGTTGAGCCCGGCGAAAAGCTAGATTCGAGATCGCTCTACATCGACGAAATCAACGTCTCTAGCAGTCAAAAGGGCGGCCGCTTTGGCTTGATCGAGGTACCACTTCCTCCTGGCGGTGAAGTCGACGGAACTACATGGGGACTTTCGTTTGACGACTTCAACGCGAACTTCGAAAAAGCGCGTCCAAGTAGCTCTGGGCTTGGATACGCAATCGCCCTGCCGGACCTCACGCAGGCGGCGCGTGTTCATCAACTCGTTCGCTTCCCAAGCGCGGGGAAGTTCAAGCTGCCGCCGGTCAAAGTTTTTAAAATGTATCGCCCCTCTGAAAGAGCTTACGAAAAGGACCCAGATTTTGCGGAAGTCATTGTCGAGTAGTCGCAAAAAGACTCGTTCTCGAAAATTCGTCGGGATTGCGATGTTTCCCATCGCGATCTTCACGACCTTCTTTGCCAGCAGTTACAGTGAGGCGACGACTTCGCTTAAGCCGACAATCCAAGCCCGCGTGCTCACGCCAAGTGGCGAGTACGAGTCGTTAAACATCTCATCGACCAATCAAGCTTTATCGGCCCCCTTGGGAAGTCTCTGGAAGATTTTTGCCTATAGCTATCTCGTCGACGAAAACCTGCCCGAAAACCCTTATCGCTGCCTCGGAAGCGACCCCGATGAAATCTTCTGCTGCAAGCCCGGTGAAACTATCGGGCGTGACATCGCACTTGCTAGATCTTGCACACCTTACTTTTCGTTTTCACGCCTCGGAGTTTCCGAAGGGAAGTGGGCCGACTATTGGAAAAAGAGTCTCGCTCACACGAGTAATCGCCAACTACCTGCCTGGCTCACAAATAGAAGCCTACATAAACCGGAAACACGCGTGCCTGTCGATGAACTCCTTCTGATCCTTCAAGCGGTTCGCACGTCCCTTCCGCGATTCACGCAAATTGAAAAGGCCCTGCTTGGCACAGTTTTAAATGGCACGGCACGCGGATCATTCCCATCCTGGGGTGGCCTGCTTCGAGTGAAAACCTTCACCTGGCGCGATCAACCCGAAGAAACATTCATCGGTGGCTTTGCGGGATGGCTTCCCGACGGCTCAGCTATATGGGTTTCCGGCGAGGGGCATGGCCGCGACATGTTTGTTAGCGACTTACGCGCATTGGTCGACAAACACGGTGCTTTGCAAAACGATGCCTGCGTCGATGTCGAGTATTTTAAAATGTATCCCATCGCGGCTGTTCACCCAAAGGCTAGCGGCAAGCTGGTCGGAGAAACGACTGTTCGTTTTAAGAACGGCAACACGCTTAAGTTTCTGGGAGACGGAAGCCTTGAGGCCGTCCAACATGGAAAGGACGTTCGCATCCGTGCCAGAATAGGACTTGAAGAATACGTCGCGCGCGTCATCGATCGCGAGGTCGCGGCCGACCCCGAGGAAGCCGCAAGAGCATTCGCGATTGCCATTCGCACTTACCTCTTTCAACGAAATCAAAATCGCAAGCCTGGCGTAGACTCTTGCCTACAAGCAGAGGACTCGTCGCACTTTCAACGCGTGAGCCCCACGTCCGCTTCACGTCGAGCACGGAGCATTAGTCGATGGGCAAATGGTCTGATTTTAAATGGCATCGAAAATCTTCGTTACCATTCCGACAAGGCTGGTCCAAATGTGATGGCGTGGACGGTGGCAAAAGACCGCGCGCTCTCGGGACTAAACGCCAAAGAAATTCTCAGCTCATTTTATCCATCGGGTCTGCTTGAAAGTGGAAGCCGCGCAGAGTCTTACGCCTGTGTCCCGAATAAGTCGACGGCAAGCTGGCTAGCCAACCAGGTTCCTCGTTGGCGCAAACGCCTGATTCAGATACAAGGCTTTGAAGAGCCAGCCGGCATCAAGGTTTGTTACGATCGACCGCGCATCTTCAGCCATCTCGAGGCACTTGAAATCTATGTCCCACGGGTCATGACCCGCAACGACGAGATCTCGGTTGCTCACGAGTACCTTCATCTCGCTTTCCGTCATCACCCAAGGGGCCTTGACGAAAACTTTATCGAAACCCATGCTCGAAATCTCGTGGAGGGAGTTCCATGACTTCTAGTTACCAAGTTCGTTGCGTAAATCATTGCTTCAAGCCCGTACAAAGATCCTCCCGGCTTTTAGGCCGTACCGTGGGGCTTTCTACCACGGCTTTCGCGGTCTCATTGACCCTACTTTGCGTGGCGACAGCGACGGCTCAGGTGCGAATCGAAAACCCTGTCCGTGGGTGGCGTTTGTCGGATAGCGGCCCCAGCAACTCGCTTCAAGAGGTCAATTACCCCGCTGCAAGCGTCAACATGAATGGGAAATCCAATACGTTTCAAGAAATTCGCGGCCGAATTCTTGGCAAGCCGAAGGAAACATCTCCTCTGACCCTCATCGTGAATGGACTCGATATGCCTCTGCCGGCGGATGGCGACACGTTTGCCCGTCCGTTCATTTTCGGTCGCGGTTCTAACTCGGTCGAAGTCCGACAAGGCGCAAACCGCCACGCTGTTCAGTTCTATGAAGCACGCGCAAATGTGACCCCGACACGTCTTCGGGTTTTGCTTTCGTGGGACACCGACAACACAGATCTCGACCTTCACGTCGTCACACCCGACGGCGAACACATTTACTACGGCAATCGAACAGCGGCCAGCGGAGCCGCACTTGATATCGACGTCACGACGGGGTTCGGTCCTGAGATTATTTCCGCGCCAGCACCAAAAAATGGAACCTATCTCGTCTACGTCAATTATTACGGATCGGGCTATGGCTCTGGTTCTGGTTCTGGCGACGACAGAAATGCAGATGAACATCTCACGACTGCCAAGGTTAGCATCGTAAACCGCGCCGGCACTCCTGACGAGAAAATCGAATCCTCACTCGTACCGCTTCGAGCGCCAGGCGAACTAACTCTGGTTAAAACCTTTCAGTACCCCTGAAGTTCACTTCGAATGGTTGCGGTCCCTATCAGTGGGAAAGTAGAGTTCGCTGTGGAAGTTCGATAGAGACTTCGCCACCGGCGATCTGACCCTCGCGTTCGATATTGCGAATCGAAATCTTTCCGCCATGAGCCGCAACAACCGTCGCCATGATCACAGACCCGAGTCCAACACTCACGCGTCCCCCCTGCTGCGAGTCAACAAGACGCGAGAACCGCTTCTCGCCGAAACTTTGAAGAGCTTCGGGACTGAACCCAGGTCCATCGTCTGAAATCGTCACCACGATTTTTCCGTTCGATAGCCGAGCCATCACATCGACTTTCGACTTCGCAAACGAAGCGGCGTTCTCTAAACCATTTCGGAATAGACGTTTCAGCAGAGTCGGCTCGCCGTGTACGACAAGGTCCTCTCGCGGCCCTATCCAGTCGACTTCAATTCCGACCTTCAAGCGATCGATCTCTTCGCTCATAACCTTGCCGATATCGACTCTGTCTACGGCGTCCCGATAGCGAGGATCCTGAACCTGCGCCAAGAACAACAAGTCCTCAACAAGGCGAGCAAAGTACTCGATCTCCCGGTCCGCCATCGAGAAAAGTTCGGCACGCGCTTCGGGCTTGAGGCTGTCGTAACGCATTTCAAGCGTTTCGATTAGGCTTCGCAAACCGGCAACAGGAGTACGCAAGTCGTGTGCAAGCTGTTGGAGAAGACTCGTTCGCGACGACTCGGCTTGTTTCATCGCTTTGACGGCCGCCTCGATTTCGTCGGCCATGCGATTGAACTCTTGCATCAAGTGACCCACTTCATCCAAGCGATCGATCGGCATGCGTCGTTGCCAATCTCCCGCTTTGATCGCGGAAATGACCTCCGATGCTCCTTGGGCTTTTTTGCGCATTCGCGCAAAGAGAAAAAACAACGACAATGCCGCAGCAAAGAACCCCGAGAGAATTAGAACCGAGAACGAAATTAAAAACAGCGGCGGCCCCGGAGGCCCGCGCATTCCCGGTGGTCGAGGCCCAGGAGGACGCGGCCCTCCAGGAAACCCGGCACGCTCTTTATCAAAACGTGGCCTCTCGAAAACTAAAAATTTGTCCGGCTCGGCTTTCGAACGAAAAACAAAAGCCTTAGGAAAGCCACCGTCATCGGCCGGCACACTTGTCGGAACACTTGCTGAACCCGCCGACGCACTGGGAAGCTCCTTAGCTAAGAGGCCATACTTGGTCAGTACCTCTTCCTCCGAGAGCACGGATAAATCCGATGCCGGCCCGCCACCCGAGGCGCGCATACGTTCTGCGATTTCATCCAGCGAAAGCTTTCCGCCTTCCGCTAAAGAATCTACTAGATTCGCGAAACGAGCGACGGGTGCCGCAATAACCTCTTTTTCACGCTCTTTTGCCGACCACTCCATAAAAGCTTGCGTCGCATAATGCGAAGCCACGAGAGCCACGCCGGCAAACGCAAGCGTGACTAAAAACAGAATACCAAGCTGTCGACGAAAGAGATTGGTCTTCATGGAACAACGTCCGACTTATCCTCAAGGCGATATCCCACACCGTAAACCGACGTGATCGCCACGTGTTGAACGTCCGCCTTCTTGAAGCGAGCGCGAATATGCGAAATATGCGAGTCGATCGTGCGATCCGTCACCTCTCCATCGGCATTTAGCGCATCCAAGAGCCGCTCTCGCGTTACAACCTGACCCGCGTGATCCGCCAGATACGTCAGGATTTCAAACTCGCGCCGATTGAGCTCAATCTGCACTCCGGCCACGGTGGCCGTTCGGCTTTCTTTGAGAATCAAAAGTGGACCGAATCGGACTTGGTTTTCCCTGAGAGCTGGCTCACGCATCACGACCCGAACTCGCGCCACCAACTCTTTTAGGGAGAACGGTTTTTTCACGTAGTCATTGGCGCCGGATTCCAAACCGGTAACGACACTCGCCTCGTCAGTCTGCGCCGTTAGGATAATCACCGGGAGACGTGAGTTCTTTTCGCGAAGCTCTTTGAGAAAACTAAGGCCGCTTCCATCGGGGAGACCTAGATCCAGAATCACGAGACTCAACGGGCCGCCCGCTTCCGCCACTTTCGCTTCGGCCAGATTTGCGGCGTGAACGCATTCCCACCCTTCGAGTTCGAGATTCAACTTCACGCTCTTGGCAATTACTGGGTCATCTTCCACAAGAAGTACGCGATATCTCACCACGATGATTTCCTCCTAAGCGGCTTCCGAGCCCGTCTTTCCACTATCTCGTAAGAATGTGGAAAGGGCACGGAAACTCATTATTTTGCTATGGACCCCGAAGCGCTGCCAGAAGTGGCTTGATATGAGACACCCGAGACCGAGGACGGGTTTCTCTGAAAATAGTGACGAATAGCCTCACGCACCCCTTCGTCCGTCGAGGTCTTATAATAACTGCGTAGAGCTTCGCGGGCGATCTCGAGCTCCGAGTCCGAGCGGGCCTCTAAAACACTGGTCATTAAATTGTTGAGCTCCTGAGACGGCGCCTGTCCTTGAGAAGGCGGCTCGCCGCGCGGGCCTCCACGACCTGGCGGTTTGGGCATCTCAATTCCCCAAGACTTCAAGAGCTGCATCTTTTCTTCGCGAGAGCTAGCCGCCTTAAGCTGCGCTTTCTGTTCGTCCGTTAACTTCTCCTCCAGCTCGGGCGGAAGGCCACGCGGTCCTCCTCGAGGACCTCCTCGCGGCGGTCTTTGCCCCTCGTTCTGTGTCTCATCTTCCGACTGCGCATGCGCGCGATCGGCTCCCACCCAACCGATTCCGACGGCCATTGCCGCCAATGTTAAAACTGCGATACCTGTTCTCAAATCTTGAAGGATTGTTTTCATGTCTCCTCCCTTTCTCTGAAATCAGTTTCCGGCAAAACACTTGATCAAATGTGGAAGCGAAAAAAAAATCTTCGGTGCCGTTTCACGGCGACACTCACGGTGGTTCGACAGCTTAAGAACTTTCCATAGTCTTTACCGAGTCTTCGATTCACGCACGATTCTGCTCATTTCGAAACACCTGCGAGGTACCAAGGTTTCTGGCGATGAAGTTGCTCTTTCGTCTAACGACAAAAGAACCACTTCCACGAAGGAGGAACTGTGGAACAACGATTCAACATTTCGAAATGGAAACTAGCACTCTTGCTTTTTATGGCGGCAGTATCGAACACGGCGTGCAGCAAAGACAATACGTCAACCGCCACGACGACAACTTCCGGGTACTATCTCTCAAACGGCAGTTGCTATGCCTCGAGCACCGGAACAGTGGTCGCACTTAGCTACTGCGGAGTGAGCACCACGTCCAATGGGTACTATATGTCCGGAGGCAATTGCTACTCAGCAAGCACCGGCGCCCTGGTTGCTTCCACCTACTGCTCATCGTCGACCGGCTACTATCTCTCAAATGGAATTTGCTACAATTCAAGTGGTGCCGTGGTTGCGACGTCATATTGCACAACCTCTTCGAGCACGACGTCGACGATTTGCTATGGGTACTACTACCAAGTCGGTTACGGCTGGGGTTACTGCTACGGCACGAACTGTCGGGGCGCTACGCTGTACAACCAAGCGGGCCAGCTCGTGACATGTCAGTAGGCTATGTGAGTTCCTCACTCGAACTCACATACAAACTGACGAGTTAGACTACACGAAAGATCGTTCCAGTAACCGTCCGCACGAATCTCGACACAGTCTTCGTTATTCGTGTTGCTCGGTTCACCGGCGCCCCAGCGGGCATACACAAGCGAGGTGCCGTCTCGCCACAAAAAGACGCCTTCGGTGACTTCGTCGGAAGCGCCAATCCAGGTGCTGGCATAAGTGAGGTTTTGCACGAACAAAGTTTCATTTAGCGAGGTGAGTTTCGCCAAATATCCGCCGGCCGCCGAACACGTCGTCGCCGCATTTGCGTGCGTTGTGGGTGTGCCGTAAACGATGTAACAATGCTCCCCATATATGGAGCCGCCGTCGCACGGGATTGACCCACCCGAAAGAACCAGCGAGACCGTCGAGGACTGTAGCGAGTCCGTTCCGTTTGTGATGATCACTGTGTAGTAACCCTCATGAGTCGCTCGACGAAGTGCAGAGAGGTAAAGGCTTGCGCCGTTTCCAGAATCGACGGCGACACCGTTACGATACCATTGATAATAAAGAGTCTTTCCGGCCGTGTCCCTGGCTGTCACCGCAAAACTCGCATACCCATTGATCTGCGACGTCACGTTTGTCGGTTGAGCCGTGATCAATATCGTGCCGCTGGAGGACGAGTCTGACCCCAAACCGACATAGACATACGCCGCACCTGAATCCACACTCGAATTGCCGTCGGTGATCCGACAATAATAAGAAGCCTGTTGACTCGAATCGACGTTCGAAAGCGCCAAACTGCTTCCCGTCGCACCTGAAATCGGTGAACCGTCTTTGTACCATTGATAGCTCAGCGTCGAACTCGCGTAGGAAATCGCGGAAACCCAAAGCGTTCCAGAGCCCCCATAAGCCAGACTGAGATTCGAAGGCTGGCTCGTGATCAGAAGTGTTCCATAGCTGGAAAGACTACTATTTTCTGTCAGATCAAGCGGTTGCGAGCAGTTTTGAAAGACGACAAGAGCCGTCAAGAGACCAAGAGCCAGGAACTTGAATTTGTTTTTCATAGCTCCATGGTTTCAAATGATTGTGGAAACAGCGTGAACCTTTCTTTCCAACTACGGAGACAGCAATATGACACTGACCTCGTCTCGTTCAAAGACTTTCCACAATTCATTCACCGTATCGAAGCTCACCATAGCTCTGCTTGCCACACTGACAGTCTCTTTCTCGACTGTGGTCGCCAGTGCCAGTCGCATCGGCGCGGTCGATCCGTGGAATCAAGTAAACCGTCTCCCGAAAAACAGTTTCCCCTGGCAAGCGGCGCTAAAAGACGTCGGTCTCAAAAGCATTCACATCTGTGGTGATCGAAATATTCTTCCGACAAAACGCTCCATCAAAAAGAGCTTTCATGTCGGTCCAAACAAATCGGGCTATCTCTTGACGGGTTTATTTCCCATGACTCGATATTTTCAGATCCTCACCGAAAACAACCTCGAAGACGCCAAGTCGACTTTAAAAACCGAACTTTCAGTCATTCGCCTATGGAAAGTCGACTCCAACAATAGATTGCAGTCCATGGGACCTCCGAAAGAAATTAAAATGCCATTCACCGCAAGTGTAAAAGACTGCGTGGAAGGCGCTCGCACGACGATGGGCAATGACTGCTCCAAAACCTCGGTGGAAAACCGAGTCGCTTGCTGTCGGGAAAAGTTCATCGGCCCCGTTTTAGAATGGCACGACGTTGGAGAAGTTCGATTAAACTACTCACCGGATCCAAGCGTAAGCCTCGACATCGCCGGGGAGTCGGTGCGCTACTGCAACGTGACGACTCGTATCGATATCTAGTGGAACTCAGGATTCAACGCGAAAAGTCTTTCGCTTGGATTTTTCACCTCGGATAAGATGAATGCGGCTCTTGGGAACTTTTAGATAGTCGCTGAGAAGCTCGATCACTCTCTCATTGGCTCGCCCCTCTATCGGAGGGACGTTCACCGCCACGATCAATTCATCTTGAGGGCCCTTCGAGACACCTTCTTTTTTTGATCGTGGTTTTACTTGAACAATATAGTCGGTCGCCATTTCCGGGGAGATTAATCAACTTCCGGCTTATATGGCGACTTCTTATACTCGGCGGCGAGTCCGATTTTTTGCGACTGCTTCGACAAAGATTCGTCGTAGACCAATCTCGGAGGCTTTTGCCCCGCTCCCGGATAATACAAATCCATTTGCCGAACCAAGGATCCGTTCTTTAACGTCTTCCCCGCCTCAACTAAAATATTGTAGTCGCGCTTTTGTACACCGGAGCTGAGTTCGAGATCGTAGGTGAATCCGTAACGTTCGCCATTGTGACGATTCTCGCGAACTGTTTTGATCACTTTTCCCGCCCAAGGCGACTCGATCCCCTCGAACTTCACCAGATACACGTCTTTTCCTAAGGACGATGCCGACTCGATATAGAGCTTCTCGGCACCTTCTCCTGAAAACGCGACAACACTAGCTTCTGCCGCAATGGAAAGAATCGTCGCACACAGAATAGCAAAACATCTCAAATAGCTCTTCATGGTCTAGCCTCTCATTTCAACTCGGCACATTTTTTCTTCTTGAGTCCTTGCAACAGGCCTTTTGCATCCAGATCTTTGCAGACGTTTTCAAAGAGAGAGCTGCCGACGGCCGCTTTGGCCACCAGGTCATTCTTCATGTCGGCAAAACACGTTTCGATACCGATCTTCCGAGCCTGAGCGATTACGTCTTCATTTTGACTCTTGGGAAGGTCGAGAGCCGACAAAACCGCAAGTTTCACGTCGGAGTCTTTACAGTCTCCTTGCTTTGCTTCAAACGCCTGATGAAAAAACGGAACTGCAACCCAATGATTCATGGCTTTTCTTGTCATCTTCCCAGCCTTGAACGCATCACCTGCATTGCTTTTCACCCAACGCTTGAGAGCGTCGTGACACCAGTCTCCCGTATAATCGCGTTTTTGACAGAGTTCATAGTCGGCCAACTCATCGAGAATGACTTGTCCTTCTTTGAATCTCAAAGCTTGCGCCAGTTCGATCGAAGCGAAAGAAAAGGCCACGAGAACTACGAAAAGCGAGAAACGAGCGCTGAAACTTGCGGTTTTCATCTTAAACCTACCAGATCGAATTAGAGGTTGTTTTCGAGGAAGTCTTTAACCTTGTCGCTCAGGTTGCTAGCTTTTACGCCGAACGTGAACGTCAAAGTGCCCGAAGCTAGCTTAAACGAAGCTTCGTCTTCTTTTTTTGCCAACGTGCAATGGATCTTTTTGATTTTTGCTTTGATCGCTTCTTTCGAAGTCGCGTCTTCGCACATCGAAGAAATTCGGCTGCGAGCTTCGTCACAGTAAGAAGCCGCGTTCGCATTTTCAGCCATGAACGGCGTTGTGAATTTGTCTTCCATCGTAACAGGAATGTCATAGCCGCATTTGTCTTTCGCCGTTTTTACGTAGCTCGAACTCGCGCTGACGAGATAATCCTGCCACTCTTTATATTGTTTTTTCTCTTTCAAAGTGAGCGCCGAAGCCGACGAACCGATAGCCATCATCGCAAACATTGCGACAACAAGTGACACCTGTTTTTTCATTTATTTCCTCCATTGAAATATGGTGTGGTGAAGGAGATGGTAAACCTCCGCCTTACACTGGCAAGATGAAGTTCATAGTTTTGTATCAACCCCGACCACAACGAGATTCACGTCTTTGGGCCAGGAGGCCTGATCTGAACCGAGCGGGCTAGACCAAGACGACCACAGTTTGACCGCAAGCCAACGGTTTGAAAGAACAAATATATGACATCAAAAGCGCTCTTGATTTTAGCGCTCAGTACGACATTTCATGCCACGCTGTTGGCTCCGGAAACTTCTTGGGCGTCGGCCTGTTATGATGTCGCCGTCACAAACGGAAATGCCTTTAAAGATGCCGACAAACGAAGTCTTGTGGTCGTCAAACGTCAAAGCGCGCAGCTTACTTTAGCTGGTGTGGCTGTTCGCGGACGCTACTTCGGTTGCACCTTCCAGGAAGCAGAAATCGCAAAGGCCGCCAAAGGGCAAAAGAAGATCTCACTTTTTGTTCACATATTCCCCTTCACCAAAAAGAAAGACCTCAGTACAGACACCTCCGGTATTCGCGGAATCGAACTCGACTATTCGACAGAAGGACGAAAAATTCTGGCCGGCCGAGCCGTGCAGGTTCCATGGGATATTGTCGACCGTCGCACTGGGGTTACGGGGCGCTGTGCCCCTAGCACGCCGACGGCTTTCGAGGGGTTCTTATATCAGGTGCTAAAGGATCTTAAGGCAAGACGATGCACCAACGCCGAGATCACCGGTCTCGTCGGCGAATCCATTCATCAAAAGCATTGAGCTCTTAAACGAACAATAACTGCTATTCGGGTGATTCGGCCGGATCACGCATAGCGGTCGAACCCTCGGTGTGCTGTCCTGCCAGCGAGTGCATCTCCACGCTCGATTCCGAAGTCGAAACAATTCGCAGACGAACCGCAACGACCTGGTGTTTTGCCAAGCTCCAGGAGGAAGACGTAATGATTTCGATCTTGCGATCCGTGACATCGGTCGCGCGATAAGTGCAGTCGGTCGCGATCAATCCGTCCGCCTGATCACCCGTCACGCAGCTTGCCCGAAGCTTCAACGTCGCCGGAAGAACCGGTTTACCCACAAGAGCGCTGAAAACCGGAAACAAACCCTGCTCTCCCTCGCCGCGAAGCTCGGTATCGAAATGCACTTCTTTTCCTTTTCTCAATGGAAAAATACGCTCCGGCTCGCCGATCACGCTTGCGCCAATCGTTCCCATGATCGGACTGCCACTCGTCTTCACGGGAAGCCCAATGTAGCCCGTTCGATACCATTCGAAACCCGTTTTTTGCACAACTCTACCCGCTGTCGGATCACGATGGCTTGTGACGATACGATACTTTTGAAGTCCCTGATTTTCCGCATCTTCGCCTTCAAAAACACGAGTTTCTTGAATCGTGGATTCAGCCGCACCTAGTGACGACTTCACTTGCCAAGACCACGATGTCGATGAATGCAAAGCCGGAGATGACCATTCGACAGGATTCCAAGCATCTACGCTAGGTTCAACAACCATAGCCAACCCTTGTGCAACCGGTGCCATCACCTTCTCGCCACGAGAGGCTTTGCGTTTTGCAGCTTCCGCCTCCGCGCGCTTAGCCACCTCAAGCGCCATCGCCTGAACCTGCTCCTCGCGTTGCCAACGCATATATTGCAAGCCACCTAGAACCAGTCCTCCAACGACGGCTAAAGCCATCGCCCACTTCGCCCCGGATGATCCAGCACTCGTTCGCGCATGCTCAATCGGAGCGGTCGCAACCGGGCGAACAGACGGTGACACCGGCATTTCAGCATGCACCATTTCTTTCACCTGTGATCTTGCGGCTTCTGGCGCTTTGAGATCCGAGATTTTTGCCGCTCGACGAACTGACGGGCTGGGAATTTTGCTACCACTTACATTGTTAGTTTCTAGCTGACAAGTTGCATGTTCACCGTGCGAGTTTGGCTCATTGAAACGGTCGCCGACACGTCTGCTCCGGTTAATCTACGCTCTGTAATAGTAATGTGAGTGCGAGCCGAAATGGCGCTGTCCGAACTCACCGAGAAGCTCGTTCCCGGAGAAAGTTTAACGCTGGACTGGCCTTCAAACTTCAGCGGAACTCCCTCTAGAGGTCGGGCGTTACGAACCCAATCTTCCAACTGCTGACCGCAACCGGATAGCAACAGTGCCCCGACCACGAGGCCCGTCCGAAGTATGAATTGTTGAGAACTTGTCACGCATCTCACGCACTCTGTATCGACTGAAACAGGCTAAACGATGATGTTTGCTTAATAATTTTCGCCCAACGTCTCATTGCGAGCCGCCATGCGCCTCATTGACGAATCAGGATGAGATATTCCGCAAGAGATTCTTGCGCTGGAACCGGGACACCGTTCACGACAGCGATCGCCTGTTCAGGGATCTCAAGAGCTTTTCCGTCTTTGAGATCACGCTCGAGCTTTATCTCGGTCATTCGATTTTGCCAGCATTTCTCAAAACGAGACTGAACGACTTCGGGAATCTCAGCCACACGTTTTAAAAGCTCGGCCTCATCGCTTGGCGCATGTTCGCGCATGGCACGATGAAAGTCAGAAAGCTTCTTTTGCTCATCTAGGCAGTACCCAGCAAGCGCTGTCTGCCTCACGATCAACGCGTCTCCTTCTTGCACGAAGTAGCGCAAATAAACCGACGTCTTGCCCTTTGATCTCTCGACAAGCTCATCCAACTTCGACCAAAGACCGCCACAAACCGGGCAATGGTAGTTTGCAAAGACAACCACGCGATGATCGCCAGTCCCGACCACCAAGGGCGTCATCGAGCCGGAGGCCACCTCAATGGGTTGGCGACGATAAAGAGGAACAATCCCCCACTGAATATTCCCAGCCGCCAAAGCCTTCTGGGTCTCTTCCTTGTGAACGAGTTGAGATTTCAATATGCGGAAGTTCCCCTCAAGATCACGTCGCTGTCGCTCTGTCAGTTTTCCGACATCGATACCGCGCTCTTTGGCAAACTCCGCAAGGCCTTCCAAATCCGAAGTCTCGGGAGCCGGTTTCGGGTTCAACAAAGTCGAGAGTTTTTTCTCCGTCGCCGCGCGCTTGAGGCGATACTTCTCGCGCTCGAGATCTAAAAGACTTTCTTGTATCTCCGGCAGGACATCACGCCCGTAAATCTTTTTACCAACGACGCTCATGTCGCCGCCGACCACTTCCGCGTAAACAAAGTTCGACTCATCCAGCTGAGATGTCGAACGACCAAGCCCATAGCCGATGAAAAACACCAGAAGCGTCAGTCCGAGAGCGATCATGATTTTTTCGTAGCGATTAAAAACGGCTTTGGCGGAAGGTGAACTACTCATTATGAGTTATATCTTCGCCCCGAAGACCACGTGTGCTCAACCAGTACTTTCGCACGAGTTCACCGTTTTTTTCATCGGAGAAGACTTTCTCAAGCTCTCCTCCGTTATTTTCGATCACCCTCCACGACGCGACGTTCTCATCCGCGCATGTGATCATCACCGACTCAATTCCGATGCTGGCCGCCAAAACCAGGCCTTGACGAAGAATTTCCGTCGCCAACCCTTTATCGCGAAATCCGGGCGCCACCGCATAACCGATATGGCCACCCCTTACGCTCAGCGCTTGATTCAGCCGATGCCGCAAATGCAACCGACCAACGATACGCTCTCCCTGGAATGCATAATACATCGTCGCAGGAACCAGGTGATTGGGAATCCCCGTGCCCGTCGCTTCGCGGTCGAGCCGTGACAAAACCTCCGAGAACGCGACACCCGGCTCCCAGTGCCAGGTAAACCAAGCGCGATCTTCATCCGACCAGTCTTTTAAGGCCAAAAGAAAAGCCGCCTCGTCCTTAAGTTCCAGGCGCCTTAGCTTCAAATCGGTTTTCCCATCTGGCATATACTCAAATATAGATCGAACCTCAGAAAAAAGTCTTCATACAAACTCGGCTGGTCTCGCTCTTGGCCGTGAAACCTCACCAGGCCCGTCGAATTCAAAGGCCGCCCTCTTCGGGCTTTGTTAGGAAGACCCCGAACCCCGACCAACCCATCACATGAGGTAATACGCTATGAAGGCTCTTCTTCTTGTTCTCCTGGCCCTTGTTCCCGCTTATGCCAACGCATCTTTCTCTCAATACCAAGTCGGCGCTTGCGCGCAAGACGCGATGACAACCGCTGATATCGCAGAGGACCGCGAGGATGCAGACCTTGTCGAACTTCAGCTCTTGGATGCAAACGGCGCCCACACCGGCAGCCTGTTCGCTAGCTGGACGACCGAGGGCGAACTCTATGGCCACCACCTTCGCCTTTGCGGCAAAGGCGATAACTACTTCTACGTGAACGCCTCTGATCTTCGAAACTGGGCCGGCGAAGATGTCGCCGACCTCAAAACTGTTTCGGTTATGGAGACAAACTCAACACTGGATACGGACTCGATTCATCACGACGAAGCGGTCTCCCTTGTCGCGGTTGAGACTCTCGCGATCGACAAAGACGCCGCACAAGTACGAGTGATCTTTCAGGCATGGAACTTCGCCAGCGAACACACCACAAGCGGCGTCTTCACCACCACGATCCCACTAAAAAAATAAACCGACCGGCACCAGGAAATCTTTCCGCGCCCCTGCGCGGAAAGCAGTGCCGACCAGAGGTCGGCACGACACCTATAGTCCGCGGGCGTGACCGCGTTTCTCGAGATAGTAATCCCAATCGCCATCCACGGTGTGAAGCTC
>CAUJGS010000125.1 GCA_963170185.1 Bdellovibrionota bacterium
CGGTTCTACGGTCACCCAATGGAACGCGGACTGCACTGACCTCCTTGCCTATTAGCGGTTTTTCGCTGAATTGGAATCTGAGGAGCGTTCGCATGACTAAGTCAGTTTTATTTATTACGAGCCTGACAATTCTTGGCGCACAGGCTGCCCATGCTGGGCCAACCGCACCAGAGACGCTCTACCTCACTGACAAAAGTTTTGACGGCCAACGCGAATTCCTGGTTTCAAACTCGCGCAGAGACGGCGTGGTTCAAATCGCCTACAAAGGATCACTGTTTAAATCTCAAGGCGTCGGATCTGAAGACTATCAAGCCGACAATGGCCCTGACCTCTATTGCAACAATCGCTGGGTCAAGAGCCTTAAACTTGGGATTGGCAGCGACGAAGTCACGATTCCTAAGCAAAACAGTTCGTGCCAGATTCGCCTCGGTAGCAAAGCGGTTGTGAAGTTTATTAACGACGAGTCTTACTCGCCGATTTACAAAAAATTTGGGACAAGCTACCGCGAAGAATGTCGTTATTCTGACGATGGTCCAATGACATCGATCCGCTATCGCAATATGAGCTGTGCTCAAGCCTTTGACGGCGTCGAGATTCTTTCGGACTCGATCGATTCTTTTTTGGCAAAGCTTGAAGTTCTGCTTGGCCAAAAGCTTCCGAAGTCCTTTATCGAGGCTCAAGATCCCTATGCAAAACTGGATTTCTCGAAAGCCCCTAAGTTAGATGCAATTTATCTTTCTACACTGCTCTACCAAAACGACTTTTCAGGGCAAGTTTTAGGGAGAATTCTAAAGTTTCACGCCCAGCGCGGAACCATGGTGAACATCATCGGCACTGGCTACATGCACTCAGACAATGCAACGAGCTTATTCAAAGAACTGACAGAGCAGTCAAAAAATATCCGAATTCAAGAGTACAAGTATTTCGAAGACGAGTTCTTTAAAAAATTCCTCTTCATCACGAACTACTTTAGAAACATGCACGTCAAAGCACTTGTCACGATCTCTTCTGCAAATCCAAAGGATAACGTCGTCATCGTTGGCGGGCGAAATGTTCACGACGGATTTCTTTTTCAGTCGATGCCCAATTTGGCTCGTTTTCCCGAGCTTGATCAAATCGACCCGAATTCCACGTTTGCCTACTGGCAAGATGTCGAATTCTTGATTCGCTCACCGAAAGTCGCACAGACTATCTACGCTCATCTCTTAAAGCTATGGAATCGCGATCTTGTTAAAACCACGATTGACCCCGTGGCCTTTTACAACAAATCAACTCCAGTGACAGACTTAAATTCGCTCGGTGAAAACACACTTAGACACTTTATCAGCCTTCCATTTTCTGACGACAAAGCGCTAGAGAAGCTCTACGTCGAAATGCTCGATCACGCAAAGTCTTCGATCGTCATTTCTAGCCCTTACCTGCGGCCAACAAAGAGTCTGTTTGATGCTATTTTGCGAGCTGTAAAAAGAGGAATCCGCGTCGATATCCAAACACGCATCAACCTAGCTGGCGATACGCAAGCTTGGCTCTACGAAGAAACAAACAAAGTCGCCATCAACGAACTCTACGACAAAGTCGGCGTTTACGAATGGCAAGGCAACTCGATCCTTCACTCGAAGATCATCGTCGTCGATGGAAACTTAAGCTTTGTCGGCTCGGTAAATTTAAGTCGACGCAGCTTCATTCAAGACGTCGAGGGTGGGCTCCTCATACAAAGCTCTAACTTCAACCAACAGCTTCGTACACTTATCAGTGGCTACCGCGATCAATCACGGCAAATCACCGAGAAGCAAAAGCGAAACTTCTGGGCCACTGTCGTATTGAACTTAATCGAAGATCAGATTTAATACACATGGGTGTTTGGGCCATCTTGACTAAGACAGCCTCGCTCGGATCAAGGAATAATATGGTCGTGCCACGTATTGCCATAGTTGCAGCCACTCCCGTCGACTCCCTCGGAGTACTCTATGGCCAATCATCCACCTGAAGGTGTAACTCTTGAGATGATGGTAAACGCTCTCGTTGAGAACTACGGGTGGGAGCGCCTCGGCCAGAAAATCAATATCAACTGCTTCAATGAAAATCCGAGCGTTAAGTCGAGTCTAAAATTTCTTCGCCGAACTCCGTGGGCTCGAAAAAAAGTTGAAGACCTCTACACCTGGCGCGCAAGCACCGGCTGGGACCCGCGCGACAACGACAAATAGGCGAACTTATCCCAGGGTCTTAAAGCATGTTCAAAGCTCACTCATATTCCATTGTCTGCAAGCTTGAGACGACGAGGACCGAGTAGCTTTTCTGATCGGCAAGCCTAAGGAAGTCCCACAAAACTCTTTCTAGTGGGCCAAAGCCGCCACCGGCCTTTTTATAGGCCTCTTCGATTTGGCTCCAAAATGCGACGGCTTTTGCAACCGAAGCAGGATCAAGCAACATCGCATCTTGCCCCGAAGAAAGATCCGGCACATCGATCTTTATTAACTTTCCAAGAGTGTCATCGTTCTTTGCGGACGTGAACACGTGACAAGCGCCAGGCATCATCAAATACCTACGACATTCGTCCAGTGTCAGCACTGGAAGCTTGAGACTCATTTGCCGAAATAGTTCCGGCCGCACGGCGGCCTCAGTCGAACCGTCGAGACGCATATCGACGAAGTTTTCTTGAAAAGCATAGATATATAACACCTTCCCCCCAAGTCTTTCGCAGCGGATTTCATCCACCTAAACTTTACCGACACTCCGAGAAAAGGATAAGCTCAATTCACTATGCCCCAGATGCCTGACGCCAAACATCGAACACTGAGATTTAAACGCCTGATCGCCGCACCCCCAGAAAGAGTCTTTCGAGCACTTTCTCGAGCAAAAGAAAAAGCCCTCTGGTCTGCCCCGAAAGGCGATGAAATCAGGTTTCAGAAGTCGGACTTCAAATTTGGCGGCGTCGAGACCTTTCGGTGTGGACCTAAAGGGGCCTTAAACTTTCAAGGGATTCTTCATTTTGAAGACATCATCAAAAACAAACGTATCGTCTTCACCGAAACCGTTTTTTTTGAAAAGCAAAAGCTCGCGACTGCGCTAGTCACGACGGAACTCACCCATATCGACCAGAAAACTCTCGTCACCATGACGATTCAGGTCGTTTCTTATTGCGGCGATCAGATGCTAAAGGGCTATGCATCTGGATACAAAATGTCTCTTAAAAATCTGAAAGACTATCTAAAAAGCTCATGACAAACACTTCGCCCCAAAAAAGCTCCCCGTCGCTTTTCATCAAAGACATTCGCACTCTGACTAAGCTTCCAAAACAGAGTCGCTATCACAGCCTTTCGCTTTACGAATACCCTTTTGATTTAGCTCTTCTCTCGAGAAGCTCTGTCTATCGTGAAAGCCGCAAACAGTATCTGGAGCTAGGTGGCCGATTCGCGCCGCGCATTTCCTCGGTCATGCGATCGCTTAGCGCGCAAGATCTCTTCGAAAACGAAATCGACTACTCGCCTGTCGCTACCGAACTAATATGGTTTGCTGAAAACCCCAAAGACGTCTTCGATCCTCATGAACAGATTCTTTCCATCGAACGCTTCAATGGGATCTCGGTCTTTCACGAACAAAACCACCGCATCCTCTGGAGCTTTCTTCCCCCTGCTCCAAAAGGAGCCAGAGAACTTGGTCGCTATCTCAACTTTGCCGAAAGCCTTGTCGTGATGCTGGATCTCGCACTGGCGGATCAAGTCGGGCCAAAGCTTGCTCCGGCATTTGAACGGATGAAGGTTCTTTATCGTGCTGGCCGCGTTTCTAAAAAATGGTCGTCGTCAAAAGAGTCGTATCGCGATTATCTGGTCGCCGCGCAGTTTGCGACTTACCTCATCTTAGAACTCGTGCACCCTGACGATGTCTTAGAGGTTGTCGACTATGTGCTGCCCAACCCGAAAGCCATGAATCGCGAGGCCGTTGAAAGAGCGTTTGATATCAACGAGCTTTTCACACGGGTGACAAACCCAGAGTGGCAAAAGCGATATTGGAAAACCGCCCAGTCAAAACTAGCGAAAATCCATCGCGGTTCCGACGAGATGATTCTTGATCTCCCAAAAGACCCACTCGACTTCGAAATGAATGAATTTGCCTACACGCGCGAAGTGCTCGACCTATTCGGACTCTAGAGCACCCAGATGGTTCCTATTTTACAACAAAAGCAAGTGATTTTAAATATATATGGCATATAAAGATAACTTTAAAGTTACTTTATATCGATTAAAAGTAAGTTTTAAATGAACTTTATACTCATCTAAAGTAACTTATAGGTTATGATAAAATCATGAAAATAAATAAGCAGAAACAGTCCGCGCAACGGCGGATGATCGAAAAAAAGATGTCGAGCTTGGTCAAATTAAGCACTCCTCCGCCCCCCTCTGGGTGGCTTAAGGCCGTCCGCGGATCGTTAGGGATGACAGCTAAACAACTTTCCCAAAGACTCGGCATTAGCGCCGCAGGCGTAATCCAGTTAGAAGAACGAGAACCAAAAAAGAAAGTGACCTTAGAAAGTTTGGAGCGAGCAGCCAACGCCATGGATTGCCGTTTGGTGTACGCGCTAATACCGAATGAGCCTCACTCAAGCCTAGAAAGCATCATCGAACAACAAGCTCGAAAAACCGCCGCTCGAATCATCCGAGAAGTGGCACACACGATGCATTTGGAGGCACAAGGCACTTCTACTAGTGAGCAGAAGAGACAAATCGAACGGATTGCCACCGAACTGATGATAAACGCAGACTCGCGAATCTGGGACTTGCCAGTCGCCAAGCGAATACGGAAGTAGATGACGAGTTTTAAACTCACATATCAAAAAGGAGCCACTCCACTCGATCTCGACGAGGCCTCGGAGCTAATTCCGAAATACATTTCCACGCAAGGTGACCTCAACGAACTTGAGCAGTCGAATATCGCAAACGCATTTCTCTGGGCACAAAGGGCAAACTTAGATCATCTGTTAACCGCGACGTTTATCCTGACTCTTCATAAAAAAATGTTCGCCGACGTCTGGAAATGGGCCGGCAAATCGCGCAGCTCAAATAAGAACATCGGAGTCGCAAAAGAACAAATCATGGAAGAACTCGGTCTCCTTCTTCAAGACACCAAATATTGGATCGAACACAACACCTTCGATGAAGACGAAATCGCGGCAAGATTTCATCAGCGTCTGGTTCGTATCCATGTTTTCCCAAACGGCAACGGTCGACATGCACGCCTAACGACAGATCTCTTGCTAAAAAGGCTTGGCCAGCCGGCTTTCACATGGGGGAGTTCCACAAGTCAGAACCCTCTGGAAACCGAAGGCCCGACACGCAAGAGCTATATCGCAGCGCTAAAAGAAGCGGATTTGGGCGACTACCGGTCTCTACTCATATTTGCTCGAAGCTAACAGACTACGACCATACAAACGATGGCATCCTCGCACAGAACTCGCTATAACGAGATTCCATGACCAATCCGGCAAATCGATTCTCTGACATTTTAAACAACACGTTCCACCTGTCCGCCTTTCGAAAAGGACAACGCGAAATTCTCGACACGGTACTCGCTAAACGAGACGTCATGGCCGTTCTACCAACAGGTGGTGGCAAATCGCTTTGCTACCAGTTCGTTGCCATCCACGAACAAAAGCTCGTCATCGTTATTTCACCACTGATCGCCCTCATGCGAGATCAGGTGCATGGGCTTGGCCAGCTCGGTATTGCAAGCGGTGCTCTTTACTCTGGCCAAACAGACGATGAAAAACGAGGGGTCTTTTCAGCCATCGGCCGAGGCGGCGCTTATGTGCTATATCTCTCTCCCGAACGTGCGCACAAACCGGGCTTTAAAACCTGGATCAAAAATCAAAACGTCGCACTTTTTGCCATCGACGAAGCCCACTGCGTGTCGCAGTGGGGGCACGACTTCCGAGAAGAGTATGGTTTTTTGGCCGAGCTGAAATCGCTTCGTCCCGACGTTCCTGTGCTAGCGCTGACAGCGTCCGCCACACCGATCGTTCTCGACGACATCGAGCGAAGCCTCGCGCTTGAAAAACCAGAACGACAAGTTCACGGGTTTTATCGACCAAATCTCTACTACCAAGTCGAAAACTGTTCGGACGAAAACGAAAAAAACGGCTTCGTGATCGAGGCACTTTCGCGCACGCCTTCCGGCCGTATTCTCATCTACTGCGGCACCAGGAAACAAACCGAGGCCCTCTCAAACACCCTCGCGCAGAGGTTTGACGGTGTTGGCTTCTATCACGCAGGCCTCGATTCTGACACACGCTCTGAAACACAAGCGCGCTATATCGGTAGTGAACTACGAATACTCGTTGCGACAAACGCCTTTGGCATGGGAATCGACCAAGCCGATGTTCGTTTAGTGATTCACTACCAACTACCAGCCAACATCGATTCGCTTTATCAGGAGATGGGGCGCGCTGGCCGAGACGGCCTTCATTCGACATGCCTTCTGCTTTATTCAAAAGCCGACAAAGGTCTTCAGAGCTACTTCATCACAAACTCCGATGCACCAAAGGCCATCATCCGACTTCGCTGGCAAAACCTCGAAGCCCTTGTCGCATACGCCGAAGGTGGCGAGTGCCGCCACTCCGAGATCCTCGCCTACTACAAAGACAAACAGCGACTCACAAAATGTGGGCACTGCGATCGCTGTGCGCCCGAATCCGCACGCCGAGTTCCTCGCCCAGAAAAGTCGGTTTCGGTAAAAGTTCGCAAACGTCGTCGTGGGGAATCTTTGACGGCGACCTCGACCGGTGCTGCCTTCAGGGCCGACAAGCTTGCGGCCTTAGAGAGTCTAAAGTCTTGGCGTCTAAGAATCGCCAAGGAGCTCGATCAACCAGCTTTCGTGATTTTTAGCGACAAAGCCCTACGCGATCTCGTCGAAAAGAACCCACAAACCCTAGAAGACCTCGAACAAGTCTACGGATTTGGACCAGCCAAGATCGAACGCTTCGGGCTTGATGTGCTAACCGAACTAAAGCTCTGCGCCGCAAAATGAAGATGTCCGAAAATAGCCAGTTTCTGAGAGAAAATCGGCTATAGTGGGCCAATGAAGAAAGAGGACATCTATTTTGAGGCCATGCGAACTCGCGATCATCGGTTCGACGGCAAGTTTTTTGTGGGAGTCAAAACCACTGGAATCTATTGCCGCCCGATATGTCCTGCAAAGCCGAAGCGAGAAAATGTCGAGTTCTTTCAAAGCCATCTCGAGGCAGAAAAATCGGGCTATCGCCCCTGCATGCGATGTCGACCGGAAAGCGCTCCGCAATCTCCCGCCTGGATCGGAAAGTCGGCCGTGGTTCAACGTGCAATAAAAGCACTGAATTCTCAAGAAGCCGTCAGTTTTAACGAAGACGAATTCGCAGAACGTTTCGGCGTGACGGCCAGACACCTTCGTCGTCTCTTTAGCGACGAGATCGGAAAAACCCCAAAGCAGATTTCGTTCGAGAACCGACTCGGTCTCGCAAGAAAGCTGATAACCGAAACGTCTCTGCCAATTACCGAGATCGCATTCGCATCGGGCTTTTCTTCTGTGCGGCGGTTTAATGATGCTTACAAAGATCGATTCAAAAAAGCACCTCGAGAAACCCGTCGCAACAAAGTGAATCCAAAAAGCGGGTTCAAAGTTTCACTTCCCTATCGTCCTCCGTTTGATTTCGAAGGACTGATGGCAACCTATCGCAATCATCGCGTGGGCGGTCTCGAGTGGTTCACTGAAGGGACCATGTATCGTGTGGTGGTACTAGAAAAGCAAGTCGGGCAGATTGCGATTTCAAACAACCAAAGTGCTTCATGCCTTGTCGTGGAAATTGACTTCCCAGATACGTCCGCAATTCCACTTATCCTCAGCCGCGTGAGAGGCCTCTTTGACCTCGATTCGGACCCCGTGGTGATCGCCAACTCTCTTGAGCGCGACGCCGCTCTAAAGAAACTTTTAAAGCGATATCCAGGCATTCGCATGGCGTCGGGTTGGGATCCGTTTGAAGTCGCGATCTCGGCGATCCTAGGGCAGTTGGTCAGTGTCGAGCGCGGCCGCGCACTTGTGCGTGACCTGATCGAAATCGCCGGTTCGGATTCCAACTACAAAGCAAACGGCGTTTCAATAAAGCTTTTCCCCACGCCCCATGAGCTCGCAAAAAGCGATCTTTCAAAACTGAAAACGACGGGTCGACGAAAAGAAACCCTGATCGCGTTTTCAAAAGCCGTCGCAAGCGGCGAGATCTCTCTTGAAACGACACAAGACGTAGAGGCCTTTATCGACAAAGTGCGCACGATCAAAGGCATCGGCCCCTGGACAGCGCAGTACATGGCACTCAGAGCTTTACGCGATACCGACTCTTTTCCCGACACGGACCTTATCTTGGCTCGGGCTTTAAAAACTCACTCCAACGACGTCATCACAACCATGCACCCTTGGCGCGGCTACGTGGCCGCTCTCTTGTGGCGAGAATATGCTTCTAAAGGAAAAGAAAATGGAAAATAAAGTGCAAAGACGAATGGAATCCGAAATCGGCCCGCTATTCTTGGTGGCCTCTAGCCATGCGCTCTACGGAGTTTTCTGGAAAGACCAGAAGCTACCCACTGAAAACACCGTCGATGGCACCACGGAAACAGCGATGCTCGACAACGCCGAGGCGCAAATCACAGAATACCTAAATGGAAAGCGAACAAGTTTTGATCTTCCCTTGATACTCGAGGGAACCGAATTTCAAAAGCGCGTTTGGCGTGAGCTTCAAAAGATTCCGTACGGCCAAACCAAGTCCTACAAAGAAATCGCAATCGCTTTAAAAGACCCAAACGCGTGCCGGGCCGTGGGGACAGCCAATGGAAAAAACCCCATTAGCCTCATTGTCCCCTGCCACCGAGTCATCAACGAAAGCGGTAAGCTCGGCGGCTACGCTGGAGGTTTGCCGATAAAGGCCAAGCTACTTGATCTCGAACGTAAGCCCTAAAGCCGCTATGTGGGCAAGGTCATGATCAAGGGTTTTCCCTTGGTGATGACAAGCGTGTGTTCGTATTGAGCGGTAAAAACACCGGGGCTTGTGACGAGCGTCCAACCGTCGCCATTTTCAAAAACTTCGCGAGCCCCCGAGGAAACAAACGGTTCTATCGTGATAACCTGATTTTCCTTTAAGACCCGCTTATCTCGTTTGTCATAAAAGCCCGGAATAAACTCCGGTTCTTCGTGCAAAGCGCGACCAACCCCATGGCTTCCGAGGTTTTCGATGACGGTGAAACCATTGCGAACAGCCTCGGCCTCGATTGCGTGGCCGATGCGGTTAAGCTTTGCACCAGCTCGCGCCTCTAGCATCGCGTTTTCAAGAGCCTGTTTGGCAGCCGCACAGATTTGCAAATGAAGCTTTGATTCGGGCGGAATGATAGCCGAACCACCGGTGTCTGCGAAGTAACCGCCGAATTCCGCCGACACGTCGATATTCACCAGATCACCAGCTTTTAGAACCTTCGCACCGGGAATTCCGTGCGCCGCTTCTTCATTCACACTGATACAAGTAAACCCGGGGAAGTTATAAGTGAGCTTAGGAGCCGATCGTGCCCCGTGGTCTTCTAAAAACTTTCCGCCTATGGCATCCAACTCTCCGGTCGTGATACCTGGCTCCAGCATGGATTGCATATGGCGCAGACAACGGGCCACGATCCGGCCCACTTTGCGAAGTCCTTCGAGATCTTTTTCCGAGTTTATCGACATGCAAAGAGTCTCTCAGAAAACGATCAGAAATTCATTTAAACACCGCTTGGCGCAGAGTTTACGATATCTTCTGCAATTCGACCATCGACCAGACGAATCTGCCTTCGTGCCCGAGCGGCAAATCCCGTATCATGGGTCACCATAATGACCGTCGTCCCGTCGACGCTATTGGTCTCCTCAAATAGCCGTATCACGACTTCGCCATTAGCCGAATCCAAAGCTCCGGTCGGCTCATCGGCAAAAAGATACTTCGGCTTCATCACCAACGCGCGTGCGATCGCCACGCGCTGTTGCTCGCCACCAGACAAATGCCGAGGAAGACGCCCTTCCTTTCCTTCAAGTCCAAATCGCACCAGAAGTTCACGACCTCTGGTCTCGAAACTCGAAACATCGACCCCAAAGTCGACGGCCTTACGAACCGGAGTCAGCACGTTTTCCAAAGCCGAGAGCTCAGGCAGGAGGTAATGAAACTGAAAAACGAAACCGACATTTTGATTGCGGATTCGGTGCAGCTCTCGTTCTGAAACAGCCGATAGATCATGACCGCCCATTTCCACGTGTCCACTTGTCGGAAAATCCAAAGCCCCCAGCAAGTAAAGCAAAGTCGACTTCCCAGATCCCGACCGACCAGTGAGCGCCACGAAGTCACCGGCTTGGATTTCAAAACTCAAATCGTGAAGAACTTTGATAGCTGGCTCGCCAAATGATTTCGAAAGATGAACGGCCTTGATCGACATCACTCTGCTCCCGAGCGAATGATATCAATTGGAGTCAATTTCCCCGCGGATCGAGCTGGCAAGACACTCGCCAACGCCGCCGACATCGAGCCAAAAACGAAGGCTCGGATATAAATCATTTTATCAAAACTCACCTTCATTGCCGCTCCGCCGCCCATCGGCCCACCACCAAATTTGATCTGCTCTAGCCCAAGGCAAGCGATGTATCCCATCACCAAACCAAGTGCGGAACCCACTATTCCAAGGATCAGGCCTTGAAAGAAAAAGAGCCGAAGAATGTCTCCCTGTTCGTATCCGATCGAACGAAGAATGGCGATCTCGCGCTTTTTTTGAGAAACCACGACATTCAGAATATTATAGATCCCGAAACCCGCGACCAGAAGAATGATTCCGATCATCAAGTACCGAGTGGCATCTTGAATCTGAAAGACGTTGAGGAAGCTCGCATTGATCTCATCCCAACTCTCAACTCGGTCCACCGCCATCGACTGCCAATCGCGAGCAATCTCCCGAGCGCGATTGAAGTCAAAAAGCCTCACGGCAATATTGTTGATCTCGTTTTGATTGCCAGAAAGTCGTTGCGTATCGCTAAGCGAAGCAAAAACTGTCGACTCATCTAGCTGACGATTCCCAGTTTCGAAGGTTCCTATCACTTTGAAAGGTGTTTGCGTGCGTCCTGTCGACACAAACACCGTCGATCCGTCGCCAGCTCCGAGCTTTTTCAAAAGCCCCGTGCCGACAATAATCCGATTTCCACCCGCCGCAAGATCGAGAAACCGTCCCGTCTTGATGTAGTTCTCGATATTCGTCACTTTTCTCTGCGCATCGGGCTCAGAGCCGATCATTCTTCCGGTGGCTGACACAACACCTGATAAAAACAAAACCTGAGTGGAAAATTGCGGCGAATAGGCTTCAACACGTGGGTCTTTGGAGAGGACCTCGTCCCAGCCTCTTGGGTTTTCAATTTTAGGACTCGTGCGTGTGCCCGACGGCTCCACCACCCATACCACCGACGAGCTTCCCGACTTTCCGTAGAGATCACCGGAGGCCACGACGCTATCAACACGATCTTCGCGCGCACTGATTCGAATATGCGCATCGTTATTAATCAATTGGTCCAAGAGAAAGTACTGAAACCCCAACATGAATCCCGAGATCGCGACAAACGCCGCCGCCCCGAAGACAATGCCAAGAAGCGTGAGCGTCGTTTGTTTTTTTCTAGAGACCAAATGTCTGATGGCAAGAAAGAGCATCACTGCACCTTCACTTCAACCTTATCGCCCCCACGAAGATCTCCCGAAACCACTTCGACAAGGTCGTTGTTCACCAACCCCGTCTGGATTTCGATCTGCGCCTTTTGCCCCTCACGAACTCGCGTCACCCGCTTTTCGTGAATCGAAGAGACAGGCACCAAAATGCCCTTTTCCTTTTTGGAGATTTCGATCGAAACGTCGGCAGTCATGCCCTCAAGCACGTTCGTCGGGAGACTTTTGGGCGAAAGCAAAATCGTGAACTGCGATTCACTGGAATAAACGGCCCGTACCGTCGCAAAAAACTCTTCCGACCTTAAGCCGTCAAAACTGAGCATCGCCACCTGGTCTGTTTTCACACGCATGGCGGCTCGCTGATCCAAAACAACACGCAATTCAAAGTTCGTGGGGTCGATAAGTTCCGCGATGATGTTTCCGGCAAATACCGACTCACCCAGTTTGTAGTTCACGCGAGTGATCATACCGGCAAACGGCGCACGTATCGAGCTTCCCTCGGTAAAGGCAACCAAGACGTCGCCCGCCTTCACCGTATCGCCTTCACGAATCGGAAGGCGCATGATCCCACTGGGGACACCGGATTTCACCTGAAAGCGCCTCAGCGCTTCGACTTTGCCGATGCCATAGATGGCTTCGACAACAGGTCCCTCGACGACTTCAATAAGTTTGATCTGTGCCGATTGGCGCTTGGTACGTACTGTGACACCGATCGCAATCAATACGAGAACTCCCACCAAACCAAAAACCCAGGACTTCTTCATTTAAAAGCCTCCAAACGAAGGCTTTCATTTCAAATCCCGGATTCGAAGGTGTCAAAGGCAATGTCTTTACATCGCCGGGCGGAACGCCATATCGCAGCTTCCGACCAGTGGGATGGGGCCAACTGGGTTCTTATTGCCCGCCGTAGCTGTTCGGGTGCGCGAACTACCTACCAACGCCATACCTGGCGAAAGATCCACCAAGGCAAGCTCCTGCGTGCGCTTCGCCTGACGAATCGCCTCGGGGTCCGCGACTTCTTTGGGCTGCTGGACAAAGCTATAGAACTCAAAATCTCGAATATTCGCTGGCGGCGTTTCGGCCTGACGGCGCTTTTCAAAGGCTTCGACCAATTGTTTAACCAAGTCTTGCTCGGTCATGCGAACCATTTCGCGTTCGCGAAGCTGATAGAACCGTTCAAGCACGTCGCCGCGAATCTCACCTTTTTTGGCAAGGTGCGAACCCATCGGCATGAACAGGTTTTCGTAGTTAGACACCAAGACCGAGCGGGCCAACGCACGCGCCTCTTCCACCATCTTATGAACTTCGGATTCCAAAAGCTTTCTTCGTTCGTCTGAAAGACCGGACATAAATTTATCCAGATCCTGGCCGCCCGGGCCTGTTACTCCCCACGTTTCCGAAAGCCCCCACATGAGGACGGCACTTCTCGCCAAAGCCGTCGCGCGCTCGATGTCGTTTGCAACCCCCGCCGTGTGTCGCGCGTTCTTGGTCACTAGTTTTTCGGCCGCTTCGCCGCCAAGTAAAACAGCGATCTTCGCCAGCACAACCTCGCGAGTCGGATTTAAGTTTTCTACCTGATCTTGCCTAGCAATTCCGTCGTAGCGGATCCACTGGCCGCCGATTTCGGTAACTCCCGGCAGGATCGAAACACCACCTGATTTCATCTTGTCGCCGAGCAAAACCTTATTCACGATCTCATGACCAGCCTCGTGAAAGGCCGTCAGGATGATATCTTTCGGATTCTTACGGACCGCACGTGGAACAGCCTTCCCTTTGACCGTCAATGGCAGCACCCGCCCCTCGACAACTAGCTCGAAATTCACAGCCGTGGACTCTTTAGAAGTCTTGTCGGCTATCTTACGGATCAAGACCTCGGTGCCTGCGGGAACTTTCTCTAGCAAAAGCAGGTCATGAATCTCGCTGATCATGACTTGGTTGATGAAGTTCGCGATCGAGGCGCCCTGTTCCCAGAGCTTGAAGCCATAGCTTTCGATCGACTCGATCGTCTTACGGTAGTCATCGGCGGATTCAAAACGTAGCGACCAGGAGCGACGCCCGGCTCGCTCCTCCGAGAACTCTTTCATCGCTTTTACCAGGCGCAGCTGAATCAGCTCGCGGGTGTTCTTAGCCGTATGCGGTCCAAAGAAGAAGATACGATGAAGGCCGATACGGTTTAAAAAAGCCTCCGAGAACTTCGACATCAAGAATCGACGAACAAACCCTTCGTTGCTAATCGACTTCTCGTAAATCTGGCGGGCAGCCTCTAGCTGTTCGACCTCAGGCGCATCGCGCGGAATGCCGCTGTACCATTCTTCACCGGCGTTGCCCGTCAAAACGATTCGCACATGCCCCATAGGCCGAGACTTGCCGTCGGAGAATGTTCGAACAACCGGCTCTCGAAGCAGGTCGTAAAGCCCTTTTAAAACTTCCGGGTTGGCATTGGAGATCTCATCTAATACCACGACCATCTTGCCGTTGGTGCGATCGTATTCACCCATGAAATCCGAGGCGACGGCCTTGTTCCGCGCATCGCGGAAACCCAGAATCTTTTCCTTAAGATCGTGAGCCGTTTGGATCTGGCTAAAATCGATCACGAGCGGCTTGGAGTTCGTCTCAAACAACACCTGGTGCAAAACCGTGGCAAGCTCGGTTTTTCCTGTCGATGACGTCCCCAAAAACGCATAGACGTCCGCAAGCTTGGTTTCAAGGTCTGGGTGCGAGGCACGCTCTGTGTTCGCAGATCGTCGGATATCGCGAGCTAAAGCCTCCGCAATATGCTCAACCCCTTTCACTTTCGCATTCAACGCAGCTTCGAGCTTCGCCAGCTTTTCGATCTGTTTATCGGTGATCGGCAAAGCATCGCGACCTTTTTCAGTAAGCTGAATGAGGACAGGCTTACCCCCAACGATGAGGCTATAGGTATTGTCCGCGTTTCGCTGCACACTGATCTGAACAGCTTCTCCGGGCTTGAAAGTGAGCTTCCCGGAAAACAAAGCATCACTCAGTGTTTTCTCCACCAGCGATTTGATCTTGTCATCAATCGGTCGAGCGCCGTCTTCGGCCAGTTGATCGTAGTTGGCCAGAAACCGTACAAGCTTCGGTGTGAACTCGAGGTAGAGATTCGGAAACCCCATCGCCTTGTTCTGAAGAAACTTTTCCTGAAGGGCCGCAAGCTTCATCTTGGTGATCTTAAGAACGATGCTATTGGGCAGCGGGCGCAGCAGCAAAGCCCTAGAGTTTGGAATGCGCGAAAGAACCTCTTCCGAGGTTCCGCCTTCCGGGTTTGCCGGAGTCGATAGCGAAAGCTCACGCTTAAGCGCCGCCTTGTCTTTGGCATTAAGCGCCCAGCGCTCGAGCATCTTCTCTTCGCTCAGCGGCGCGCCGACTCGGCGACCGTCGCGATCACGTGCCGTGATCAGACCGATGCCATCGTTTGATGCGATAAAGATATTGATCGGAACTTGAATGCGGTTCACACCTTTTCCAGGGCTTCCGACCGTGAAATATCCTTTCTCCAAAGCCTCTTTCAAGATCGCGTTTTTTGCTTCCAAAGACCAATCGTGAAACTCGTTGATGAAAAGCGCGCCGTCTTGCGGAGCAAAGTATCCATCAAGCACCTTGCCCGGACGCCAGTTCGAATTCTCGACGATGTACTCCTCGGGATTTGGGCCATCCGTCTTTTTAATTTCGTAGCGTCCACCTGCGTGCAAAACCAGAAAGCGGTTTAAAGCACTGATCTTGCCCGATCCGACGTAGCCGGTTCCAGAACCCGTAAACGACCAGATATCACTTTCCTTTTTTGCGACCGGAGCACGATAGATGTGAACATCAATTGGCTCTTCGACTTTGCGTAGCGCGATCGCCATGCGAGCACGAATATAAGCCTCGACCAAGGTGTCTTTTCCTGTACCAGGAAGTCCCATGAACAAGCCTACTTCGGGGATCACTCGCTGATTGTTGTTAATGATGTTTTGTTTTTCTATATCTAAGAGGAGATCAACGCCCTCCGGCTGTCCATGCACCTGCTTGTTAAGCATGTGAGAAAATTCGCGAAGGTAATCACGATAGGTTCTTTCATTTGCGCCGTCGCCCTCTTTTGCCGGCACCATCTCGCCTGCAGGGACTTTTGGATCATAAGGCAAGGCCAAGAGATTTGGGTTTGGTCCCAAAATATTTGGAATAACGAATTTCTGTCTTTCGATGTTGTTTCCGGTCTTGAAGCTGACTTCGAGGTTTGGGGCTTTTTCGATCAGCGATAGCTGGGCCGTGTACTCAGAGTGAATCATCTTTGATATCGGTTCGATAGTAGGGCTGACAGAAACCGAATAGTAGGTCCCGCTGCGACGCCCTTCGATTCCATTCGTCGGAGAAACAAAGAGGTAGCCAAACGAATACACTGTGAGCAAGGGATTCGAAGGTTTCCAATCGACATGAAAGTCGGCCAAGCGCATGTGCGCCGGATTGATACTGTTTTCGATCGGTAAAGAAATCTGCCTCACCGAAGCAGATGAACCATCGTAAACAAAGACTCCGCCGTTGCTTAGAATAACCAAGATGTCGCCGATGCGCTCCGCCGACGACGAAGCTTCAAATGTGTAAATCCCAGCCTCGCTCAGCATCTTGATCGCATCGCGATTGTTGTCGACTGGTAGCGAAAGACTGTGAACCCGGCCTTGAAAGACGACCTCTGATTTTCCCTCGGCGGTTTCGCTGGAAACACGGACGACACCGTTTTCGACAAGCTCTACAAAATGGGGAGTTTTCGCGTGCAGAAGTTTGACCGGAGTTTTGCTTTCCTGAGCAAAAAGACGGATCGGCAAAATCAGCAGCATAACCAACAAAAGTTTCGACTTCACGAGGCCCACTCCCTGTTTCAGAAACACCGGCTACTGGTACCAAATTTGAACCATTAGGGCCAGCATTCGACAAAACCGAGTAGTTTCAAAGAATAAGGGAAGCTGATGGGGTGCCATGATGCCTGTTATGGAACGGCATTTTCCCTAGGAAAATGAAGGAATTTGGCTCAAACCTTCGGCTCCTTGATTTTCCATATCTTACAATGACCTGTAAAATCGTCAGCCGCGGGATTCGGTGAGTTCCAGAACTTCAACGCCGTCTCCAGGGAACAAAGCAAAGTGCGGGTGCCCTAAGATTCACATACATGTCGCTTCGGCGCTCTTGTTGAGTTCAATAGAGCTTATCACTTCTGGACCTTTAATAACTGCTAGAAGAATCGTCGCGATAAAAATGCCGCACGCTAGTTTCTCGTCTTTTAGTTTCCGCAGTCCTTTGGCTTGAGCAACGCCAAGAATCCCCATTGTCGCGGCGATACATCCACTGATGAGAAATGCCGAAACAAGTCCCGGCCCGTCACAGTCCTGTGCGCCCCGAATTCCGACATCTGCGTATTCATTGACGGAAAGTATGTTCGCAAATCCGACAAGACCCAATCCGACCGCGAGCAGAACAAATCCCAAAGTCCGCATGCCATTTCCAATCAAGAAAGTTTCGACCCTAGAGTCTCGATACGCTTCAACCATTTGGCGCGATACTCGTCTTTAGAAAGACGAATTGGACCGATATTGGTAATTCG
>CAUJGS010000126.1 GCA_963170185.1 Bdellovibrionota bacterium
CGGCAAGAACGGTGAATCGCTTGTCACGGAGTTTTACAAAAATGGACAGATGAGATGGCGCTACGCTCTCGACTCCAAAGGACAGCGCACCGGCTCGGACGAAGAATGGTACCAAGACGGCAAAAAAGCACGAGTCACACAGTTCGCCACAAAAGCCGAGGTCTCTTCGCCGATGGCTGTTAAAACCACTTGTTGGTGGCAAAACGGACAACTCATGTCGGAATCCGAGCTGCTTTCGGCAAAAGATTTTTCCGTAAAGGTCAAAGCCTATTGGGACAATGGGAAACCACAAAGTGACGGGACGTACAAAATCAACCCGACCTACGGCGACTTTGCATCGGCACTCATGCTAGAGGACTGCCGCGGACGATTTGGACTGACACCGATGAGCCCGATTAAAACCTACTCCGAAGGTGGCGTCATCCAAGCCGAGAGCACATACCAAGACGGCCGTGTAACCAAACGGATCTTTTATAAAGAAGACGGCACTCAAGACCGTGTGGAAGAATATTTTCCAGATGGCTCTAAGAAGCCATGAGGTCTTCGTCCATACCTGGACGTGCGCGGTAAAACGACTCCTCTAATACCTTCTCAAGAGGCACGTCGATATGAAATTCAGAGCCTACGCCGACTTCGCTTGTCAGCGTCAAACGGCCTCCCATAGACTCGACAAGACGACGAGAGATCGGCATTCCAAGTCCGGTGCCTTTATGATGTCGAGAGACGTGACCGACGGTCTCGAACTCATTGAAGACACCCTCTAACTTATCCGCAGGAATTCCAACACCTGTATCACGAACGGAGATGCGCATATAGGAGCGCCCGTCGACCTGACAGTTGGCCAAGGTCACCGTCACGGTTCCACCTTTGCGATTGTACTTGATGGCGTTGGACACGACGTTGTTGATGATCTCTTTGAGGCGAATGAGATCGGCCCAAGCATGAGCCTGGCCTTCCGGCGCCATAAAACTCATCTTGATATCGCTTTGCTCGGCCATGTGTTGGAAATTTCCGACGACCTTTTTTAAGAGCGTAATCAGCTCGATATGCTCGACAAAAAAATCCATTTTCCCGGCTCGAATTTTCGCAAAATCCAAGACGTCATTCACAAGCTCAAGCAGGTGTCGCCCCTGTTCACCGATGGTTTTGATAAACTCATCACGCTGTTCGTCTGATTCGTAGAGTTTGTTCTCCAAAAAATCAGCCGTCGCCAAGATCGCCGACAAAGGTGTTCTCAGCTCATGCGTCGTAAGTGCGATGAACTTGTCTTTGGCCTGATCCAAAGACTTCAACTGGGAGTTTTGCTCAAGAAGTTCCGCGTAAGCTCGTTCAATTTCCTCTTGCTTGACTCGTAGGTCGCGGGCGAGCTTCCACTGCACGGTGACGTCTTGAAACGACAACAGCACGAGCTCTCTTCCCTTAACCGTCAAGCGCTTGAACGCCGCCGAAGCGACGAACGAAATCTTGTTGGATTTTTGAATCAAAATTTCGGAATGATGTCCTTCTCGCTCAAGGAAGGTCGAACTCAATATCGCCGCTTGGCGCCGATTATCCCCAGGCTTTAAGTCGCTCGGACATAAATCGCGAAATACCAAACCATGCGCGGCCGGTCGCTCCAGCACCTCAAGCGCTCGCGAATTGGCATACACAACTGGTCGGTTCTCCAACGCCACGTCAAACACCAGAACACCAACGTTGGCATTCTCGATTAGGCCACGAAGAAATTCGCTCTGAGAAAGCTCACTCGCGAGATCCAACTGCGATTTAGACAACGGATTTACTCCCCGATGATCTTGAGGAATCCATCTGCGTTCTGGATTTTTTCCTTAATTTTGGCGATCAGGTCTTTCAAGGCATCCTGAGGAATCATCAGTCGGTCCAGCACATCTTTTGGCAGACCTAGAACCTTTTGATGGCCCGACTGACCGAATTGCAAAGCGTGAATGAGAAGGTTCGAAAGAAAAACGATGTCGACAATGAGATTGGCCTCTTGCGAAAGCCCGCCACGTCCCGCCGGATCGCGTTGATGGTGATTCGCGATCGACACCTGAATCTGATATGGCAAACGCCACTTGGTCGCCAACTCAAAACCGATGTGCGTGTGTCGAGGTGCATCGAGTTCTGCTTCAGCCTCCACCAAGCTTTGTTTGTGCTCACGAGCAAACTGCACGACCTCTAAAAACTGATCCTCGGCAACATTGAACAGGGCCACTTTGCCCATGTCGTGAACAAGGCCACATGTAAAAAGATCGCTTGGTGTTTTGTATTTCACTTCTTTTGCGATCACTTCCGACGCCATTGCAACACCAAGAGCGTGTTTCCAAAAGCCCGGTAGTTCAAAAAGTTCGTGGCTCTTTGGACCTAACGATTTGATGATACTGGCCGACAGCGCCAGCTGATTGATCGTGTCGTATCCTATATAGGCGATCGCGCGCTGAAGACTGGTCACGCCTCCGGGGATCGCATAATAAGCCGAGTTTGCAAGCTTTAGAACCTTCGTCGTCAAACTCGCATCGTTGGCCATGATCTTTTCGACATCGCCGGTCGACGACATCGGGTCGTTGATGACACGATTGAGTTCGTAAACAACAGAGGGAAGAGTCGGCAGTTCATCCAGCCGATCAACGATCTCGTGTACAAGTAGTCTTCCCTGTTTCGGGGCCGCGCCCATCTTCACGTTCCTTAATTACAGTTCGAGAAATCTATCAGGCCGCCACGTTCGGAAACTGGCGGTTTGGAAACAGTTCTTTTAGTTTTTGGGTAACCCGGTTGTATGTGACCGGCTTAAGAATATACCCGTTGGCTTTTAAGTTCTTCGCCTCGAAAATGTAGTCCTTCTCCGAGATCGCCGTGACGAACACAAACGGCAGTTTTTCAAATTGTTCGCTACCTCGTACACGACGAAGCAACTCCATCCCGTCCATGTTCGGCATCATCATATCGGAGATAACCGCGACAATGTTTTTGTCGGAATTTTTTTGAATGTGAGCCCACGCGATTTCGCCGTCTTCACATTCCAAAACCTTGTAGCCAAGCTTTTTGAGCAAAAGAACGAGAATCGTGCGGTTGGGAGGCGAATCTTCGGCCACAACCACGTATTCTTCGACTGTGTTAGAGCCTTGTTCTTGTGACATCTCATAACCCCCAAAAAGCGAGAATCCCATCGCCGAGAACTTCTTCGTTTTCGGCCTATCAGGACTAAGAGTTAAAAGAAGATTGCGCTAAGGATAAATTCGCGTCTCGAAACGGGAAACTGTCTCGATTCCGATCAGATCAACGTTTCTTAAGTCTCCAGAGCCATGAGGCGACGCCCGAAAGAAACGTCGTCGCCACAACCAGACCAACAGCCAGCCTTGCAAGCAGCTGGGTGAACTCGACCGAGCGGTCGACCGGAGTCATCGCGACAGCCACGACACCGAACATACCGCTTTGCATGCCGGAGATATAAAAGGGCCCTGAGGCTGATTCTATCGTCGTCGAAAACTCGGCTCGTTCCTGACTTGGTGACTCTTCAAATAGCGCCCGTTCCACTTCCGACAGCGTCGGAAACGAAACCCCACCCTCTTGAGAGTCCGACTCGTAAAGCACGCGCCCGGTGCCATCTTGCGTGCGTTGAACAAGCATCCACCGCTCTCCCAGTGGCCCACCGGCGGCGCGAGCGAACAACGACTCATCCCCCATCAAGACCACAAAACGCGGGCGATCTCCCAGGCGAACCGCCACCGCTGTCAAGCCCGCTCCAAGCTGACGCACGGAAGTGGCATTGCGCGCAGCTTCGCTAAGCGCTGACTTAAGCACGTTGGCTTGGTCATCAGAGAGATCAAAACCGGTTCGCTCAAGCCGAGACAGCGGCGCCAAACTGGCCTCTCCAGGCGCGTCGATCATCCAAACTGCTTTGACACTGGTGTCGACTTCAAACTCGCGACTCGCCAAGCTATCAAACGAGCCAGCATCGGCGTTAGCCAAAAGGCCGTACTTCTGAGCACGAGCCAACGTGCGAGATCCAGCCGCGGAGAACTGAGTCGCGAGGTCTCTCGCCAACCACTCGTTGACGGACGATTGCTCGGCACGTCTTTCCTCGCCCACAATGACCCCAGTCATGAAAACGATTCCGGCCGCGCAGATCGCAGCAACCACAAAGGACTTGGCCATCGACTTCAGTACAGGACTCATGATGCTCCTCAAGTAAGTTTCAGACGAATAACCCCGCTTTTTCATAGTGATCCTGCTTTCCTCTCGAAGCAATCAGACCAAAGTCGGTTAAGTCCCATTTCGAGATTTCCGACAAGAGAAATGGATGGAAACGCAGCACCCGGAAACTTCAATTCTTAAACCCAAAAAGCTCTCCATGTTATGGCTTGCGTTTGGGGTCGTACTTTTTGCCGGGCTCATCGTTGCCACCCTCCAAACCTGGCAGCTTTGGACGAGTCGTCCTTTCTCGGAGTTCAAAGCCAGCAATCAAAGTTACTGGAAGATTCTCGCCTCGAACTCTGATTCTCACCAAGTTCATCTTCGCTTCGAAGGCGCCGGCTTTTGGCTTCCGGCGCGTTCACACTTGCTCTCAAAAAGTGCGCATATCGCCACTTTGAAAAACGGCACTCGTCTCTATGAACTGCAATCGGGCGCGGAGATTCTGCTCTCTGCCGAGTCTGTTTTGCACTTCTCGCCGGCAACCACCACACACTCGCGCGCGACCGTCTCTTTACTTGCCGGAATGGCGCGCGTTCGCGGTCCGCTGATCTTCAAAACGCGCACACGAAGCTACGCCCTCAATCCTGGCGAAGAAAAAACGTTTCTGGTAGAAGCCGACGCCGTGACCGTCGACTCACGCCCAGTCGCGGATCTTCATTCTCCGGAGGATATCGATCTCTCGAAGTCTCCAAACCTTGAGCTCACTCTTCCTTCGGGCCGAACAGCCAATGCGACGCTTGAGTTTTCTCGTGACTCGGGTTTTGGCTCCGTCATTTTCGCACAACCCGTTTCGCCGACTCAGACTATAGCGAAGGTCTTCTTCGGAGATCGCGCACCGGGTTCGTGGTTCGTTCGCTTACGCGACCTAAGCTCCGGCCATAGCGCCGCTTTGGCGGCGGCAAATATCCAGACATATGAACGCCTTGAACCTTCAAAGATCATTCGCTACGGGCAGCGCTGGATCTCGTGGAAAGATTCAGGCCCTTCCAGTTTCTATCGAGTCGAAACCTCGCTTTCTCCCGATTTTCAACAGGTCCAATCCAGCATTCTGAATCGCGATCGCCTGTTTGATCTCAGCCGTATCGATCACGTCGGACAGATTTATCTGCGAGTGGTTGGCATCAGTCCTCTCGAAAAGGAATATGCGAGCGCGCCGCTAGCTATCGACCTTCCCACAAAAACAGAACTTCTTCGCTCACGTGCGGAACTTGGAAATCCAGACCTGAGGCTCTTTGCACGCGGCTGGAGAATTCAGCTCAACGAATCCGAGGCACGTCGCATTCGTGAGGGTTATGTCATTTTAAAAGAGTCCGAGCTTCGCGGAATTCGAGTCGCGCCCGAGCTTGAAACACGCGTGCAAGCCAATCCGACAAGCTACGTGTTTGAAATATCAAAAGACCTTGCCTTCTCAAACCCCGAACGGGTCCGACCGACTTCGCGAGGAGAACTTCTACCGCCTGCGCTTCCTCTGGGCGTCATCTACACTCGCCTCAGAGAAGTCGATGATCTCGGGCAATTCGGCGCTCACGGCCCCGCATCGAGAATCTCGACATTTCTTCCGTCTCCGATCGCGCTACCAAGCCGGCAAACCAATTCGGAGATTCGTCTTTCATGGACACTGCCGATTGATGTGGCGGGTTTCGAAGTCAAAGTCTCAAGTTCGCCAGACTTCTCCGATGCCGCTACGACTGTCCATCGCACGACAACGCGCCACAAAGTCATTCCCAAGCCTGCCGGCGGGAAAGTCTATTGGAACGTGACAGCGCTTCACGAGGCCGGAGGCCCTGTCTCCGCGCCGTCTGCGACAAGCGAGGTCACGATTGAACGAATCGAGCCCGTTCGTCGCATCGTCGAACAAAAAGAGCGACCACCTTCTCCCGAAGAAATTCGCCGCTCATTGGCCGCGATAAACCCCTCCTTAGTCGAACTCGTCGAACCCAGTGAAGACGCGGTTATTGTCGGCGGCGCGACCGCCACCAAATACGGAAATCTCACGTGGAAAGACATCGACCCCGTGAGAGGAAAAACTCCTTCGACATTCGTGGTCGAAATCGCAACTGATCGCGACTTCGTCCAGATCGTCGAGCGCGGCACAACGACGTCGCATTCGTACAAACTAGAAGGCGACCTGCCAGAGGGGTCTCTTTTTTGGCGCGTTCGCAAGAAGGTCTACAAAGACTGGAGCTCCGCACGGCGTTTGGAGCTCGTCTACGAGTAAACTCGTTTTAGTTTAGCGCAGAATGCGACACTCGTAAGGAATACGGTTTTGATCCATGTAACGGATCTGAACACCTGGGCCACCGCCCAAAACAGCCGGATACACATCTACGAGACAACGATCCGTGTCCGCAAGCAGGTCTCCCATTCGCTTGATCGCCAAGCGATAGTACTCCTGATGTGTCATCAAAACATCGTCATCCATCAAGTCACCGCTAGGTCCATGTGGAAGATCGAAACTTTGCAAGACGATCTCTTGAACAAAACGAGCCACACGGCCATTTCCCTCGGCAAATGGGTGGATTTGAACCATGTATTGCTGCGCCAAAAGCGCTAGCTCAACAGGCGTCATCAAGATCTTTTGGCCCGAGGCCGTTTCCCAAACCATGTGCACACCCCGACGAGCTTTGGCATTCATCGAATTGAGCAAACGAAACAAGCCATCTAAATGCGATTCGTTGGCTTGAGACTCACCTGACCAAATCGCATATTGGCCATCAAGACGACGAACAGACAAAACGTCGCTGATACCAACGCCATCTTCCATATATTTCTGTCCGAGTATTCCAAGCTCCCGGTAAAACGCGTTGATCTGCTCTGTCGCCGACTTTGCCTTCATCGCTTCTTCGTCGGTTGAAAACTTCCACCAATAGCGATCTGGCTCATACGAATTAGACGGCTTCAAACGACCTGGATAAGGAATATTGTTGTGCCCCGTGCGCTTCGCCCCCTCGGTGCGTGGGCAAAACTCATCAGACAGCTCATAGAATCCCGCATGAGCCTTCAGCAGGTCAGACAGCTTGAATTTCGCTCCATTACGCAGAGCCCGGCTCTCTCTTTCAACCTTCGAGACGCCATTCACCCAGTTTTGCCAGATGATCGAAGACTTCTCTTGAACAGGACGATCATAGTCCGAATAACAGATCTGATAAGTCAGCGCCACGGGCTGATTCTGCTCTCTCCCCTGGTCGTAACGGCTGCGCTCGATATATCGCAAAGCCTGATACGAGGAAATGTCGGTCAATGACATCTCATAGTTTTGACGAGCCAGTTCCGATTGCGAACGATACTCCTCGGCGATTTCGCACTCGCGAATGAGTTTCGCCTGATAGGCTTCAAATTGCGTAGCCGTGATACCTTTTGGCATCGGAAGGCCGATCATACTACAAACAAACGGCATCGAAGACGCTGTTGAAACCTTGAGCGACTCTTGCGCCAACGCCGGCGATGCACTTAAAGCCGAGGACAGCAGTATCGACGCAAATGTGATTTTCGTGGGTGTAGTCATCTTATCCTCGCTCATTCACACATAAATGTCTGTGATTTGATCTGATTGAATTCTGCATCCGAATAATACGATTGGATGAGAGAACGCGTGTTCTTCTTCGCCGAAACCAACCCTTCGATCTGTTCCAAGAGTTCCTTTTGTTTCAGCGTACGACCACGAACCTCGATCTCTTGCTGAGAAAGATTCGGCAGCTGCGGGTCCGTGACCAACACGGCCTGCGCAACCCATGGCTCGTTCCCCATCTGTTTAGGACGACCGATGAAGTTCAAAGACGAATAGTTGTGCTTGCGACAAAAGCCCGCCAAGGCCGATTGCCAGTTGTATTCGATCATTTGAACGCCGTGCTTAACCAAAATCCGCATGACCATTTTTCGAAACTCAATGAGTTCCGGCTGAGTCATACGCGCGAGACTGTCACGGAAAAATATCGCGCCTCGGAAGTTCTTGTCGTGAAAGAGCTTCGGGATGAGTTCCTCAGGAACGATGCCTTCCTTTACCAGTGCGGCAACTGTCGCCGCCGACAGCGGAAGACGCGGCTCTACTTTCTTGGACTTCGATTCACCGCGCGGAATGTTCACCACACGAAGCATCGGTGTTCCCGCCGGAACGGTCAGTTCCAACATAGAGGAAATCTGCTGAGGTTTGTCGTGATCCCTGTAACCAAATGACCGCGAAATATAAGGATCCGTCGCCAAGTAAAGCCCCGGCCCTGCGTTCACGTAGTCCTTGGCGTCAAACGCCAGATCCCAGAAACGCTCTGTCACGGCCTCGACATAACGGGCAATCTCACCGCGACGCCCGTCTGAAGTTTCGAGCTGGGAATAGAGGTAAGGCAGGCGATAGTAATGATAGATTCGAACAGTGCGATCCAAGCGCACGATCCCAGGAAGCAGATCCTTTTCCAAAAGACTCTCAGCATTTTGTGCTTCAGCGCGTGCGCCTGAGAGGCTCAGCATGAGTGACATCGCAATCGACATCGCAATTGGCATCACATGAGTCACAAGGGATAACCGAACACGCATGGTGTTTACTCCTTCGTCACTCAAGAAAGAATTACTCTTGCTTGAGATCTCTCAAACCGCAGCGGCGGCCATCATTTCCAATCAACCGAACCCCTTGCTAGGCAATTCCCTTGCCGTCTTTGAAAGTCGGCGAGCTGGAATTCGTGTGACCTGAAGTCCAAACAATGCAAAGCTCACGAAGTCGCATTTTCGGAGATTCACTATCGTGACAATCGACGTCGCTGGCTTCATCGTCTCGCACCTCAATCAAATCCCGCTCGAAACACTGCTCATTCTTTTCCTAGGAGCATTCGCAGCGGGTATTATTGACGCGATCGTGGGAGGTGGTGGTCTCATTTCGGTGCCACTTTTCCTGCTGGCACTTGGCCCAAACGCATCGGCCATCGGCACCAACAAGGTCGCGGCGGTCGCGGCTCAACTGGCGGCCTTTGCGGTGTACTACAAAAACCGCCAAGTCGACGGCTCGCGCGCCCAGAGCTACTTCTTTCTCACGGCCTTCGGAGCAATTCTCGGAGCGTGGGCCGCGCCAAAGCTCCCCCCGGCGTTCTTTCAATATTTCCTCTTGGTGGTCGCACCACTTGTGTTGCTCATGGTGTTCAATAAAAATGCGTGGCAACGTCCTCCCGATGCGCTCATTCGTCCAAGGCTTGCTCTCGTTGGCACTTTCTTAGCGGGGCTCTACGATGGAGTGGCGGGACCTGGCGGAGGAACTCTTATGTTTCTTTCGCTTTATCTTCTCGGTGGGTTTCCGGTGGCACTTGCCATGGGAACCGGCAAGCTTGCCAATCTCGGCTCAGCGTCGTCGAGCCTCGTCACCTTTGCAGCTCAAGGACAAGTCCACTGGTTTCTCGGAACAGTCGCGGCGATTCCGATCGCCATCGGCGCGTGGTTAGGCGCTCGCTTTGTGACAAAGCTCAAACACGGCGAATCGCAAGAAGAGCGCGCACGCAAAATCGCCCGATTCGCGCTGGTCGTGGTATCGACCATGCTGATCGGGCGTTGGCTTTACTCAAGCATTTCTTAAGCAACGAAAAAGATTGTCGCGTCCTACTCCGACTTTTCCATACTGGGTGCTGGCACCGGAGTCGCGGAAACCGGTGCTTCCCTTGTCAACGCCGGCCCCTCTCCTTCTCCCGAGTGTGTGGGCGCATCCTGGACCACAGGATTCAGCGGGATTCCCGCGTAGGCATTTGAGTCGATTCCCATTTCCTGCGCTGCTCGGCTCGTACAATCCGCCATCGAGAGCATGCGGGCGTTGAAGTAGGTTCCGGCCTGCTTCAAGTTCCAAGGTGGATGCGGGTAGTACTTGGCTTTCACGCAAAGCCCCGCCTTGGCAATCGCCCACTGCCCGTCCTCGCTCGTCGCCGTCACCATTTCACCGTTGGGTTGGCGGATCGAAACCGAAAACATGTGGAGCTGACTCTCGGTCAATGTGCGAGCACCACCGATCATAGCCGTGACACCCGTCACGCGAGCGACATTGTCGATCCGACCGATCACTGTCCGGGAAAAGATGTAGCTATAGTACTGGAACACTCCGTAGAGAAGCCCAACGAGAACAACCGCAACCAAGGTCTTTTTCAAAAGCGACGAAAGCATTTTCATGAGGCAATATCACCCCATTTTTGGTGCAAGCTCAAGCCTATGATGCCGATGATTGCATCCGTCTCCGCCGTGGGGTCCCACCCCACACCCGATCAGATGGCGATTGAGAAGATGAGCTCGAATAAATAGCGCCCCGCCTATCATGGTGAGTGCGATCTCGAAATACGCCGGCAATTCGTGCAACTCCGGGGATGTCAAAGAGAGCCAAAACTGTCCCGCCGACTCGATCCCGTCTGCGTGAAGATGCACATGCCCTTCGCCCGTAAGGCCGATTCCAACTCCTGCCAATAGAAAGAACAACCCCCACGCCGAGAGCCACCAAACTCGAACGTCGCGATGACGCTTCCAACCCGGCAAGAACGCCAAAAGCGCAACGAGAGGGACGATGAGCAGAAAGATCTGATGCCAAGCATCGCTAGCCAAAAACTCGCGGCCTTGGTGAGAAAGAAACGGAACCCCCAGCAAGACAAGTGGCGTCAGGAGACAGTGGAACATACAGACCACCGAAAGCGCGATTCCCAATCGGTCGCGCCAGCTCTCGCCCCATTTTCCAGCCTTCTTCGGTTCCATGACGTTCTTATGGCTCGAAGTCGTCGAGATTGCAAGAAATTGCAAATGATCCGCAATAAAGAAACGCTTCCCTTTACGGCCGATTTCGACTGCAATTGAGCCTTGAAGGAAATGAAACATGCTGAGTTCTTTTAAAGACTTGCACAGTCAACGCCGGATTCTATTTCCCCTCTTTGCCGTGCTTTGCTTGGGATTCGTAAACACCTCCTTGGCCACCACCGAGTCCGTTCCCGAAGAGGAAAAGAAGCTCTGCTTGGAGCTCTTGCACCTCACGACTCGTAAAGAAAACCAGAGCAAGTTTGAACCCTTCTGCGAACGTGTTTCCCGCCTTCCAAAATGCGTGAGCAAAGAAGGACGTCCTATTTTTCACGTTCAAAAAGATGCCCGCACGACGCAAGGAAAACGCATCCTCGTGCTTGGCCTGATTCACGGCGACGAACCTCTAGCGGGAGAAATGACAATCGACTGGGCCGATCGCTTGGCCGCTCTTGAAAACAATCGCAGCACGTGGCGAATCGTTCCGATGCTGAACCCCGATGGACTCTTAAGAAAAACTCGCATGAACGCTTCAGGTGTTGATCTCAATCGCAATTTCCCGACACGCGACTGGAACGAAGAGGCCGTTTCGTACTGGGAGAAATCCTCGAAGAAAGATCCTCGGCGCTTTCCCGGCGAAGGCCCCGCCAGCGAACCGGAAACAAAATGCGTGATTGCACATATCAAAGACTTTAAGCCTGAGTTCATCATCTCCAACCACACGCCGTATCGCGTGCTCGACTTCGACGGTCCGAAGATGCCATTTCCAGGCTACAAAGATCTCCCCTGGAAAGCGCTCGGCAATTTCCCGGGAAGTCTTGGTCGGTACATGTGGAAGGACAATCAGATTCCAGTTCTCACCGTCGAACTCGGCAACCAAATGGTCGACTCGCATCTCTTGCAAGACATCATCGGTGGTTTTGCAATCGACGCCGTTCGCCGCTCTGGCGAAAAAAAATCAGAACTCTACGATCTTTTATAACAAAATAGACTATGGGGCGACGCTTGCGCCCTTCGGGCTACGCTTGCCTTAGTTAAGGAATGAATCGCTTTCTTCGGATTCATCGGCAATGGGATTCCAATCCGGCAATGGGTCTTCCCACTTTGCCCAGCTCAATGGGCCTTGCTCGAACTCCTCGTCCGTCAGCAAGGCACTCTTTAGCTTCCGACGAATCTCCAGCTCCTGCAAATCCAGCCCGATAATCGCAAACTCCTGCTGACGATCACCATACGGCGGGAGCCAGTCCGCCATGATTTCGTCTCGCTCAATCGGATCATCCGGCCAATCCTTCATCGGCGTGGCCGCCCACCACGCCCCGGAATTCGCCATCAGTGCCGCGCGCCCGGCTTGCAACAAATGACCTGCCTCATCGTTTCGAGTCGCAACCCAGATCAGTCCACGTGCGCGGATCAAGTTTTGCGACGAAAGATACTCTAACACCTCAAGAAATCTACCCGGATGAAACGGGCGTCTCGCGCGAAACGCAAAACCACCCAAGCCCACACCACGATCCGGTTGAGAGTGCGTGCCCGCCACCAGTTGTAGCCAACCAGCACCCGCGATCGCCGTTTCGATATCAAAGCTAGGCGGCAAAAATCTTTCGCCCAAAGACTCGATCGCCATCACTTGGGCCCGCGGGTTCAGCCACTCGACGACATTGAGAACTTTGTCCCTCAAATCGCTTTCTAGGCCCTGTGATCGAACAAGAAACACGGCATCGGCGGCTTCTATTTGTTCGACGACAATGTCCGCATTCGTCAGGTCGTCGAACTCATCAAGCTGCCGACCCAACTCGACAAGAGGTTTTGGTTGCGACAAAGTCGACATCAAGGCCGCCGCATCGATGGCGGCAAATGCCGACTGAATCTCAATCGGGATCTCGGCCTCTCCGCTTTCATCGGCCACACTCAAGCTTTCGATGACCTCGAGTAGTTCGACCGACGAGTCGAGAATAAACAATAGCGGCGACGTCCACTGTTCCGTCGAGACCGATTGCTGTTTGAGATAGTCTTGGATAATCAAGTGTGGCGCCGTGCTGCCGTCGTCCAACACGGTCTTCATCTCAGGAAAAACACGCAACAACGCCCTAGCCGCCTCATCCACGACGGATGGCATCGACTCCGAGTCGACCCATCCTGCTAGGAGATAGAGCTTGATCGGTAGAATCTTATTTCCCCAGAGAAAGAATCATCGCGTTTTGTCCGGTCAAAGACTTCGCGTGCTCGACAAACTTTTCGGCTTCCGTTTTAGACGGTGTCGGTTCAAAACGAACTGTGTACAAAACGTTCTTGCTGTCACGCTCAATTCGTTTCTGAAACGCCGGAAGTCCCGCCGCCTTCAATTGTCCTAAAACCTTCTGTGCATTGGCTTCGACACGAAATGTTCCCACTTGAACCACATACACAGACTCTCGGTTTGCGGACTTGCTCGCAGGCTTTCTCGTACGAGTGAGTTCTTCTTCCGCGGCTTCCGCGTCCAATGCCGCTTGGGCGATTTCCGCTTCCGACTTCGTCGCACCGGTCGAGTCACTGGTCCGAGTCGTTTTAGCGGAATCACATGCGACAGTTCCGATCGCGACAAGACCCGCGGCCAAAGAGGCAGTCATCGAGGCGACCACCGCCCGAGCCAAACGCGATGTCATCCAGTTTTGCAATTCCATGAAATCCTCCGAGACCTTGTGTGTCTATCCGCTGATCAATTGATAGTAAGTCCAGTCGGACGATTTGAAAAACACGAGGACAGGCTTCACCTTCCTTCGTCGTGAGAAACTTGTCTCAGGACGAGGCACCCGGACGAAAGATAGCTAGTCACTGGTCTAGCCAATCCTGAATTATCCCCTTCTATTTTCAAGTTCGAACGCCGAAAAACCGTTAGAGATTTGAGGGCTTTGAAGCACGAATGAAGTTTAAGATGGGGTCGCAAAACGGCGACGGAAATTCCAACGATTCGCTCCACGATTCAACGACGACGTCGAATCCGGCGGCGCCACGTCCGTCTTCACACTCGGGCCTCTACGACGTTTCCCGCATGACCAATCTGCGCACACCGACAGACCCCTACGGACCAAACGCCTCACAGGTTACCAAACAACGCGGTAAGGAACTTGAAATGCGCGAGCGACGTCGCGCTGAAACCGTGCGTGCGCTTTTACTCGCAGTCGCCCTGCCCCTCATTGTCGGCGCTGGCTATCTTGTCATGACCGGAAAACGCCTGAACCTTACCGGCGGAATCTTGCCGACTCAACCTCTGGTGGCGACGGAAGATCCAAACAACCGAAGCCCCGCTACAAGCGCCACGCTTCCAGTGGCCAAGGTGGACGTGAACCCCGTCGTCAACAAGCAGATTGGATTGTCGCAGATCCTGATGCAGCAAACCAAAACAGATTCTTCGCCGGAAGCTACAAAAGCCAAGCGCCCTGTTCAGCTTCGCCTCGATGAAAACGGCAAACTTGTTTCGCCATTCTCCGTCGAACTCGATGAGGATGGAAACGAAGTCGCTCGCTTAGAAGTTGAAGACCATCTCGCGTTCTTGCAGCCGATTCCGTATGGACCCTTTGAAAAGGTCTCCTCCTTTAGCACCGTAAAACCTTCCGACGATTTCATGAAACTCATCACCGAGGCTAGGCCACTGTTTCTTTCGGCCTTTAAATACACGCCAGAAGAGGTTCGTCGCTTCAACTTCCTACGTAACACAATGCCGGAAACCGGGCTTCTGATTTTCGCGTACTCACGAACCGCGCGTGAACTCTCCGGTCGCCGCCCCTTCGCCGTTCGCTCGTTGGCGCCGTCAGCAAACTCACCCGAGGTGCTGAAACAGGCTCACACCGAACTCGATTGGATCGAACCAACGGTCACTGTCAGTCAAATCACCGGCGATCGATCGTTTGACGAGCGCCTAAAAACGACAGCTCTCGAATGGGCTCGCACTTACACCCCAAGCGGCAATCTTGAGGAAGACAGCCGCCTAGGCAAAGTCGCCATGGCCTACGAATACCTTCAAGACACCCTAAACCCCGCAGACAACAACACCATTCGCACGTTCCTAATGAAACTGGCCGATGTGCAATTGGTGCAGTTTAAGTCTCATAAGATCTACGACCGCCCGCATGCCCAGCATGTGCACTTCATGATGACCCTCGGAGGGGCTCTACGCGACCCTCGCATTCTGGAGCACGCCGTTTACCAATATCGCCACCACATAGATCGCGCCCCCATGTTTCTCTTTGAAGCCTTCAGTTACGACAACTTGGTTTCACTGCGCTACCTTTTGGATTCGACAATCATTCTGGAAAGACTTGGATTTCGTTTTTATCAAAAGCAGGTTTCTCCGCGAAGCCTCGCCCACGGAATCGAAATTCTTAAAAAATCCAGCGAAACCGAATACCCCTGGGACTACCTGCTCGCCTCCATTTCGGCCGGTTACTTTGAACCGACGATGTTTGAAGCCGTACGTCGCCTCAGCGGTTCACCTGAAAACCGGTACGCCACCACCTACGGCATCACGTTGGTAGCCACGAGAAAAGAGTTCTCCACTTTAAAGCCTAGCAACGAACGAATCCCTAGTTCCGTTCAAAAAAACTCAAGCGGCAAAGCCCCAAGTCGTCTTCCGCCCAAACGCGGCCGTTAGGCGATTGACTTCCGCCGACCATCTGGTAGCCAGGACAGCCGTGGACCAATTTCGCATTCTTATAAAAAAAGAGTCCTACAAATTCAGCGCGACTCACTTCACCGTCTTCGGCCCCGATCAAGCGGAGCGACTCCACGGTCACAACTATGCCGTGAGCGTCGAATGTGGTCTCACTCAGACCGACGAACTCGGGATGGCTTTTGAGTTCAATTCTCTAAAGCCTTTTATCAAAAAAACGGCGGACCTCTGGGACGAGTTCGTTCTTATCCCGACCGCAAATCCCTACATCAAGATCGCAGACGAAACGATTGAGGGGACACCGCACATCATCGTGAATTACGCCGACAAGTCATATCGCTTTCCGGAAGCCGACGTGAGAAAGCTTGATGTCCGCAACATCACAAGCGAAGAGCTCGCAAAAACATTCCTCGAACTCCTTCTCAAATCATGGCTTGGCTCGCTTGCGGCCTCCGAACGAAAAGCACTTGAAAGCCGTCTTTCGTGGGTTGAGGTCGCGATCGAAGAAACACGTGGTCAGTTGGCGGCAATACGTCGCAGCTTCAAGCCCACTTCGGAGAAGAACCCATGAGCCTTCAACTTAAGTTCCGCTATCGCTTTGAAGCAGCTCACCGTTTTCTAGCGGCTCACGCGCCGTCTTGCCGGACACCTCACGGTCATACTTGGTATGCAACCGCGATATTTCGCCTCCGAACCGACATAGAGTCCGAGGCGAAACTCGATGAGGGCGCTATGGCGGCCGAATTCGGGAGTCTTAAAAAAAACTGGAAGGCTTTTATCACCGAGACCGCCGACCATAGCTACCTTCACCATCACGCCGACCCCATCATCAAGACGCTCTTGCAGGATAATCCCGGCGCGCGCTTGCTCGCATTTCCCACCGACCCAACCACAGAAATGATTTCGGGTCTCTTCGCTCTAAAGCTGACCGCGATGCAAAAGGCGGAAACAAACCCCGCGCTTAAAAACGTCGAACTCGTCGGCGTGCATATTCAGGAAACTCCGACAAACTCCATCACCTTCAAGTTCGAGAAAAATGGCGCCACGCCCAAATGGCTTCTCGACAAAATTGGCGACGCACAGGGTTGGTGGTCTCAACCAAACGTAGCTGATCGCTCTTTTATCCGCGGCACCTCTTCTTAGGTCCAGGGCTTGGTTGCTCACCTCAAGCCCGGCGTGTTCCGCTATTCATAGCCCACTCCACGAATTCAAGAGGAGCCTCGCATGAATAGCACATCACTTCGTCGTTCGATTTCCCTAACTTTGTTTCCGGCAATCATTCCGATCGTCATTCCGGTCATCATGCTAGCGGCCTCGCAAGCGCACTCCCAAGCGGCGGCCTCGATCAAAGAACTCTCCAAGAAAACAACCGTCATGCCGAAAATCGCGGACTGTCAGAAGCTTGGTGTCTGCGATCTCAAGAGCGTAAAAACGGTAGAGCGAAAAATCAAAGTTCTGCTCCCCGACGAACACTCCGACTATGCTACCTACATGACGGATTTTCGTTTCGTGATCGAAACGCAAAAAGCTAGTCAGATTCCCAAGTATGGCGTTGTTCAGTTCCTACGCGGCTGTATGTTTCAAAGCGAACTTTTGCCAGACGGAACTGTCCAAAACCGCTTTGCCTATGTTCACAAACACTTCGGTCAGTACCAGCTTGTTCGCCATGAAAACTGGGTCATCGACTCCAGCCATGCCGACCCTTTGACATCTTCTTTCGAAGGCTACGGTCGTTTTGATCTCTACAAGTGGAACTCAGATCCAAAAAGCCTCGATGCCGACAATGCAAATTGGTACTTTCACGCACAGCCACCTCACGGCACCGTTTTTAAGTCCGAGCTGATTTCCAACACAGGATTGATCGAAGGCACCGAAAACCCGACAGCACGAAACTCGTCGCTTGAGATGGAGTCTTGCATTTTCAAGATCGGCGACCTACCTGCGACATCGGACTCTCCTGGAACAGGCGTCGATCGTTCAAAGGCCATCTGGTGCAGCTCTTGGGATCACAAGTTCGTCTACGACCATCTGAACTCAAAGGTCGAGGCTTCCGCTAGCATTCACCCGTTCTGCGCAGAACCGAGCGATTGGCCGCTTTGATATATCGTCGCTTTAAGCCCTAGTTTGTTTCATATTGAGATCCCGCTGTAAGCCGGTTCGCCAAGTCGAACCGAGTTGGGATAAAATCCTGATATGACTAGGGTTCCGTTTGCAATACTGGTAGCTACCGGCGTTCTCATCGTGGC
>CAUJGS010000127.1 GCA_963170185.1 Bdellovibrionota bacterium
TAAAGGATGAAGTCCAAAGACGTCTGCGTGGGTTTGAACTCGAAAAAGAGTACGGTATTGTGCCGTTTGATCGGGTCGCCGACGGTGTGTTTTATTCTCTTCAGACATTGATCAACGAGCAAAACCCTGAGTCGCGAAAACTTGCGGCGGTCGATCGTTTTAAAAAGTACGTGAATGGATTTACCGAAGGCGAAATGAAGTCACGTCCGTCGACGGAATCTTCGCGCGCCCGGATTGAACACAAGATTAAGCTTTTCGGGATGAAAACAGGGCCGAGCGGGGGAAAGCGTATCTTTCCATTGAAGCGAGACATCGATCATTACCTCGAAAATTCGGCGAAGGTGTTAGAAGGCATCAAAGATCTTTTAGCTAAGTCTGGCCGCGATGATTGGAAAGAGGACTACGAAAAGTTTCAAATTCAGGTTCGAACCTACGAAAACTGGGTGCGCACATCGCTGCGGCCGCTAGCTCGGAACGATTTCAAGCTTCCATACGGGATCTACTCCCACGTTCTAAGTCGCTATGGTCATCGCGATACGCCGGAGGCTGTTCGCGATCATGCCAGAAAAGAATTCGATCAAAACCTAAAAGTGTATGCGGCTCTGGCGACCGAGATCGCAAAACGCGACGGTTTAAAAGACGCGTCTCCCAAGGCGGTCATCAAGCACCTCAAGTCGAGCATCGAAACCGACGCGGATAAAATCCGTGCTCGCTATTTAAAAGCCGACGAAGAGCTTTCGGCGGAAATTCGCCGTCGAGACTTGGTCACCTTGCCTTCGGTCCCTTTACGAATTCGTGTCGCGTCGGAAGCCGAAAGCCGCATTCAACCGGTTCCACACCTCACGACTCCGGCACTCATTGGCAACACTGGACAGCGTCCTGAGTTCGTCGTTCCCATTGGATCAAAAGATAAACTTGCTTTCGACGACTTCGCGTTTGCGGCCACGGCCAAGAGCCTCACGGCTCATGAAGGCCGACCAGGGCATGACTTGCAGTTTAGCGCGATCTTGGACCGCGGCGTTTCGATCATCCGTGCTCGCTACGCGTTTAACAGTGTGAACGTCGAAGGCTGGGCTCTGTACGCCGAGTGGTTGATGGAAGAGTCGATGACTCTTGATGAGAAGATGGGTCTCATGATGGCGCGTGTGATGCGAAACGCGCGTATGTTTTTGGATCCCGATCTTCACCTCGGAAAAATCACGCCCGCTGCGGCAAAGAAGGTGATCACCGAGCAAGTCGGAATGTCGCCCGAATGGGCGGATCTCGAGCTTAAGCGTTACATGTTCCGTAGTCCCGGGCAGGCGCCGAGTTACTACTATGGTTACCTAAAACTTCGCGAGCTTCGAGACGAGACGATGAAGCGAATGGGCGGGGAGTTTCGCGAGCGCTGCTTCCATGATGCGATCCTGGAAGCAGGCCTGTTGCCGCTAGAAACATTGCGAACAAAAATCTCGACGTTGAAATGCCCCTAACGAACGACTTTGGTGAAGCCTTGCGTGTCGTTGTCGTACTCGATCACGTTGAGGCGACCGACGAGGTTTCGATCAAATGTCGGAACCAAGATCTCTGGACGGCCGTCGCCGTTGACGTCGTCGATGGCGAGGTTGGTGGCTTGACCGTTGAAGCTAAAGAACGCATCGCGCGCCTCCGGAATCTCAATGCGCTCGACAAGACGCTGAGTCGCTGAGGCGGCTTGACCGACTTCGTTTTGTTCCATGATGGTTTCAAAGATTTCCAGATAGATATTGTCGCGCGTTTTCACTTTCGCCACGGTGTAAAGCGTCCCTGTTCCGCTGAGATCACCTTTGGCTGTCGAGACAACCGTTCGGTAATCCGAACGAAGCGTGCCGCGAACATTGGCGCGAACTTCGGGGTGAACAGCGGCAAAAAAACCGATGGCTGCTAACACCATCAAAAAAGATTGAGAGACTTTAAGAACTGTTTCGGAAGATGGCTTTGAGAGATTCGTCAGTTTCATAAGGCCCCCTCTGTCTTGCTAACTACAAGCATTAGTATCCAAGAATGGTGCCGCGAATTGTCCCCGAATGAGGCGCTGTAGTTTCTAAAATCACCAGTATTTTCAATTATTTATACAAATCTCTAGCTGTCGAACGTTTAGACAGTTGTGCATCCCGTTGGTCGGTTTTCGCTCGTGGGCTTGAGCTTAAAAAGCGAAGTGATTGATGTTGCTGGGAAATCGGAGGGAAATAGGGAGGTTTTCGAGGGTCAATAGCCCTCTCACCAAATCAACAGGTGTGAAGGAGTTCGACATGGAGCCAAACACGAAGCCACCTAGGTTCGCAGGATTTTCGCCAGAGTTTCAGTCCGAGTTCTATCGGCTCCTTCAGGCTCGCCGGTCGATTCGCAAGTTTCAAAAGAAGGCGGTGGATGAGACGACGCTCAATCGTCTGCTTGAGGCGGCACTTCAGGCACCGTCTGGAAAAAATCGTCAGAACTGGCGCTTCTACGTACTTCAAGGCGCAAAACGAGACGAGTACGTGAAGCTTTCGCAGAAGTCGTGGCTTGGGATCAAGGATGTTTTGGAAAAGCGGCTTAAGCCGTCGCTCTATGAATTCACCGAACGATTTTTCTTCACGCTTGGCGAAGCACCCGTGGTGATTCTCTGCTACTCGTACAATGACGAAGAAGAGCGTTATCACACCTCAGTCGGAAGTGTGTACATGGCAGTGGAGAACTTGAACCTCGCTTGCGTCGCCGAAGGACTTGGTTGCTGCACGATGGGTGCTCCGCTTGAAATCAAAGCTGAAGTCGACAAGTTTCTAGGCGTCGACCAGCTACCAGAACATAAAGAAGGAAAGCTTGAGCTTTTGTGCGGCATCGTCCTTGGCTGGCCCGATCACGATCCCCCCAAGGCCCCGCGCCAACACGAAGACCGCATCCACTTTCTGAAGTAGCGTTACAGTGAGACGATGAAGCTTAGGTTGCGGCCGGCGTTTTTGCCGTCGCGGCGGTAGGAGGCCCACTCGGGGTTGGTTTTGGTGTCGGGTGCGGCGGCGATGCGCTGATCGGGCGAGCCAATGAGTGTGGTTCCGTACACTTGAATTTGGTCTTTCGGCACCGCTTCGGACATGAGTTGGGCGACCGCGATTGTCTCGAGATCCACGACGTACTTCCCGCTGTCGGAACTTCCGAAGGGTTTTACGACTTCTGCCAACTGCCGAGAGTCTCGAAGGCCGGCATTCTGTGCGGTGAAAGTCAGTTGTTGGGCGACGTCGTGGTCGACTTCAAAGCTTTTCTGTCTGATGTGCGGCCCGATAAAAACTTTGAGCTTAGCCGGGTTCACGCCGCGATTTTTTAACGTGCGAATAGTTTCACCAAGAATTTCGTTTTCAACACCTCGCCATCCGGCGTGAACGGCGGCACACAACGATCCGTCGCTTGCGAACATCAGCACCGGAAGGCAGTCGGCGGTTTTCACTATCAGACCGATGTTGGTGTCGGTGCTAAAGTGCGCGTCGCCTTCGCGTAAAAGCGCTTCGTCTCGTGTCGCGTGTTCGCGGCGTGATTCCAAAACCGTTTTGGAATGTGTTTGTTTGAGGTGAACCCAAGAGATCTCTCGGTCCGTAAGTCGTTGAATCTCAGTGATCAGCTGATCAAACGTCAAATCGCGCTTCCCGAAACCGACAATATGATTCCCGGTGCGCGCATACGCCATCTTGGGTGTTTCCAACCAGGTGAGAGCCTCACTCGTCATCGGCCTCCTCGTTGTCCGGCGCGGAGTCCTCTTTGATAAGGCTCTCCCGAACCTTGGGCCAAGGGTACGAATCCTCCGGACGAGTTTCAAACTCTTGAACAGCGGCTACGTCGTCAAACTTTGGAAAAGAAAATCCATCGATCAAGGGCAGGAGGTCGGCGGGCCACCTGGAAGCGAGTTTTAAAAATTTTCCGGTTGCTGGGTGATAAAACCCAAGCTCAAAGGCGTGAAGTGCAAATCGCGGCATCTCGCCAATCTGTTTACGAAGTGCTACGGACTTTAATGACTTTGCCCGTGAGTCCGCGCCATACATCGTGTCGCCAACAATGGGTGTGCCGGCTTCTTTCATGTGAACGCGAATCTGATGGGTGCGGCCTGTTTCAAGCTTTAGTTCAATCAGCCGAATGCCCGAACTGTGTTCGGCCAAGATCCGGTAGTGCGTGATCGCGATCTTTGCGTTCACGGCATCTTCCGGCACCGAAGCGGATCGTCTTCGGTCTTCGGGGTGTCGTTTTAAATAAGAAATAATAGTTCCAGCTTCTTCTTTTGGTCGACCGAAGATCAGGGCACGATAAATGCGATGAGTGATTTTTCTCTGAAACTGAAGCGCAAGCTCGCGCTGGGAGCGCTCGTTTTTTGCGATCACGATAAGACCGCTGGTGTCCTTGTCGAGGCGATGCACAAGCCCTGGGCGGAGTTCGTCAAAACCTTGTGAGAGGTCTTTGGTGTGATGAAGAAGTGCGTTCACCAATGTGTCCTGCGCGTGCCCATAGGCCGGGTGAACGACAAGCCCAGCCGGTTTGTCGACGACGATGAGATCGCGATCTTCGTAGGCGATTGTGAGAGGGAACTCGTAAGGCACAAGTGTCTGCTGAGGAACCACCGGGATGCAGACTAGAAACATTTCTCCAA
>CAUJGS010000128.1 GCA_963170185.1 Bdellovibrionota bacterium
AGCCTCTTGACGCTTCAGTGTGTGGACGATTTTCTCTTCTGTAAATCTCGACTTTTTCATAAGTCTCCTTCTTGTCGTTTGGAGACCACTTGTCACGTCGCTTCTAAAATTTCGATGGACCAGTTATTTCAAAGCAGACCATGGCAATCAAACAATTGTTGGTTGCATGGGTGGCGGTGGGCCTGCCGGAGTCACAGTAGGTGGGATCTACACATACTATCATCAGTGCGGGAATCGAAACGGTCCTTGTACAAACGCGACTGGGAGTTGGACGTGTGGACTCAGTGGTCCGTCCTACAACGCCGTCTGCCAAAATGCGTGTCGTCACGCCAACCCGATTACGGGGAGCTGCACTTGTCCACCTGGATACTCGGAATCCGAGTTCCACAATTTTGTGGGTGACTGTGTTCCCTCTGCTCCAACGGCTCCGACCTTCTATTCGGATCCAACTACGCCTTGGCCATCAACGAGTAGCCCGATCACGAGATGCGGCATACACACTGTATTCTGCTATCTTCCTTGAGGAGTCGTGCGGCATGCGTGATCGCGTGTTAGATATGAAACCTAATTGAGGCCAATTACGAAAGCCTGTGATTTTTCGAGCCGTGTTCATTAGCCCAGAAGAGGAACTTTGATCTTCTGGAGATTGTTTTATGCAGGCTGATATCCGCTCTTGTCCTATTGTCTTTCGATTTGCTGTTCGATCGCTTCTTTTGATTGTCTTGGTTACTGGGTCCTTTTCGAGGGTTCACGCGGAAGAGGCTGCGGAGAGCGTGTCGGGTGAAGAGAGCGTGCTTGCGCCGGTCATCGTGACGTCGGACCTCGATAAGCAGAACACGCCGCTGGTGAAAGCTCCGGGAAGTTTGCTTAAGCGCGATCGCGAGCAGATTCGTGAGAAGACGGCTTCTGACTTGAGTGATGTTTTAAGTTTTGAACCAAATGTCGACTTCACGGGTGGACCGCGCGGGGCGACTGAGCTTCCGCAGATTCGAGGCTTGGGTGCGGAGAGAATTCTAATTCTCGAAGATGGCGTTCGTCAGAACTTTCAAAGTGGTCACAATGGCCGAGTGTTTTCGGACTTCTCGCTGACAGAAGACATCGAAGTCGTAAAAGGCCCTTGGTCGTCGCTCTACGGTAGCGGCGCAATGGGTGGTGTTATCAGCTTCCGTCGGTCGACGGCGGCCGACTACATTCGCAAGAGTGGTCAGAATCACGGTGTCGAACTCGGCATCGATAGCGGAACAGCCGGAAGTGAATATGGCGGTCGTCTGACGGCATTTGGCAAAGCGGGATTTTTCGAGCCGTTGGTTTCGGTTCGTTCATCGACATCCTCGAACACACGACTTGGTGGTGACGACACTCTCGAGTACTCAGCTTCGCGCGACCAAGATGTGTACGGATCATTTGGTTTTGATCTTGGTGAGAAGCACAAACTCACGATGAAAGTGAATGATCGCGGGGAGGTCGGCGAAACGCCGCTGAATCCTGCGACAGAGACCACGGTCCTAAGTCAGCTTGCGGATATGAAGACACGCAAGCAAGACGCGGTGTTGGACTACCGAATCGAAGCGGGCAATTCGGACTTCCATGTGAAACCCTACTTCCGGAAAACGAAAGTCGAAAAGATTCGTCTTAGCGATGGTCGTACCGACACGCAGACGGTCGAGACGGTGGGAATCGACACGTGGAACACGATGAACTGGTCATTGTCTGACACGATTAAGTCGACAACAACGGTTGGTGTTGAATACTTCCAAGACACCAACACGGGCACACGTGGTGCTACGACCTTGAGTTCGTTTCCAAACGGCAAGGGATCGCAATACGGCGTGTATCTTCAGCCGTCGTTTGTTCTCGATGAGGCCTGGACGATCACTCCAGGTGTTCGTTTTGACTCTTACTCGAACGAAGATTCGTCGGGCGCTTCGTCAAATAACTCCGGCGAAAAGACATCTTTGAAGCTCTACTCGAGCTACGAATTTAATCCTGGCTATATGATCTTTGCTGGATGGGGACAGGCCTTTAATGCCCCTCGTCTTCAGGATCTTTATGTGACGGGTATGCACTTCCCGGGAAACTTCTTCGTGCCAAATCCGAATCTTAAACCGGAAACGGCTGAGACGGTTGAAGTCGGAACGAAGAACAAGGTGGTGTTTAGTGAGGAGTCTTTCCTTCAGGTAAATGCGACCGGTTTTTTTACCGAAGCCAAGGACTTCATCAATCGTCGTGTCGCCGCGACCACGACAATTATGGAAAACGTCGATCAAGTTCAGCTTTACGGTTTGGAGGCTCAGGCTTTCTATCAGACAGTGACTTGGGGTACGGGTCTTTCTTATGGGCAGGTTCGTTCGAAAAACAAAACGGCGGATGCGCCTCTTGCGGATACACCCGCCGATACATGGACGGCGAAATTCGAGTGGCTTGGATTTTCTAACTGGATTCTTGGCACGGATGTGAAGTGGTTGGAAAAACAAACCCGTGTTCCGACTGGCGTGAGTGAATCTGGCGAAGCCTTTGCGCAGGACATTTATGCGTCGTGGGCTCGGCCGACGCACGAAGTTCGACTGCGTGTGAACAACGTTTATGACCGCGCGTATATCAAACATGGGTCGAACATCAAAGAAGTCGGTCGCGATTTCAGACTGCAAGCGAGCTATCTGTTCTAGTTCGTCTATTTGCACTCTAGCCGGTTTCGTGGGGCTGCGCTTCATCGCCGTCGATAAAGTAGTTCGAGACATTGCTTGGCCGTGTGCTTAGAATTTTTCAATGAGAAAGCTTCTAGGCATGTGCGTATTTTTGGTTTCGCTATCGGCGATGGCCGGGTCGTGGGAAGTCCTTCTTCTGAAGGACGGTACGGGCAAGGGGAAAACTTGTTTTTCTGAAGAATCGGCGACCAGCTGCGGTGAGGACGAATCGGGTTCCGCCATGAGCTTCGTTCTTGACGACGAGGTCAAGATTCTCGCTCAGCCGGACCAAGGCTCCGCCTTTAAAGAGTGGCGAGGCGACTGCGAGTCACGATCCCCGCAATGCAAGTTGGCGATCAAGAAGAAGCCGAATCGCAAACCTTTGGAGGCGACGGCAGTTTTTGAAAAGGTAGCTCCCCTATCGTTGTCGGGCACAGATTTTTGCTTTCTCCTTTACGATATGAAGGCCGACAAATTCGTCAAAGAAATCGGAGGAGATCGTTGCAAAGAGAGATTTCCTGCGTGTTCGACGTTCAAGGTTCCTTTGGCGGTAATGGCGTTTGATGCTGGGATTTTAAAAGACGAGAACGTGATGCTGAAGTGGAATGGGCGCAAGGAATCACGTGAAGTGGTCAATCGCGATCACAACGCCAAAACCTGGATGCGAGATTCTGTTGTCTGGTTCTCGCAGCGTTTGACACCGCTTATGGGAGCCAAAAAGTTTCAGAAATACTTGGACGGCTTTGATTACGGCAATCGCGATTTTTCCCAAGGCATTACAACGGCCTGGCTTGTTTCGCCGTCGGAAAAGGAAAAAGGACTTCGTGCTTCGGCATACGACCAGATCGCCTTTATGAAAAAGCTCTGGCGTGATCAGCTTCCCGCGACAGCCCGTGCGATGAAACTCACGCGCGAGATCACATTCCTGGAGGCGTCGCCAAATGGATTCAAGATGAGCGGAAAAACAGGTTCCGGTCTTTACGACAAGGCTGGGACAAGACACCTTGGCTGGTTCATTTCCCATATTGAGAAAGACGGGCGGGAGTATTTGGCGGTCGTCAATTTCAGCGACCTAGAATCCGGTAAAAAGGGCTACGGTGGCCCTCGCGCAAAGGCCGCGACCAAAGAATTGTTAACCGCCGAAGGACTTTGGGCGGAAGGAAACTAGCCGGGACTTGAGATTTTCATCATCCTACCTTAAGATAGGATAAACCTACCTATAGGTAGGTTTTGATTAGAAAAGGAAGGTCGTCATGAAGTCTCAAGGCAATCGAGCGCTGATCTTGGGTAGCGCCCGCATCCCGTTTACCAAAAGTCAGACCTCTTACTCCGATGTGACTCGAAAAGAGCTTCTTGTTGGCGCTTTGAACGGCTTGGTTAAACAATACAAGCTTCAGGGCCGTCTGATCGACGATAGTGCCTTTGGCGCCGTGATGAACAGCTCGGCTGACTTCAATTTGTCCCGAGAGGCGATTCTTTCGACAGAGCTCCATCCAGATTCTCCGGCATACAATGTTCAACGTGCTTGCGGAACGGGATTGGAAACCACGTGGCAGATCGCGATGAAGGCTCACACGGTTGCCATTGACGTTGGAATCGCGGGCGGAGTGGACACAAATAGCGATCTCCCGATCGAGGTCTCTCGTAAGTTCCAAAAGGTGCTTTTGGATCTCAATAAGGCCCGAGGCTTTGGCGAACAGCTTAAGGCTTTAAGTCGGATGTCGCTTTCGGCACTGAAGCCCGGTGTTCCGAGTGTGAACGAGCCTCGAACTTTGATGTCGATGGGCGAGCACTGTGAACTCATGGTGAAAGAGTGGAAAATCTCTCGAGAAGAACAAGACGAACTGGCGCTGGCAAGTCACAAAAATGGCGCCAAAGCTTATGAAGAGGGGTTTTACGATGATCTTGTTCATCCATTTCAAGGAATTAAACGCGACGGAACTCTTCGCGGCGACACGTCTTTAGAAAAGCTCGCGAAGCTTAAACCGGTATTTGACCCCACTCCTGCGGGAACTTTGACGGCAGGTAATAGTTCTCCTCTTACCGATGGGGCTGCCGTGGTCTTGGTCGGCAACGAACGTGGAGCCGAGAAACTTGGCTTAAAACCGCTGGCCCAGCTTGTTGATGTTCAAGTGGCGGCGGTGAACTTTGTAAAGGGAGAGGGTCTTTTGATGGCCCCCACCAAAGCTGTTTCCCAGCTGCTCGAGCGAAACTCACTGACCTTCTCGGATTTTGACTACATCGAAATTCACGAGGCGTTTGCTGGCCAAGTGCTTTGCAATATGAAGGCATGGGAGTCCGAGAAGTATTGCCGGGAGGTTTTGGGTCGGAAGACTCCGCTAGGTGCAATCGATCGCAAGCGTTTGAACACAGTAGGGAGCAGCCTCGCACTTGGTCACCCATTTGCGGCGACTGGCGCTCGCATCGTCGGCACATTGGCGAAGCTTTTGGCTAAATCCGGCAAAAAACGCGGACTGATTTCCATCTGCACAGCCGGAGGAATGGGAATCGCGGCGATTGTAGAAAGTGTTTGAAGCCCTATGGCGAGGGCGTCGGTAGTAAAAGATCAAGCTCTTGGTACAAAAGAACGAGCGCTGCAGGAGGCTCGCCGCCTTTTGCAGTCGCAAGGTTTTAACGGGTTTAGCTTTCAAGATATCGCCGACATTGTTGGTGTGAAGAAACCAAGCCTTTACGATCACTTTGCTTCCAAGGAAGAGCTCGGTCTTGAGCTGATTCGAAGATACCGACAAGAGTTCTCCGCTTGGACAGAAGTCGTAGCTGGGTTCGAGCCGGTCTCACAGGTGGAGGCCCTGTTTGATCTCTATTTCAAATTTGCAAGCCGTGAGCGACGACAATGTCCGCTAATGGCCCTGACCGCCGAGATCAATACGCTGCCGGCTTCTATGCAAAAAGCCCTGATTCAATCGGGCGCCGAGCAAATGAAGTGGCTAGAGGGTGTGATCGCACGCGGTCAGAAAGAAAAACGGATTCGCCGTGATCTTACGGCGGCGAAACTTGCGAGTTCGGTCTTGGCGATGGGCTACGGAGCGCAAGCTGTTGCGCGAGTCAGTGGCGATGCCCAGAGTGTTCGTTTGATTGGAAAAACGGCGACGCGGTTTCTTGCGGGTTAGACCCTAAGAGTCCACGGAGTTTTCCCCATTGAGACGCCATTGATCTGAATTTCCACGATATGGCGACCGGGATAATAAACTCGCGTTGTGATCGGTTTGATGTGATGAGCTTTGACGACATCAAGTACGGCACCCGCTTCAAGTTCGACCGTTTTCATTTTGAACACCTTTGGTGCGGTCGTGCCGTTCGCCTTCACAAAGTGAATCACATAGTCGATGACAAGCTTTTGGCGGCGTTTTGCCTTGGATTTTACCTGAAAGCTAAACTCAAATCGCTGCCCCATTTGGATTGTACCAGGTTCGATTTTGAATCCGGCTAATGAGATTTCGGGTTTGTTGGAAACGCCAATAAGTTTAAGTGCCCCGGCGTGTCCATTTTTGATTAGCGTTCGGAGTGCACGATGAATGATCCAATCGATCTTCTCAGTGTGTTTGCCGGTCGCTTCTTTTTGCCACCGCGCCAGTGTTTGGACCACAACATCGGGGTGGTCTTTTGCGATATCGTTCAAGTGGTTGGCGACGCTTTTTCTGACGTAAAGCTCTTCATCGAATTTCAAAAGCTCAAGAATCTGGAGCGTCGGTTTTGGATCTTTCACAAACGCATGCAGGCGCTCACCCCATGGAAGTCTCGGGCGCGATCCCTCGGAAGCCCAGCGCCTCACGTGAACATCGGGGTCTTTCGCGCATGTCGCAAGAAACTTGAGAGTCCCTTTGGCGTCTTTCGTAAGAAACGGCCTCACGGCCCACTCCGAGGTAAAATGCTTTGTCATTTCTTTCAGAGCTTTTAGAGAGCGTTCGGCATCGTCGATACCGTAGAGTTGAACGAACTCGGTGTACGGCCATAGATCGAAGCTCTTAAGCGATTTTGTCTCGAGGGATTTAAGGAGTATGTCGCTGGATTTGGTA
>CAUJGS010000129.1 GCA_963170185.1 Bdellovibrionota bacterium
GAAGCAGATCGCCTTAGGGCGACATGTACGGGTTGGCCGAGCTCGCTGATTAACTGTGTTTCAGTTTCCGCAATGATCACAGCGAGTCGACTAGGGTTTCGTGGGGCCCGTATCATTGGTACGCCGACAGCAATTCGTCGACGAGCCGGTTTGTTAGACGGCCGGAAAGTCGTGTCGACGTCGTCTCGGTCGACAAAAATATCGGCCCATCCGTGTTGACCGAATACCGCATCTATGGCGTCAAGATTCATCGGTTCGATCGGAACGAGAACATGTCCGGGAGGAATCTGCGACACGAGATCAGGGGACTCGGTGATGCGTTCTTTTGGAGTACCGTCGTCGGAACTGGCATTGAGATGCAGATTGAGTAAGAGGATACATATAAGGGCGCCAAAGGAAGAGAACATCCATATTCGAAAGCTGCGCGATTGACCTTCAACACTGTCGGTCTCTTCGAAACTTGTGATTCTACGGATTCGACAGCGAACCTGGTCGCGCAGTTGGCTAGCGCGCCAAAGAAGGCGCTGAACCTGAAGAGAGGGTTTCGAATCCGGTTTTTTGTATATTTGGTGAAACACGTTTAATTCCTCCTACGCAGATCATGACGCTAGCTAAGAAGAGCATCATAACGATGACGAGTTCGACGAAAGCTTGTCCTCGGTTGGTTGCAATGACAGGGAGCCGTTTTTGGTTGGAACCAGCGTCATGCTGCAGCCGATCTCTAGCCCGGGGATGAGGGTTTGGAGGCGCGCCAGCCAGCCGACGGAGTCGTCGTCCGACGCGTTTCTTGATTTTCCGATGCCAGCATCCTGAGTTTGTGCTTGGCGTTCTGCTGTCTTCCATCTGATTCCTCCGTTTTGTCGGGCTGTGAAGTCGGGCGCTGGCGTGTAGGTTGGTGTGCGAGCGCCAATAGGTCGGGCTATCATTTTGAATTTCGGAACGAAGCTTTGGAGCTGTCCTCGTAGTGCGAGTTTTCGAAAGCTCTCTGGCAGCTCTTGTTCGACGGCCTGCCGCGCCTGATAGGCGGTGTTGTAGGAGGCTCGTCGTCCCATCGCCAACCAATAGCGCTGTTGTTGCATAACGGGGACCTGCGCGGCTTCGACTGCTTTTAAAGCCGCCATAGCGGCGATCTTGGGCGCCGGGTGTGGAAGCGTGTTTGCGATGAGAACCGCACGTTTTGCCGTTTTTCGTTTCGCTTCGAGGCCCATGGCTTGTTTGTTGAAACCCATAAGCTTGTGCGCGGCTTTAGCGGCCTCGGCCTGCGACTGTGCCACTCGAGTTCGGCAAGCAAACGAGGCTTTGGCTTCTACGGAAAGCGCGTAACCGATTAGTAAAACCCCGAAAACGACGAACAAGATGAGCGGCAAAAGCATGATGGCCGCGATGGTCGCCTGACCGGATTCGGCATTGGATCGCATGTCATTCACCTCGCGGGAAAAATCGGGGTTTACGGAACGTGGCGGAAGATTCGATAGTCGGTGTCGGAGCGTCCGTGTGAGCGTCAGCTAGAGCTTCGATGCGACCAAAGCTCATGCGCAGCGAAACGCGCGTCTGGTAGCGCGAGTTTCGAAACTCACGAACCTCCGTTTGTCCGATTGGAAGGCCTGCCTTCAGCGTGTTTTCCAGTCGGATGCGGCAACGAGAAGGAGGCGACGGTGAAGCGAGGCAAATAGCGGCCTCTCTTGCTGCCCGATTCATCCAAACTTTGGCGAACGCTAGGTAGAGCAGAGCCGCACACGCGACGAGGATCATTCCAATCACTGGCGCGGCGAGGGCGGTTTCGACCAGTGTCGAGCCTCTCTGGTTGTGTAAGATCATCACTTGTTGCCGTTTTGAGAAGCGACGCCGTTCATGAAATCACCGAGATCGCGTTTCTTGAGTTGGTTGTCGTCCAAGTTGTCGATTTGTGTGACCTTCTTTTTGCCTTGAAGTGCGTAAGTGACGGTGTTGAAGCGCGAGCTGACGGCCTGGCCCAGTACGCGAACGACTCCGATGGTGGCGACGGCGACCAGCGCGACGATGATCAGATATTCGATCAAGCCTTGGCCGCGTTGGTTTTTAACTTGTTTTGTAACGGACGAATTGAATGCTTGCATGGCTGCTCCTCGTGAGACGGGTTAGAGTCGCGAGGAGGCATTGCAGAAAGCGGGATAACGCAAAAGCCCCAGAATTTAGTTCTGAGGCTTGATCGAGATCGGATTTTCCGGAGTTCGGATGCTGTTAGCCGCGTTGTTTTTTAGCAGCACGGGCCGCACGGGCCTGTTCTTCACGTTCGATGCGGCGGCGAATGATGATGCGGCCAAGAATTTCGTAGCTCTCGACGCGCAGATCGTTTTCGTAAACGAAGCGATAAAAGCCTTCAATTTCAGGGCTTTGGCGGAATTTTTTGGAAGATGTCGGAAGGTTGTCGCTCTGGACGAAGTCGATCGAGTTTCCGTCTTTTGAGAGCTTAACCTTTTCCGCTTTTTTTACGGCCATTTTCCATCCCCGTTTTTGCGCGCGGCAAGGTCCGCGTGAGTTGTCAGTCCCTTTTATGCCCGCGGTCGCAAGGCCGTCAAGCCGGCGCTAGCTTAAAGAGCCTTGGATAGGGTAAAATCCGGGGCGAAACAAGGGCACAGTCGTTAAGAGGAGGAAGAGATGAGCGCATTGGACTGGAAAAACACGGTTCTCCTCGATGGCAAGGCTGTTGCCGCACATAGGCGCGCGCGACTTGCTAGTGAGGTCTTGGAGTTTCGAGCGAAATCTGGGCGTGCACCGGGCTTGGCTGTGATCCTTGTCGGCGATAACCCAGCAAGCCATATCTACGTAAAAAACAAAATCAAGGCGTGTGAAGAGGCGGGGATCGCAAGTTTCCATATCCCGCTGGCGGCGACGGTGACGCAAGAAGAGCTCCACAAGGAAATCGAAAAGCTCAACACGAGAAACGATGTCGACGGTATTTTGGTGCAGCTTCCGCTTCCTAAGGGGCTCAACGAAACGGCAGCGCTTGAGACGATTGCTCCGCACAAGGACCCAGATGGACTCACGAGTGGAAACTTGGGGTTGCTCTTGGCTGGTCGTAAGCGCGTAGCGCCTTGCACGCCGTTTGGCGTGATGAAGATTCTGGAGCATTTCCAGATCGCACTTGAGGGGAAAAAGGCAGTCGTTGTTGGTCGAAGCAATATCGTAGGAAAACCGATGTCTTTGCTTTTACAGGAAGCAAACGCGACGGTCACGATGGCGCACTCAAGAACAAAGGACCTTGCGAGCGTGACTCGCGAGGCGGAGATCGTGGTTGTGGCTGCGGGTCAACCGCGCTTTCTTGGGCGCGAGGCTTTTGGCAAGGGCAGTGTTGTGGTTGATGTTGGAATCCACCGCGTTCCGGCTTCTGAAACTCTTCTCATCGGCGGCAAGAAGTCTTCGATTTGCGGCGATGTTCGCTATGAAGAACTGCTTGGACATGTCCAGGCGATCACACCTGTTCCAGGTGGCGTCGGGCCGATGACGATTCAAATGCTCTTAGAGAACACGCTCACGCTTTCGAAGCTTGGGGCCTCGTTGTAGTCTTCGGTTTAGCGGCCGCACTGGGCTGCTGGCTTCCAAGGAGCGATGTTCTTGTCGAGAGTGATGGCATCCATTTCGAGAGCAGCGTGATGAGCCGCTACGAAGTTGATGACGTAATTCAGAGTTTCACTTGGCGCCATGTTGAAGCGATGGATGGCCCAGAAGCTTAAGCCCAGTTCGCGAATTTCACCGAGACGCGCTTGCGAGAAGCCGCGCTTTTGGTTCAAGCGGTTACACTTTGCCGACGTCGAGCCGATACACTCGACATTGCCTTCGCCCCAGTTGTAAGCGGCGAGTGCCAAACGTGGATCACGCGGGAACATATTAAGAAGCACGCGGAAGTATTTGCCGGCGGCAACCGAAGACTTGGCGAGATCCGCACGCTCGTCACAAGGGTTCGCTTCGTTGCGAATCACTTTGCCTTTGTCGTTTTTGATTGGAACAAGCGGAAGAACTTTGAGGCCAAACCGCGAATCAGCCGCCGTGCGAGGCATGAACTGCCAAGGGCCAAGTGCCGACGCGGACGAAACTTCGACGGGGTAGCCGGGCTTGATGAAGAAGTGCGATTCGATCAGCGTGATGAGCGCGAATTCTCCTGGAACCCGGCTTTCTTGAAGCGAACGATGTACGAGATCTCGGTTGGGGAGAAAGTGAGTCGCAAATCCTTTTAGACGGCTGGAGGCCTTCCACTCGTCAACTTTTTTAGCTACCAACGGACGTTTGCGATCTTTGGCCCATTGTTTGGTGACCGGGTCGTTGGGGTCGACAGGGACAAGCCAGCCTTTGAGTTCTGAAGGCGTGTTGGCTCCACCTGGCTGTTGAGGAGAGGGCACGAGCGGTTGTTGCTCTTCTTCGAGGAAGAGGTCGTCTTCTTCGTCGTCCGTGGAGTCTGGTGACGGCGATGCCGGATCGCCAGGCTTAGCTGGAGCTACGGGTTTTGGTGCTTTCTTTTGGCGAACAAGGATGAAGGCGCGCTCAACGGACTCCGGACTAAGGCCTCCGAGGAGGCCTGGCGTTGTTGCGGTGATCTCTAAGAAGAGTTCACCGCGTGTGGTGTTTCCGATCATGCGGCCTTCGAGGCCACGAGTTGTGTCGGGGTTGCCGCAGCCAAGGCGAAGCGGTTCGTCGAGGTCGTTGGTTTCAACGAGGCGACCAGAAGGGCAGAGTTCGGAATCCTGCATGTTGAGGTCGAAACCTGATGGACCCCATGCGACTTCGAAGGATTGCAATGTTCCAATACGTGCTTGATGGAATTCTGAAACGAGTCGCTTGAGTGTGTCGTTGCGTAAAGGTGTCGTTTTTGGAGAGCGCACGAGTACCGTGACCTCTTGGTAGCGCAAGATGAATCCCGCTTTGGCTTTTGAGCCGCGCTGCTCTTTGAGGGACATCATCGCGGTGGCGCAGCGACGCTCGCCCTCTTTGGGTGTCGCGATATGCCGGCATAGCAGGGCCATTTCGTATTGCGCGGGCTTGCCGCCGGGAACTTTTCCTACGATCGACTTATAGCGAACGTCGGCGTTTTGCGCGGTCGCGGGTTTTGCGATGTCTTTTTCGGTGAAGTCGAAGGAGATCGTGCCTTGGTCGCGCAGGCGAACGTGAACACGGATGCTCTTGGCCTCTTCTTCGATCTTTGCGCCAAGAATTTGTGCGGCTAGCTCGCGGTCTTCTTTTTCAAGCGAGTCGATGCCGTCGTTTGCGCGATCGCCAGCGAGTTCGGTCTTTAGCTGCGCAAGAGCTTGATCGTCGCCAGCGCCCGTGTGAACACGTCCAGCGGGGTCGGTGAATCCAGTTTTGTTCGAAGAAGCCACCGGGTGAAACTGGTTGCTTGGCCCACAGGCCGAAAGAGCTGACACGAGCACGGCCGCCAAAAACGCCGCCAAAGCCAGAGTCACCACAGGGCGGGCTTTTGGAGTTTGATCGGCTGTTTGTTTCGAGTTTGGCTGCTGTGTCTCGTTCATGCCGGAGTGGTTATGCAAGTGATGGGCTTAAGGTCGACCGGCTGTCCTTGAAAAAGCCATGGGAATCCGAGGTTTGGAGGGTACCGGTGAGGCTTATGGTTGGGTCGGTACGAGATTGATGGAAGAGCTGTGGAGGCGGCTTATATTTGAGTAGGGGCTTTGTGTGCTTAGTTGCTTGAATCTTGAGCATGTACGTGGGCAAACGGCTCCTGCCGATTCGAGTACCGCAGGTGGGGGGGAGTGATATTTTTGAGGGCTTTTGAGGGGCTCTTGAATGACAAAAAACGGCGATTTTAGTGAGCCCGGCGCCGTATCTTGACTGCGGGCATTCGGGGGTGAAAAGTGCCTCTCGAATACAAGATTTCAGGGGACATGCTTTGGAGACTTCAGTCATGACGACCTCGTCGACACCTTTAAAAACACCTCTAGCTGCCGAACACGAGGCGCGTGGCGCTCGCATGGTGGATTTCGCTGGCTGGTGGATGCCGGTTCAGTACCGCGGTCTCAAAGAAGAGCATGTTAGCTGCCGCACAGGCGTTGGACTCTTTGATGTTTCGCATATGGGAGAGTTTCGTGTGCGAGGGCCGAAGTCGCTTGAGACTTTGCAGTGGGTGACCACGAACGATGTTTCGAAGCTCGCGGCTGGTGAAGCCCACTACTCGCTCTTTCCGAATGAAGATGGCGGGATCGTCGATGATCTCATCGTTTACTGCATCAAGCCTGGCGAAGAGTATCTCCTTTGTGTGAATGCAGCGAACATCGAAAAAGACTTTGCTTTTGTGAAGGCGAACAATCGTGGTGCGGATCTCGTCAATGAGAGTTCGGACTGGGGGCAGATTGCGGTTCAGGGGCCCAAAGCGCTGACGCTGCTTGATCGTCTGTTTGCCGGCAATGGTAATTCGGATGTGAAGCCCAGTGAAATGAAGGCATTTACGCACAAGGCATTTGCATGGGGCGGAACGACGGTGATTCTGGCGCGTACGGGATACACGGGCGAAGTTGGCGCCGAAGTATTTGTGCCGGCGTCGAAGACGGTTCAGCTCTGGCGCGAGCTTCTTGAGAAGGGCGCGGACCTTGGCACGGAGCCGATCGGGCTTGGGGCTCGCGACACGCTTCGCACGGAGATGAAATACTCGCTTTATGGTCACGAGATTGACGACACGACAAACCCTTATGAAGCGGGCCTTGGCTGGGTCGTTAAACCGCAGGCGAAGGACTTCCTTGGCAAGGCGAAGATTTTGGCTGGCAAAGAGAAAGTGACTCGCAAGCTGATCGGCTTTGAATTGACCGAGCGTGGGATTCCGCGCCAAGGTTACGCTTTGCTTTCGCCGGCGGGTGAAACGATCGGCATCTGCACAAGCGGCACGATGTCGCCTTCGACGGGCGCTTCGATTGGCATCGGCTACGTGAAGACGGAGTTTTCGGCCAATGGCAGCGAGATTGCGGTCGATATCCGCGGCAAGGCTGTGAAAGCGAAAGTGCGACCGACTCCATTCGTGGAGACGTCGCTGACCGTAAAAGCTTAAGTTTGGATTTTAGAGATATTTAGAGTGTTGGAGGACTAGAAGACATGTCGAACTACCAGTTGCCAGAAGATTTTTACTACACAAAAGACCACGAGTGGGCACAGGTCGACGAGAACATCGTCACGATTGGGATCACGGAATTCGCTCAAGAGCAGCTTGGTGAAATCGTGTACCTCGATCTTCCAGAAGAGGGCGCGAAGTACTCGCAAGGCGAAAGCTTTGGAGTGATCGAGTCGGTGAAAGCGGCGAGCGATTTGTACGCTCCTGTTTCGGGCACGGTGATCGAAGTGAATCAGTCTTTGGCTGAAGATCCGTCTGGCCTGAACGACGATCCTATGAACACAGGCTGGCTGATCCGCATCGAGATGGAAACCGAGAAAGAACTCGCGAACATCATGCGTGCGGCTGACTACCGTAAGCTCATCGCGAAGTAGGTACCTGTCGCGCCATGCCCGATATGGCTTTCGGTTGTGGCGCCGTTAATTGTCATAAATAAGCCGGAGAGGGTCTTAGGCTCTCCTGGCAATCTCTCTCAAAGGCGTTTCAGGGCATCGCCGGAACATCATTCGAATTGCGCCCGATATTGCATGACCCTCGACCGGATCACGTCAGTGAATGGTTAAAGGAGTCCGGTCATGCGTAAAAGTTTGCCCACGAGCCCAAACACTCTTTGTCAGGTTTTTGGACAGATGATTTCCACGCGTTTGCTGGTGGCTTCGTTCGCTGTGTTGGGTTCTGTATTGGGCCTCGGCGCTGGCGGCTTGTCGTCGGCCTTTGCGGCGGAGACCGGTGTAATTCGCTCGTTTGAAGGCCAGATCATGCGTTGTGCGACTCGTGCGGACCTTGGGCGCATGGCTTATTCGGTGAAGGCGATTAAAGCCTCGCTTCGGCCACCTAACTTGGAAATTGAGGCGGATGTTCAGACTTTGAAATGCCGTGAACGAAGCGGTGTGATGCGTTTTGAACCGTCGGGTCTTGGTGGTCGCCTGGCGAATCGCAACGGCGGTTTTATCGAGTTCACGGGGCTTGAGCTTGTTGGCTATACGCCGGACTTGCGAGTTTTTCGCTCGCAGCCTTTGGATATTAAATCGTCTCAGCATCGGGTGAAGTTTTTGGCTCCAGCTGGAGGTTTTGCTGGGTTACTTCCGCGAAACCTAGAGTCCAATGGTGATCGTCAGGTCGTCTTTATGACGATGCTGCGTGGGCAAGCGAATCTCGGCGAACTTGCGACAGGCCAGGTTTTCGAGCGCTCGCAGGAGTCATTGGGTACATTTGGCTTCCGTATGACAGAAAGTGCCGGCCAGCTTGTGATTCGCCGCACGCCGCTGCTCTCTTCGGCACTGACTTCAGCAACACGGCCTTGATTTTTAGTTATTCTTGAGCGAGTTTAAGATTCGTTTCTCATCTGCCCAGGTGGTGAAATTGGTAGACACGCGGGTCTTAGAAGCCCGTGCCGTAAGGTGTGTAGGTTCAAGTCCTATCCTGGGCACCAAATGTCAAGTTCTGCGAACCAAGATTCCTTTTAAAATTAAGCACTGCCCCCAAGGGGGAATCCGAAAGGCTGGAGCCAGCCCCTTTCAGGGCCAGCTCACGCTCATAATGCTCATCGTCCACGATCCAATGGATCTTTACCGTTTCTGTTCCGACTTCCACTTTGTGGATGAACTTCTTAATCATCTGCCGCAATTCATTCGGCTCAATTTCCTTCGTCACAAGTTTTTGGTAGTGGGTTGAAAACTCCTCAAACTTATTCAAATCCACCACACGATCTAAACTTGTTCTACCTGTTGACCTCAATGCTTGAAGCTCTCTCTCGTGACCTACCTTGATGTCTTCAAGGCGTTCCATTTGCTTATAGATCGGAGCTGCTGAAACAGACTTCGGAAGCTCAGATAATCTTTCTGCAAGCCCATCAAGCTGACTGCTCACTCCATAAATTTTAGCCTTAAGCCGTTCTTCATCCTTACGATGAGGATTCTCAGCGTGTTTTTCACGAACACGATTCAAGATGTCCTTCATAAAATCAGGTCTTAAGATCAAGTCTTTGAACTTCTCCATCACCAAGGGCTCAAGCTTTTTTGCAGGCACTCGGTGCGGCTCGCACTTAAATAACTTCTTCGATAAGGTTGAATCTCTTTTTGTTGCCCAAGCGTGTTCGTAATAGGCCACTTTTCCATTTCTGCCTGTTGCAGATTTCCCAGGCATAAAGCTTGAGCAGGTCTGACAGTGGGTGATTCCTGATAACAGATATGGCCTACGGTTTTCTTTTGTCGGCTTAAATCGCCCCTTGTTCTTTTCAAGGATTTTTCCAACCCGGTGGAACATCCCTTCGTCAACAATGCTAGGCCAGACGGCTTTCGCTTCTTTCGTTTCTCCTCGATGTGTATAGACCTTCACCCCAATATAGACTTTGTTTCGTAGCAGGGCTTGCAGGTTATCAACCGTAAAATGCCCAACACGCTTAAAGCTTCCTCCGCCTTCACGCTGCTTCTTGATTCGGTAGCCGTTGTCATTAAGCCAAAGCGCAGCACGCGAGAGTGACCCTTCCCTAAGAAACGTCGCAAAAGCGACTCGCACGATCTCGGCCATTGCTCCATCAATTTCAAGATATCCTGGCCTCTCTGGAATCGTCTTATACCCAAGCGGTACACATCCGCCGTTATAAAGACCTCGGGCCGCACGAGCCGCGATGTTGGCCTCAACTCGTTCGCTGGTTTGCCTTCGTTCAAACTGAGCAAGGTTCATCAGTTGCAAGATCACCATTTCACCTGCGGCCGTTGTGGTGTCGAAGTCTTCTCTAAGGCTTGTAAACCCGCAGTCATGAAGCTTCATCAAATCCCACATTTCAATAAAGTCTCTGGTGTTACGCGAGAGCCTTGAAAGCTCAGTCACCATCACAAGGTCAATTTCTTGTGCCCTGATTGCGCGAAGTAGTTCTTGAAGCTTTGGGCGTCTCATATCCTTAGCTGAAATCCCAGCGTCAACAAAGACAGCCTTGATCTCGCCAAAGCTTCCAAGACTGTTCTTGTATGCGACAGCCTGACGCAGGCGATCTTCTTGGTTACGAATGGAGCCCTCGGGGTTCTCGGCCTGTTCTTCCGTTGAAACCCTGATATAGAGCGCGATTTTGAAATTCTGATTTTTCGTTCTGTAGCTAGCCATCGGTTCCTGTCCTTTGCTTGCGGTCATTGTCCGCAGGTTTGGTTTCAGGAGCTTCAGACTGATTCTCTAAGAGCTGGCAGAGGTAACGATAAACCAACTCTGCCACCTCATCAAGCCTTTGACTGTATTCCTCAACTGACACTCGCATGGGGACGATCTCGACATCTTTAACATCCCATGTCTTTTTCATTTACTGACCTTCGTTTTGACCTCTGGTTCCTTTTCCCCTCAATTCCTAAATTCAATAATCATCATCAACAAATCTTAAGAACTTCCCGCCCTCCACCTAACTCACTTTTGCCGCCGTAAGCACTGGCCACCCTTCATCGTTGAGGGAGGGTGGCCAGTGGTGGAGGCGGCATTTCCACTTAACCCACTTTGGCGGGAAGTTCGTTCTGGTTCTCAGCACTTAGCTTTGTTTGGATTTCTTCTTTATGGGCTTGAAGGCTGCTCACCCCAAAACCACCTGGGTGAGCAGGTTCAAAGAGCCTTTCTAGCTCAGTTGATTGATCAAAATATCTCACCGTGGATGCCTTGGTGTTTTCTAAAACATCATCTACCAAGGACCATAAAAACCACGGGCCGTATTTGCCATTGTACTTGGTCCAAAGAGTTTCTAGGTGTTTGCCTAAAGACTCTGAAGGAACAAGATACCAAACTGCTTTGAGATTTCGTTTCTCGGCGTAGGATCTAAAAATATCGCGGTAGCGATCTTTGTTTTTATGATGCAGCTCAAGTTCGATTGCGACGGACTCCATAATGCCTTGGTAGCTCGCGCTCATAATTCCATCTGGTACGGACTGACTTTTGACTCTCTGAAGACCATATTTTTTTGCCATAGCAGATCTGATCTCGTGTTCTGGAATCCACGAGCGCGCTATTCCAGTATCCTCAAGCAAAAGTCTTAGCTCAGTGAGTTTAACGTCGTGACCAAGCGACAATCTGTGAAAATGTCTTTTTGGATTCAAATAGCCAATGGCGTCAGCTCCTTTTGCTGTAAGAGCCCAGGCATTTTCGTAATTCGCAAGCCCCTCAATGCGTTCGATGAGTTTCGCTTTCTCAAGTTTTCGGAGTCTCCGAAGTACTGTTGTGGTTGCGGTGCCTCTAAAAACGGTTTTGCTCAGTTGTGAGGTCGTTAAAATCGCGCACCTAGAGATGATCGCAAAAATCTCTAGGTCTCTTTTGGTGAGAAGCATAAACCTCCCATCACCTTACAAGAAGTCATCTAAGGCAGCGTTTGCGGCAGCACTTGCAGACCGCTCACGCTTTTCTTTGATGACTTCTAGCTTTCGTATTTCCTCCAGTCGGAGTTTTTCAGCGTTCTCAAGCTCAATTTGTTTTTGGCTTTGCAGTTTTGTCTCGATTTCTGCTTGGATATGCTGCTCTTGTTCTACGACATCAAACGGAAGTGTCTTGCTCTCACGGGTTCTTGATTCAGGCCGAAGAAATGAAAGCGCCAGGCTCCCTAAAAGAAAAACAGCCACGCAAATCACAGACGCTAGAAATCCATAGACAATCAAGTTATGAATTCCACTCACAAGACGCCAAATAGGTACTTGAAGGCTACTGCTGTCGTTAAACAGCATGCCGTAATAGATGAGCTGGCTTCCAACTAAGAAAACCAAACAGCCGCCGATCAAGCGACTTCTGAAGGTCATCATGCCTCCGCTCTATGAAATTGAATTTCCTCAAAAGAAAAGTCTGAAAAAAAACCGAGACGTCAGAAAACTGGCCTCTCATAATACGGTAAAACGACACAAGTTCCCCAAACCGCGCACGTCATCTCAAAATTAACGGCAAGACATAGGCATTTTTAGGTTCCATTGCAGCCGAAATTAACGAGCGAAAATATTTTTATTTATCTGAAATCCTTAAGAAAACTCTGATGCGAATGAGCATGACAAATTGATTCGTGTTGCATATATGTAACATCGAATGAAAACAAAAATTCGCAGGACATTGCAGCAAATCATTAAGCCCGATGAAATCGCACACGAAGCCTATGCTGTCCTGGTGCAAAAGCATTCTGCTTCTCGAAGACTCTCAAAAGAGTTTCTATTAGATCGATTGCAAGAGCGAGCCGTCTACACAGAGTTCTTAAAGCTTTGTATGGAGTACGACTATAAGGGCGATCTCCAAAGTCTCAGAGAGGGCCTCGCCATCGTCGTCAAAGCTATAGGCCCTGGCAAAGTCGCAAAGGCGACAGGTCTTAACCGCGTGACTCTCTATCGTATGCTAGGAGAGGACGGAAACCCGAGTCTCAATAACCTAACGGCTCTCTTGCGGGCGCTAAACTTAAGCCTCTGGATCGTGGACAAAGAGTTTTACGGTTTGCGGGAGCAGGCGCGGCAGCGGTCGGGACACCCCCTCAGGGGTAAATAAGGAGCTCCTGAGTCTTTTGAAGCGCTCAATGGTATCCAGAATACGCGCCAAATGTTCCGCAGCTGCTGCATCAGGGGCATTGGGTTTTGGCACTCTTCTGGCACTCATCCCATTAACGATGGCGAGTGATGCTTATATGAAAATAAAGACAGTTGTGTTCGTATTTGTTTTGGTTCTAATGCCTATTTTTGTCTCAGCGACAGATATCAAGGATCCCTATCCGTTATTCTTTAATGCCGCAAATCCTGAGCGCGGAAAAATCCCTGTCGCTCGATATTTGCCCTCGACTTCAAACAGCAATGGTACGGTTATTTTTATTTACGGTGGAAGCGCATCTGGCGCCCCCTTCGGCGATGAGCTGGAACATGACGCATTAGGAAGGATCTTTACGGCCAACGGATACACCCTCGTTATTCCTGATTATCGCCGTTATATCTCGAGGCGATCTTTTGACGCAGTCAGATTTGCCTATGGCACAGAAGCTCAAAAGCGAGCGGACTTTGAGGCTGACGTTGATGCCCAAGTTGCAGATCTGAATAAGTTCATAGAGGAATACAACAATCAGTTTCCCGATGAGAACCTTGTCGTAATGGGGCATTCATATGGGGGGTACCTAGTCAATCTTCTTGCCACAGAACGTCTACCGGGAAGTCCCGTCAAAGGCTACATCTCATCACATGGGATCTGGGGGCCTGTGACCGCGCAAAACGAGAGCTGGCATGCAAAGTTTTATCACACGATATCTGGTCAACCGAAAGACTTGGTCCCAATGCTCGTTTTTCTTTCAAAAAAAGACACACAAGTCGGCGATCAGTCTGGCTACTTTTCAGATTGGCTCCAGGGTGGAAATCATGAACATGTCAAGGCTGTCGTTTTTGAAGGTCATGGACATTTTTTGGATCCCAAAAGTCATCCAGACTTTCGTAGCTTCAGAAAAGAACTTCTCAAATTTTTGAAGAGTTTGACTCATTAGAATACGAAGCAAAAGCTCGTCCGGATTATCAAAGTGCGGCACTTAAACATGCTTGTTCCAAAACCTCTTGTCAGTGAAGCAAAGGCCGCTCGGATGAGCGGCCTTTTGCATTTGCAGTTTGCGTCTTTTGAAGCGCTTTTCAGATTTTAGGCTGCGGTTGATGTTGTGTCGGA
>CAUJGS010000130.1 GCA_963170185.1 Bdellovibrionota bacterium
TGAAGGACGACGGCGAAGTGAGCGAGGTCTTCTTTCGTAAGGTCGCGTTTGTTTTGCGCCATTTTGATGGCTAATTGCATGGCGAGATTCCAGTTCTCCAGATCCTCTTTTTTCTTTACGTTCTGCCCGTCTTTTTTTGGCGCGGCATCTGCGAGAAGTTGAATAACTCGAGGCTCGCGATCTTTGCTGGCGGTCAGCTCTCGCCAGTCCGGTAAATTCTGTTGATTGCGCTCAACCTCTTGAAGCTTGAGCCCGATGGCCGCTTTTGCCTCCGGCGACGGCTCTCGATTCCAAAGCAAGTACATGCGTTCAGTCACACGATCGCTGAAGCCACTTTGGTTAAATTGTCGAGCCCCCCAGTACCAATGACGTTTGTTCTTCATCGCCTTGACGTAGTCGGCACGATGCTCGGCGAAGTTCGAATCGAGATCAGGGGAGTACTGCGTTTCAATTTGTTGGTAGCGGTAGTGCAGTTTGGTGTTGTTCGGGTCGTATTCAAGGGTCTCGAAACGAGCTTCGCAATCGGCAATACCCGCAGCCTTTGCAGACTGAATTTGCAAGACAAGAGACAGGGCAAAGAGCACGAGCGATGCCTTGGTGATTGCCGATGAGACTGCTGCCCGGTCGATTCGGTATTGTTTCAAAAACGGGTCTGGTGTTTCAGTTTTCTGCATAACAAAGCCTTTCTTGGCAGGGGATGTGATCTTATCTGGCCCTTTGGAATGCATGTGATTGGCCACTTGGCGATTCACCTCTGGGCGGCCTCTTTCGGCAGATAGAGCAAAAGGTGGGCAGAAGGATCTTGGCCGGTTGAAGGCTCTAGCCTTGAATACAGTAAATTCTTCTTTGGTTTGGGTTGGCGGCTGAGGCTTCGATAAAACAAGATTCGACACAGGGTGTTTCAGTTTCGATCAAGGCGCGGCAACGCCTATAGTGGCCGCATGATTTCTGAAATTCGTAAGCAGTTTAACAGTCATGACGCGATGGCTTTGGTCGCGTTTGGCGTCTTCGTTCTCGCTCTCCTTCTTCCGAATCCGACGTGGTGGGTGGCGGCGATTTTTGGTCTTTTTCTCGCGATTGGAATTTCGGCGGCGGTTCATAGCGCTGAAGTCTTGGCGCAAAAGTTAGGTCCTTCCCTTGGGACATTGATCTTGGCGCTCGCGGTTACGGTGATCGAGGTCGCGCTGATCGTGAGCTTGATGGCGAATAAGTCGCCGGATGCCGCGACGGTTGCGAGGGACACTGTTTTTGCGGCGATCATGATCGTCACCAATGGGATCATCGGCGTTTGTATTTTCTTGGGTGGAATGCGGCACAAGGAGCTTGGTTTTCAGCCCATGGGCACAAGCGCTCTGCTCTCGATTCTTGTGGCGCTTTCGGCCTTCTCGTTTGTTCTTCCGAACTACACGACGTCGTCGGTCGGTCCGACCTATACGGCCAACCAGCTGATCTTCGTTTCCGTGGTGTCGCTCGTGTTGTATGGCTCTTTGGTTTGGGCGCAGACAAAATCACACAAGAGTTATTTCGTGGCTCTTAAGGAAACTGATCTCACCAAAGAGGAAGCCGAAAGTTACGTGCCGTCCACGCTTCGTGCGTGGATGAGTTTTGGCGTTTTGTTTTTGGCTTTGGTTACCGTTGTGGGGCTGGCCAAGATTTTAAGTCCTTCCATCGAGGCGGCGGTTGCGGCGGCTGGGGCTCCGCGGGCGGTGGTCGGGATCGTGATAGCCCTTTTGGTTCTTGCGCCTGAAACTTTGGCTGCTGTAAACGCGGCACGGGTCAATCAGTTGCAGACGAGCTTGAACTTGGCATTGGGCTCTGGCGCAGCCAGTGTGGCGCTTACGATTCCGGTCGTGAGTTTGTACTCGATCTATACGGATAGCCCTCTCAGCCTCGGGCTTGACGCCAAGAGCACGGCTCTCTTGGTTCTGACTTTCGTGGCGGGCAGTTTGACCTTCGGTGTGGGGCGTAGCACGGCCCTGCATGGAATCGTGCATTTGATGATCCTATTCGCGTACGTCGCTTTGGCACTGATGCCTTGAGGCTTTGCGGCGCGGGTAACGCGTTGCAAATCAAAAAACAAGGCGGTACCTTAGGATCCATGGTCCCGTAGCTCAGCTGGATAGAGCATCTGCCTTCTAAGCAGAGGGTCGCTGGTTCAAATCCAGCCGGGGCCGCCACTTTTTTCACTTCTGGATTTTCTTAGGTCACGTTTTTCCTGGCTGAGGCCTTGTCTCTCCACTTCTTGCCGATACCATGGGGCATGGCGAACTGGATTCTTGCGGCGACCTTCTCTATCTTTTTATCTTTGCTGACATTTGCATCGGACTTCGCGCGTGCGCAGTCTGAGATCACGCCGCCACACGATGTAGGTGATGAGGCTCGTACCCCGTTAAAAGAGGGGCACTCATTTGGAATTTCGGTGGAGAACGATTCGCGCAATGTGGGCGGACCTGGGGTTGATCAGGCGTACTCAAATGGCATCAAGTTTTCGTACACCTACGCGCGCGACAAGATTCCAAACTGGGTGCCGAAGTTTTTTCTGGAGACCAGTTATTTCAAGCGCGAGCTTGAGAAGTCCGGCGCGAACTTCGGTCTTGCACTAAACCATCAGATCTACACACCGAACAACACCAGCATTGTGACGTTGATTCCAAACGACCGGCCTTACGCTGCTTGGCTGAATCTCGCGTTCTCGCTGAATATCAAGACTGAGAACTACTCGCATATGTTTGAAGCCAGTGTCGGCGCCGTTGGTCCGGTCGCGATCGGTGAGCAGGTGCAAAACGGTTTTCACCGCCTGATTGGAACGAGCACGTCGGCGGGCTGGGGTAACCAGCTTGATAACGAGCCCGTTTTACAGCTGATGTATCAGCGGCGTCTCAGATTCTTCGAGCTTCGCAGTGGTGGTGCGCGCTACTTCGATATCATTCCAATTGTGGGCGGCGGACTGGGGAACGTCCTGATCGGTGCGCACGCGGGAGCGATTGCGCGTCTTGGTTGGAATTTACCCGACAACTTTGGGCCGTCTCGTCCGTCAGGTGCGGAGGCCGATAGCTTTGTGGTCGCGGGAATTCCGAAGCGTCCAAAGCATGGGTATTTTGTTTTCGCGGGAGCGCGTGGCAACGCGGTTGCGAGAAATCTCTTCTTAGACGGAAACACGTTTCGTTCGAGTCACCGTGTGACGAAGTATCCTCTCACAGCCGAGACCGAAATCGGAGTCGGCGTTCATGTGTTGCCGGTGAGCCTCGTGTGGCGCTTTGTCGTGCGCTCTCCAGACTTCGAGGAGAACAGCGGGTTCAACAGTTTTGCGTCACTGGGGCTCACCTACACCACAGACTGATAGCACAGACTGACGAGAGGTCAGCAGCAGGGCTTACTTCTTAACTTGCTCGCACTCCATCAGTGTTCCGCCGTAGATTTCTTTGCAGCTTTCTTTGTTGACGATCACCTTGGAAGAGCATGCTGAAAGCACAAGAGCCGAAAGAACAGTCGCCATCAAAACAGTCATAGATTTCATTTAGTACCTCTTGGTTGAGGTCTCACTCTTTAGTCAGTTTTCGCCTTGATGTCTATTGCCTGATCTATTGTTTGACGTGCCTGAGGGCGGTCAGCGGGTGTCCCTGTGTTGCAAGCCGTTTGCTAGAAGGACAGGCTTATTTCGAACTGTTCGCACCAAGGGGTGAAAATGGCCTCATTTTCGTTCGTTTTTAGAGGTTTCGCTAGCGGGTTTTGTGAAGGTGGCGTTAATTGGAACTATGGCAGAAAACCACGGCAATCATTCGCACGATCACAAACACGACCATAAACATGATCATAAACATGATCATGCACATGATCCGTGTTGCGGGCCCAAGGTCACGGGCGAGCAGTCGGTTGAGATCAATCGCATTGCTGGTGCGACGAAGTCGACATTCTCGGTTGCGGGTATGGACTGTGCCGATGAAATCGCCGCGATTCAAAAAGCTTTGTCTCGTCCAAAAATCGGCCGAGTGACGGCGAATCTCATGTCGTCGCAAGTGATGGTGGAGCACGATCCGACGTTGTCGAAGCAAGATCTCGTCATGTGGATCAACAGTGCCGGTGTGAAGGTGCGCGAGAATCAGGGGCCGACGTCGTTTTACGCGGACAATCGGTCCCGGGTTTGGTTGGTCGCAAGCTCCGGCTTGGCGTTAACGGTTGGGCTACTTCTTCAATGGTTTGCCTTCGAGCAGCTTGGGGATTTATCGAAGCCAGTTTTGTTTTCGCTATTCTTACTTTCGACGCTGACGGGTTCGACGCTGGTTGCACCAAAAGCTTGGCGCGCGTTGAAACAGAAGTCGCTCGACATGAACGTCTTGATGATGCTGGCCGTAGCGGGGGCCTTTTATATTCAAGAGTTTTCGGAAGGTGCGGCGGTCGTTTTCTTGTTCTCGCTGGCTGAGATGCTTGAGGCATTCAGCGTTTCGCGGGCTCGTCGTGCGATCCGAGAGGTTTTGTCGATCACGCCTCAAACAGCGAATGTCGAACGCGGTGAGGCTAACGGTGCGTCGGGCTCTTCGACCGAAGCCGTTTCTGTTGAGCAGGTCGCAATCGGACAGGTCATAGTCGTGTTGGCCGGGGAACGCATTCCTCTTGATGGCGTTGTGACGAAAGGTTCGTCTGCGGTGAATCAGGCGCCACTCACCGGAGAATCGCAACCGGTTGAGAAAACGGTTGGCGACACGGTCCTTGCTGGAACCATCAATGAGTCGGGAACGTTGAAAGTTCGAGTCACGCACGGATTCAAAGACTCGAAGATCGCCAACGTGATTCGCTTGATCGAAGAGGCGCAAAACAAAAAAGCCCCCGCGCAGCTCTTCGTCGACAAGTTCGCGAAGATCTACACGCCGGTCGTGACATTGGTCGCACTCTTGGTGGCCGTCGTACCGCCGTTGGCATTTGGTGGTGACTGGAGTCTTTGGTTTTATCGCTCACTCGTGTTCTTGGTGATCGCGTGTCCATGCG
>CAUJGS010000131.1 GCA_963170185.1 Bdellovibrionota bacterium
CCACTTCACCGTGCCTGCGTCCGGTTCGAGCTCGCCTGCGAGAATCTCAAGCAGTGCCGTTTTCGCCAGCTCGTTTCTTCCTAGCAATACGAGCTTATCGGTTTTTTTAAGCGTGAAGCTGACATCCTTTAAAACCTGAACGCCGTCGATCGTCTTTGAAACCTTCTCAACCGTCAGCACGTCGTTTCCGATTTCGCGCTTCGGAGCAAAACCGACGTAGGGCTCTTTGCGCGAAGAGGCCGGCATATCGGCAAACTCCAGCTTTTCGAGCTGCTTTTGCCGAGACGAGGCTTGCGCGGACTTCGAAGCATTGGCGCTAAAGCGACGAATGAAGGCCTTTAGCTCTTCCGCCTTTTCGCTGGCTTTTCGGTTTTGATCCGAAAGCAGGCGCTGCGTGAGTTCGCTCGACTGGCGCCAGAAGTCGTAGTTTCCGGTGTAGACCTTGATCTTTCCATAGTCGATGTCAGCGATGTGCGAGCAAACCCGGTTTAAGAAGTAGCGATCGTGTGAAACCACGATGACTGTGTTTTGAAACTCCAAAAGGAAGTTCTCAAGCCACTTGATCGCATAGATGTCGAGGTTGTTGGTCGGCTCGTCGAGTAGCAACACATCGGGTCGGCCAAACAGCGCCTGAGCCAAGAGCACTTTTACCTTTTCACCAGGCTCGAGCTCTTTCAGAAGCTTTGCATGCAAAGCCGTCTGTACGCCAAGGCCCTCTAGCATCGCGCCCGCTTCGCTTTCGGCATCCCAGCCGCCGAGCTCCGCGAACTCGGCCTCGAGTTCCGAAGCGCGCTCGCCATCTTTTTCGTTGAAGTCAGGCTTGGCGTAAAGCGCATCTTTTTCTTCGATGATCATTGAGAGACGTTGGTTTCCCATCATCACGGTCTTCAAAACCGGCACTTCATCAAAAGCGAAGTGGTTCTGCTTCAAAATAGATAGCCGAAGATTTTTACCGATCTGCACTTCGCCCGTATTTGGCTCGATCTCACGCGAGAGGATTTTCAGAAACGTCGATTTACCAGCGCCATTGGCGCCAATCAGGCCGTAGCAGTTTCCGGGGGTGAACTTCACGTTCACATCTTCAAAAAGCTTCTTCGCCCCATAGCGGAGGCTCACATTACTAGTAGAAATCATCGTGCCCTAGCGTTTAGGCCCTTTGGCCCACAAGATCAAGCCATCAGTCTCGCTTTCAACACCTTACATCCGGCCCAAGTAGCTAAAACCACAGATGAAAATGTTTGCACGGCGGGCTTTAGACCGGCGCTTGCCTTGCCATTGTCTTGCTATTGTATTGCAATTGTCGCCGTAAAAAATGACAATTGTCTCATGCGACAATTGAAAATATACTATTAAGACAATTATGCGACAAAAAGCCCCTACGCCATTAAATCTAGAAACCCTGCGCTCCTGGTTGAAACAAGCGCCCCAAGTTTCCGGCGTTACGTCACCTGATGTCGTGAAGCATTTCAACGTCAGTCGGGCCACAGCGGCGCGCGTGTTAAAAAAGGCTGTCGAAGCTGGTTGGCTTGAACGATCAGGTTCGACAAAAAACGCTCACTACACCCTAGGCTCTTCGAAGAAACAAAGGACACACACACCGTCTCTTCAAATGACGAAGTCCCTAAAGGGACTCGCAGAAGACCGAGTCTTCGACGAAGTCGATCTCAAGCTGGGGCTTAAAAGCGAGCTCTCTGATCAAACTTTCCGAATAGTCCAATACGCATTCAGCGAAATGTTGAACAATGCCATCGATCATTCTCAGGCAAAAACAGCGGAAATTGCCGTCATTTTAGAAAACGGGGTACTCAAGTTCCGTATCCGAGACCGCGGCATCGGGATCTTTAAGAGAATTCGAAAAACCTTCGGCCTAGAAACCAACGAGGACGCCATCGAGCATTTGCTAAAAGGCAAACAAACAACCGCACCCGCCGCTCATAGCGGCCAAGGCATTTTTTTTACTTCGAAGATCGCCGACGTTTTCTCAATAAAGAGCGAGAAGTTCGAATTGACGATCAACAATGAAAAAAGAGACCAAAGACTCGGCGTTATTCGAAACCTCAAAGGAACAGAGGTTTATTTCTCCATCAAAACCCAGACTCGCCGAAGCCTCGAAAAGCTCTTTCGAGAGTACGCAAACGACGATTTCGAATTCGACAGATCAAAGTATCCAATACGGGTCCTACAACAAACAGGAACCGTTTCAAGATCACAAGCGCGCAGACTCACATTTGGCTTGGAAAAGTTCGATCGAATCATTTTCGACTTTGCGGGTGTCCGCGAACTCGGCCAAGGCTTTGCCGACGAGCTCTTTCGCGTTTTCCAAGCACGTCACCCCGGCATCGTACTAGAAGTGAGAAACGCGAACTCCGCCGTCGACTTCATGATCCGCCGGGCGCGGGCTTAACGGTTCAATTAAGGAAAAAGATATGCGCCGCGTATTGCGAGACACATGCGCAACCAGCGACGCTATTCTGGAATGCCAACCCGCTCCGCACTAAGCCGCACCATTCTTCTCGTCACAGCTAGATCCGATCACGGCGGTGGCCCGAGGCACGTTCTTGACCTGCTTCGAGCCTTCAATGGTCAGCATTTCGAGTTTTTCGTCGCGGCCCCCCAGCAAGAGCCCTACGGGCCAAAGTTTAATTCCTTTGCCATCGAGATGGTCGACATCCCCGTTTCCAAATTCTCGCCAGCATCGTTCTGGAAAATCTGGGAACTCGTACAACGGGAAAAAATCGATGTCGTCCACTCGCATGGGAGCGAGGCCGGTCTTTACTCTCGGCCACTTCGCGTCGTCGCCAAAATTGCGAAATTCTTTTTTGATCGTCTAAAGTGGCTCATCGCCGATCTTCCGGAGATTCACGTGCCAAAAGTCGTTCACACCTTTCACGGTGTTCGACGCGAAAAAACATCTCTTGGGCGCATAAGCCTGGCTCTCGACCAAGCGCTATCCTTTACCGACTTTACACCGGTATTTGCGTCGCAAAGTGAACGAAACGACGCTTGGAAGTACGGGTGCGCAAGGGAGAGCCAAGAAGGCGCTGTCATTGAAAACGCGATCGACTTCACGCGATTCATTGGCCGAAATCGCCTTGCTTTCAAAAATGATTCGCAAGAGAGCGCGACACGAAAGCTCACGCGCGTCGGAACTTTTCTTAGACCTGATCATTCAAAAGGCCCTGACCGATTTTTAAACTTCGTTCGCGAGAACCGAACATTGGCGCATTTTAGCTGCGTCGGAATTACCAAAGACGAGCTTGGAGCCTACGGCGAAGTCCCCGCCTGGCTAGAGGTTCACGGCCGCATGGACGAGCCAGCCCCATGGCTTCAAGATCTTGATGTCTATGTCTCCATGGCAAGAACCGAGGGCCTCCCTTTAGGAGTTCTAGAAGCCATGGCATCAGGATGCCTCTGCGTGCTTTCTGAAATTCCGGCTCACCGAGATTTCAAGATGACAAAGTCCGCGCTGATCTATGACCCGGCAAAGCCAGAGTCACTAGCGCGCGAAATCGAGCTCCTAAAAAACGACAGCGCCCTACGCGACACGCTCCTAAAAAACGCCCGCGTCCTCATCCATTCCCGCCACTCAATCGACCTCTTCAAAGAGAAACTGACCGCGATCTACGGTCGCTGAGTTTTGCGTCCGACTATGCTTAATGAATTAGTTTATCTGAACGGCTATAGCGACCTCAAAAAAATCGGGTCCAATGTTAGAATTGGTCACCGCGCTTCTATATATACGAGTGATCACAACTTCTCAGACCCAGATATGAAGATTAAAGACCAAGGCCTTTCTCATGCGGAGACAGTCATCGAGGATGATGTCTTCATTGGTGCCGGAACCCATATTTTAAAGGGCGTTCGGGTGGGTAAAGGAAGTGTCATTGGCACCGCCGCTGTCGTGACTAAATCTATTCCCCGTACTCAGTCGTGTTGGGAAATCCAGCGAGAGTTATAAGGTCATGAAGGCATGCGGCCAAAGAGTTTAACGGCATTTGACATGTCGAATGTGCTAGATGCTCTGCTGAGCTTCAGGGGTGCTTTCCGCATAAGCGACCACGATAGCGTGCGAGTACGGTGGGATAGCCTTGTTTTCAATTGTCATCTCGACCCGTTTAAAGAAGTGAGATGCAAGTTCGGAATACTGCTCAGCGAACCTCACATGTTGCCCACGGTCATATCCGACCAACGCTTTAGCTAATGTCCGTTGTTCTTTAAAATAACATGGGTCCTTTGTTACAAGGCGTCCGTTGGGTACCAAGAGGTTCTTGGCTATCTGGAAGAGATTTGAACATGTTCTGTCGTCGATGTGATGTAGCACTCCGGTGGCAATCACGGCGTCGAACTTCTGACCATCTAAATCATTGGGATCTTGAATAAGATGGCAGCGAAAGCTCGCGCGGTGGCCGTATTTTAATTTGGCATACTCGATGTAGGCTTGATCGCCATCAAACCCTGCGTAAGAAACGTCTTGTGGCAGGAACTCTACGGTCAAGCCAGTACCACAACCGATATCAAGAATGCGATGACCTGATTTCGGCGCAACATAGCGATCTATAAATTGCCTACGCCCTCGCCGCGCACCCATCAAGATCTGAAAAGCGTTGTAAACTGCTGGTTTTCGCAATACGACTCTTGGATCCAATGCCACTCGTCACCGCCCCTTTCCCAAGATAATCAAGCCTAAAGCGACCAACAGCGTTCCTATCGCCTTCGCTGAAGTCAAAGACTCACCAAAGAATAAAACTCCTATCAAGGGCACAAGAAGAAAGTTGAGTGCCAACCAAGGGTAGGCGTAGCTTACTTCAAGTCTTGTAAGTGTAATCATCCAAGAAATACCGCTCAAAAATGTGAGGCTCATTGCGCAGAGAACCCAAGGGCGCATTAGGAGCTCAAGAGCGAGGTATAATTTCGGAGAGAGTCCGATTGGCCAATTCCCGACACCATTCACTTGCCAGCGCATCAGCAACTGGCTGGATAGAGCGAATAAAATAGTAGCAATCAGCGGTAAGTGGTCGATGATGCTTACTTTTTCTTGGGTCGTGTTCAAATTAGCACTCGCATACTTAATTGGTGCGAAGACGTCTGTCGACATAATCCGCAATCGTCACAAGTGAATCTAGTTTCCCAAAGTCTTCGTCAGGGATCTCAATCTGAAACTTTTCTTGCAGGGCAAGGACGAGACTAAACATCCCGATGGAGTCCACACCTTGAGTCGATAGCGGGATATCATACTGCAAATTACTGGTGTCGATCCCAAGCTTCGTCGCCTTTGCGACAGTCATTATTTCTTGCTTCAGAGCTTCCATCATCTACCTCCGATTTAGAACTGTAGACGCCCAAGAAAACCCGAGTCCAAAACCACTGAGGACGAGAGTCTTTAGCTCAGCCTGATTCCAGATCCCCGCCAAACCAAAAGGAATAGAAGAGGAAACCGTGTTGCCGTACTCACGCGAAAAGAACGGAACTTTGCCTTCCGGCAGATTCAAGCGATCGCGAAGCTCCTGTAAAACAGCGAGGCTCCCTTGGTGCGCAATGATCAAGTCTACGTCGCTAAGTGTTAACTCGCTTTTGCGTAGAGACTCAAGAATGTTCGGAGGCACTTTCTGCGCCGCCATAGCAAACACATGCCTGCCGCTCATATGGAGACGACCCGACCTAGTAGTTAGGTGCTCCGCGCCATTTCCTTGAGTACCAAAAGCGAATTTCCCTATATCAAAAACAGCCTGCCGGGACAAAAGAGTCGCAGCAGCGCCGTCTCCGAATATAAGTGCCGTCCCCTTATCAGCCGGATCTACAATCTTGGAATAGGGATCAGACGTAACGATGACACCCACTTCCAGGTCATTGGCCTCCATATAGCTCTTCGCAATCGAGAGACCGTATACATAGCCGGAACAACCAAGTCCGATATCAAAACACGAACAGTCTTCTCGCAGTCCCATCCGCCCATGAAGCTCAGCCGATAGGTGGGGGATATTTTGGTCAGGTGTTTGAGAGACGACTATCAGAAGATCGATCGACTCTGCCGTAGTACCAGTTTGCGCCAATAAGTTCTTCAATGCCTGGAGCCCCATGTGACTGGCTTGCTCGCCCGAGGCTGCGCGTGAAAGCCCAGTGAAACCTATTCGCGTTTCGATCTGAGAAGCCGGTACTCCCAGCGTCTCTGCTCGGGAAAGGCTGTTGATTCGTTCTTCCGGAAGATACGTTGCAATAGCTTGAATCCCGATCATTTCTTTTCTACCACTCCGCTAAACCAGATCGTTCCAACCGGAACCTCATTCAAATAAACTTCGGACTTGGTCAAACGTGTACCAAGAGATTCCACAAATTGAATCCGCCACGAACCAACCTGCTTGTCGGGCCTCATCCAGCGCGGGCATTGAAACCTTACAAACAACCACTTGATAGGCTGAGGGAAGACCCTCCCGTGCAAAACTTTGTTGAGAATCACGACAGTTTCAATCGGAGTGGCAAAGCCGAAACGACTGGGAAGACTTACCGATCTCTCGGCTTC
>CAUJGS010000132.1 GCA_963170185.1 Bdellovibrionota bacterium
CGAATGCCTCCCTAATCAATACCTCAAGCTCGACATAAACCGACAAAACCGCGTCGGCCTCATGGGTAGCGCCTTGTTTTTTGATTTGCAGGTCGTCTAACGACGCGCAAATAAAAAAACAAGGCGGTACCTCGCTACGCGAGAAGAGTTTTTAGCCACTCGCGCTTATCTTGAGGGATCGCCTCTACCGGTGTCATAAGTGCGTTCTTTAAACCACCGTCACGATCAGATTGATCCGCAGCAGGGTTTTTCTTCAGAAGTTCACCGATCACCTTCACGGCTTTCCGATTGTTCTTCTTCATCGTATCAAGAACGACCGCCAGCGTGACGTGCTCAATGGCATCGTCCCAACAGTCGTAGTCCGTGACAAAACAACATGGGAGGTAACTAAGTCCCGCTTCTCGCGCGAGAGCAAACTCCGGGAAGTTGGTCATCCCGATGATATCGGCGCCCATTCCACGATAAGAATTCGATTCGGCTTGAGTCGAGAAATAGGGGCCTTCGATGCAAACGTAAGCCTTGTCGAAGTGCACGTTGAACCCGAGTCCCTTTGCTAACTCGCGCATCGTTTCGGTTCCCGTTTTCCAAACAGGCTTAGCTAGACTCACATGACCGACAATACCGCCGCCCAAAAAGCTATGCGCGCGAACACCTTTTGTACGATCGATGTATTGGCTCGCAACCACAAGATCACCTGGCGCCAGCTCTTTGCGCAGGCTGCCCACCGCCGAAACAGAAATAACTCGGGTCACGCCGAGCTTTTTTAAAGCGTAGATGTTCGCGCGATAGTTCACTTCTGTTGGCAACAATTCATGGTGACGTCCATGGCGAGACAAAAACACGACTTCTTGTCCACCGAACTTGATAAGTCTCAAGCCTGACGAAGCCATTCCAAACGGCGTCGAACGATCGAGATCGCGAACTTCCTCTACGCCCTCAAAACTCTCAAAACCCGAACCGCCGATAATGGACCACATGATCAATGCCCTTCCGCTTGAAGTTTTTGAAACTCCGAAGCCGTGTAGCTTCCAGTATTCAAAACGATTTTCGTCACAAGCTCGACCGGCGTTACATCAAACGCCGGATTAAATGTTTTCACGTTCTGAGGTGCCCAGCGAACTCCACCGCCTGGGCGTACGAAACCCCGCACCTCGTCTGCGCCTCGTTGTTCGACTTCGATCTCGCCGCCAGATGGGCAAGAGAAGTCGACCGTCGAAAGTGGAGCCACTGGATAAAACGGCAACCGATGATAATGCGCCAGCACCGCCAGCGAGTACGTTCCGATTTTGTTGGCAAAATCGCCTCGACGCGAAACACGGTCGGCACCGGTGAACACGCTATGCACTTTCCCCTGCTGCATCAGGGTCGCCGCCATACTGTCGGTTATCAGGGTGTGAGGAATTCCACACTTCGCAAGTTCCCATGTGGTCAGGCGCCCCCCCTGAAGCAGCGGCCTCGTCTCACAGGCAAACACATGAATTTTTTTGCCCTGATCATGCGCCGTTTTTAACGCGGCAAAAGCAGTTCCAATTCCAACTGTCGCAAGACCGCCGGTGTTGCAAACCGTGAGTACGGCTTCGCCCTCCTGAATGAGTCGCGCGCCATGCTCGCCCATCTGTCTGCACATCTCGACATCTTCGTCAAAAATAGCGACCGCTTCGTCGAGAAGCTTGTTGGCAACGATCATGCTGTCCTCGCCGGACGAAGCCTTCACGATTCGATCAAGACGATCGACCGCCCACATGAGATTCACCGCAGTAGGCCTCGCTGCCCGGAGCTCCTGCAAACGGAACTGAAAAGACGATTGATCAAAACGCCGAGAGCCCTGCCCTTCGCGCAAGCGGCGAAACGCTTCTTGTGCCGAAGCCACAGCCGCCGCAACTCCGATAAGCGGAGCGCCGCGAACCGCAAGCTGTTGAATGAGTTGAATCATGTCATCAAGCGTGTCGGCAGCGACCCAGATTTCTTCATCCGGCAGTTTTCTTTGATCCAATATTTCGATTTCGACCCGCTCGCCTATCGCACGAAAACGAAGTCCCAATGAATCACGCTGAATATTGAGCACAGACTCTCCTATAGTGTGCGGCCCGACATGCGAGCTCGCATTTCTCGAAGGCGTGCGACTTCCTCAGCAGGTAGAGTCGTTAAACCTCCCAAAGCCTGCGCATGTCCAAGAGTGATCGCCGCATGCTCAAGACGTTCGATACCATTGTACGCCTCTTCGAGGGGTTCCCCCCACGCAAGCGCACCATGACGACCAAGAACCATCAGCCGGCAGTCTGGAAGAAACGGAAGTAAATTGTCGCCCATTTGCTGCGTGCCCGGTTGTGCGTATGGAACGATCGGAATTCGACCAGCCGCCAAAATCACTTCCGAGAGACATTCCGCCGGAAGCTCTTTGAGGTCCGGCCTTGCAATGGACCAAGCCGTCGCCACAGGGGGGTGGGCGTGCACAACCGCAACCGCCTGCGGACACTTCTGAAAAACCGCAAGGTGCATGAGTCTTTCGCCACTCGGCCTTCCAAACAGAATTCGGTTATCCAGCGTCAGGCGACAGATGTCCGTCTCTTTTAAGTAACCCTTATGCACACCCGTCGGCGTCATCAGAATCTCTTCATCGCTCATGCGAACACTGATATTGCCGTCAGCGGCAGCAAGCCAACCACGCTGGTGCAATCGACGACCTATTTCCGTGATAAAGAGCGCGGCATCTCGTGCAGTAAGACTCGACATGGCTTCAAGCTAACTCTAGGCTCCAGAGGATGACAAAAGGAAATACGTCCAAACTCGATACGAAGCTGGTTCAACTCATTGCCGACGTCCCGAACTACCCAAAACCGGGCGTGACGTTCAAAGACATCACACCGCTTCTTTCGTCCCCGCATTTTCCCGAGTTGATTGCGACGCTCGCCGACGAGATTCGAGATCTTGAAATCGACGCGATCGCCGGCATTGAATCGCGCGGCTTCATTCTCGGCGCGGCCGTCGCGCATGAACTCAACATTGGATTCGTTCCGGTTCGAAAAAAAGGTAAACTTCCGCCCCCAGTTGTCTCTCAGAGCTACACCCTCGAATACGGAGAAGACACGGTAGAAGTGAAGCCAGGAAAAGGGCGCATCGCCGTCCTCGACGACGTCCTCGCCACCGGCGGTACGCTCAATGCTTCGGCCGACGTCCTAAAAAAAGCGGGCTACGATGTCGTCGGCTTTTGTGTGTTGATGAATCTTACATTTCTCAACAAGTTTCAGTGGAATGGCCTTACCGCAAACTCCCTGATCGATCTTTGATGTCCCAAAAAGAAAAACCCCCGGGCATGACCCGAGGGTTTCAATTTCTAGAAGGCGAAAACTCGCTTTCTCCGAACTACAGGAGATCGCAAGTGTAAGAAGCCTTCGCGCGTGGAACGACTGGTTTCGAGCTATCGCAAGCCAGGTTGCCCACTTTTTTCTGGTGTGTAACCGAGCCGAGAAGACCAACCGGCGTCACGTTGATAGCCGGAACGTTAAGAGCATCGTAAACCGCTTTGTAATTGCGGCGACCTTTAAATTCGCAGTACGCATTTGTACGAGGACCGCGTGGACCAAAACCCATTGTCTTGCGGCAACGAAGACCGCCGACTTTCTTTTCACGGTTCGTCGCACCAACGATGCCAGGAGTAGGGTCTACTTCAGGAACGTCGAGAGCGTTCATGATATCCAGAGCGTTTTTAATTTTAGGGTCCATCGGTTGCGGAGCCGGAGCGCAGCGCGCACCTGGAGGACCACCGATGCAAGCCTCTGCCTTGGCAGAAACAAGAGCACCGACGACCATCGCAGCCATCAACATCGAGCGTGTGAGTTGGTTCATGATTTCTCCTCTCGCACTTTGGCGAGTTAAGTAGTTAAAGCGGGTTAAAAATCGCACATTATTCAGGCAGTGCGTGAGGCAAAACCGAGACCAGATTGAATCGGAGAAAGTTTTATTGGTGTCACAAGACCGTGACACGTGCTGAGGCAGAGAATTCGCTTTGGCGACGTCTAAAACAGCAACCCCCTCTGAAGAGCCAAGAGGGGGCGAAGAAAAATTTATCTAGCTATTGGTAAACTGCGGATCAGTTTCGGATGGGCACAAGCCGCCGCCGCAAATTCCAAACAACGAAAAGCGGTAACATTAAAAGAAAGCCTAGCGAGAGCACTCGCAAAGCGGATGGGCCCATCGGGCCGCCGCGGCTATCAGAGTCCGACGCCACGGCCGCCACGAGACCGCAGCCACCAAAACCGGGCTTCACGAACTCCTTGTTGGCCGAAAGCGATCCTTCCGATCCGCCCCCATTCGTAGGCGGCGGAGTAGGCGCAGGACCGCCACCTGTCGCCGTGATATTGACGTCGACGCAATGAACGTAAAACTCGCCCGGCTGCTCGTCCATCTCCTGCAAAACGCGAAGTGTACAGGTGTTGCAATTCATGTTGGGAACCGTAAACGGAACGTTGGTCGTTCCATTGTTCTGCGTGTCTTCGACAAGAGCGAGTTGGTTTGCGGCCTGCCAGAACCCGGCGTCTCCACCAGTTGAGAACTGCACATAGAAGCGCCCTGGGTGATTGATGGTCTCCTGAATAGAGAATGAAAACTGCTGTCCACCGGTAAGCTGAAGTGGAGTCGCCATGCGGGTCGTATTGTTCGAACATGGCCCCGGGCTATCGGGAACAGTCGGATTGTTTTTATTGTTCTGGATAAACTTCACGCGGTCACTTGTCCCCATGCGACCGACCGGCGTGATGCGAATGTGCGCGTGAGCCTGCAGGGCAAACATCGACACCGAAATCAACGCCAGCAAGGAGAGATTTGAAAAACCCATTACTGGCCTCCAGCGCATGCGACGAGCGCGACCTTAGCGGCCTCTTGGAAACTTGAGCGAAGCGCAAAGACAGAGCCGGGACCCGCCGCCGGCGCTCCCACCCAACACGTCACTTCCTCACGATTGTATTGCCCACCTTGTTTTGCATCGTCCGCCGTACAGTCTTCGCAATGCTGAAGAGCAAACGACGTGTTGTAGTAAACAGTGCTCACCTTCAAGCAGTGCTGAGCCGACTCTTCATCCAAACAAAGAATTTCGTCGGTCTGGAGATCATCGACCGCCGGCGAATACACCTTGCGAAGACACTGCAAGTTTTCGAACTCACAACTGCCCGCCGACACTTTTTCGGAGCCAGATGTTTCCGCATTCAATGCGTAGACCGGATAGTCGATTTCGACGTCCGTTTGCTGAGACTCTGCCCGGCCCTGCTGAGTACCTTGGCTCTGAGCACAGTTCTGATATGCGATCATCATCGTGATCGCGCCTATTCCGAGTGCCAAACCCGACTTCCAAAATCGCATTATTCACACCCCTGCCAGTTTTCATTTTGCCGAACTTTGTGGACGACTTCCATGATCGCAAAGTAATCGACACCAGGATTGGGCTAACGACTTGCCGTGCCGCGATTTGAGACAGAACCTGGTCCTTAATTGGTCCTGTTTCAAATCGAGACGCGCGAGCTAGACCTCGTGAACGACGAGTTCCATCGGGACGCGAAACTGCGGTCCCCATGTTCCATTCTCCTGAGGTTTACCGGCGGCGATCACCATCACCACACGGTCACGGCGAGAAACTCCCAAAAGTCGCCGCACACGGTGCTCGTCAAAGCCCTCCATCATGCAGGTTTGAAATCCAGCGGCCGCTAGAGAGAGCACAAAGTTTTCGCAAGCCAAGGCGGCCGACTTAATCGCCATCTCCTCCAGATCACGCAGCGTATTCGGTCCGCGAGGAACCGGACGGGCCCAGCCGGCAAACCAAAGCCCTATTTTTCGGAGATACCCCCACCAATTCAACCAGCCCGATCGATACATGTAGGGAATAAGCTTTTCGTAATATTGCACGACCGGTTTCGGAGCGCCTACGTCTCGAACCCATTTGATCAGGTGCGAGTTCGATCTTCGCCAATTCGCCGGGTTCGCTGTGACAACGAGAAGTTCAGCCGCCGTACGAGCCGCCGACTGACTCAAACAAGCTTTCACCAACTCCGCCTTCTTCTCGGTCGAACGCACCCAATGAAAATCCCAGGTCTGAGTATTAGAGGAATTCGGCGCCAAGACAGCCGCCGACAATGCCTCTCGCATCGCGCTTTCAGGTATCGGATCCGTCGTAAATCGACGAATGCTTCTTCTTGTCTGGATAGCTGTCTTAAGGTCCATAATCTCTCCAATGCGAGAAATCCTACCTCATCGCCGAAGGGCTCGTGAAATCATGTTTCCGTCGAACAGAAATTCCTGCACACTTTAAGTACTCTGAGGTGCCGCTTGATCTACGAAAAATGGGACACTCGCTTCGACATCGCAAGGCTGAGAGAGCATGTGGAAAAACACGTTCTGCCTTTGGAGTCTGTCCAGCAATCGCCCTCGTTTGGCGGATGGTCCGTACTTTCATCGAATGGAAGCTACAAAGACGGCTGGTTGATGGGCCACAAGGTGATCGCCGCCGAGATGAGCAAAGAACACCTCGATAAAAATCTGCAAAACATCGGATTCGGAAAGATCGAAGACTACAAACAACCGACCGAGATCTGCCATGGCTACCTCAAGGAGGTCATGGATTACCTGCTGCAAAGCGGACTCAATCCCCGACGGGCGCGAATCATCCGGCTCACCAAGGGTCTGCGCTCTAGCTGGCATCGCGACGGCCCCGACAATCGTTACTTCGTCAGACTTCACGTTCCAATCATCACCAACTCGGGTTGTATTTTTGAAGCTCAGGAGGGCGAGGAAACAGAAGTCGCCCACATGCCGGCCGATGGCTCGAGCTATATCCTAAAGGTGAACCGCATGCACCGCGTGAGCAACAACGGTACGGAAGATCGGTTCCACCTCGTCATGGATATTTGGGACACCATTGGCCTCACTCAGCACCACCGCTACGACGGATCGCTCGACGACCGTTAAGACTATGCAACGGAGAACATGTGTCAGAATCGATCTCGAAACTTGTATCCCGCCATCAAAACATCCTACGTCTTGCGGGAATCATCCTTGCGTCGACGTTCTTGTTCTTCGGCGCCTGGACAACACTTAAAAGCCACGACACATTTAGTTACCTCGCAATGGGTAAAGCGTTCTTCGAAAACGGTTCATCGCTTTTCACCGACCATCTCAGTATCACCCACCAAGGCGAGCGTTTAAAGCCCAATCCATGGCTGTACTCGATGGTCTCGGGCGGGATCGTAAGCCTCACGGGGCCCCATGGACTATTCGCGCTCTTCACTGCTTTATGGACTGCACCTATAATCGCCTTGGGGTTTTGGTCGTGCCGTCGAAACCTCGATAGCTTCGCCGTCTTCGTTGCAGCGCTCTTTCTAACAGCCTCGTTTCTTACTCGTGTTCAACTTCGCCCAGAACTTGTCGCTTACACGTTTCTGTTCTTTAGCATCCTGCTCGCGCATCAATACACGCTAGACGGAAAACGACGATGGCTTGTCGCTATGAGTGGGATTTTCGTGCTATGGACCCAATGCCACTCTACAAGCTCGATGATGCTTCCGATTTTTGGGGCCGCTTGGTTGCATCGCCTAGTGATCGATCTCAAACAAACCCAAGCCGGTTCACGTCAAACATTGGCAATTAGACAAACTGTGTGGCTGATCGGCTTTATCCTTCTTGGATTCGTCAATCCCAACGGCGTTCACTACCATCCTTTCGCGCTAGCTGGAGTCCATCAAAACGAATGGTATGGTGTAATCACCGAATATGCCGGCGATCAACGATTCACAACGGTCGTTCAATGGCTCAATCTCGTGGGCGGCGCCTTGTTGCTGATCTTGCTTCTGGTTCAGGGCGATCTCGCAAAAGTCGGTATCTTAGTTGTCATGCTGTTCTACGCCGTGCAAATTCCCAAACTCGCGCCGCATGTCTCCATAGTACTGACTACCATGGGGCTTCTCTTCTTGGATGGAAATCAGAACCCATCTCGTCGCACACCTTCTATTTTAACCTGGCGAAAAAACGCTCCTGAAATCCTACGTCTGCCTAGGGTGCCTTACCTCAAACTTTGCGTTTTAGCTTTGCTGCTTGCAGCAACCTGCTTCCAGCTATCTCAACAATTTGGACCTCTTCGCCAGGCTTCACTTTTCGCCGGTGCACCTATCGTCGACGAAGACATTTTCGCCGTCGACATCGCAAGCTTCATCAAAGAGAAAAAAATTGCAGGCCCCACTTTGTCGGAACTCGGTACAGCTAGTTATCTCGAGTACGCCGTCGGTACCCCCATTTCTATCTATGTCGATCAACGCATCGGTATCCTAATTCCGAAATCTATTTTCGATGTCTACCGCGAAGCGATCATGCGCGATAAAGCCCTCGTGGAGCTTACCGACAAACATGACATCAAGTTGCTTGTAGGCTCCAACCGATGGCCCGAACGTCTGATCGACACAGCCCTACGAACTCGAAGTTTTTCTATTCTCTATATCGGACGAAGCCATTCTCTCCTGGTGCCAACAACGTCGGGTCTCGGTTTTGACCAGATCTCTTGGCTGATGCACGATCCTGCGTGTTTACAAAAGATCGACAAGGCAAAACTTATCGAAGAACGAATGCGTCTCGACAACGACTCGTCGGATTCAGGCAGCGCGCTCCGTGAAATCGCCGATACGGCGCTGGCTTTGCTAGAGAAGAAAGGTGTCGACCTAGCTACGCTCAACGGTCGACTAAGCAATCCACACGCGCTTCGACTGCTCGCCTACTCATGGCGGGTCGCGGGTCAGCCTGAACCCTCTCTCAACACCCAGCGGGCTCTGAATGTACCGGCAAAGCTCGTCGACTTCTTAGAGTCCGCACTAGCTCTACAAGCCCTGGGAGCGAATGACATAGCAAGCGAAGCCCTCTTTAACTCCGGTCCCGACTACTACTACGGATCGCGACAAAAGGCGGCCCAGTTTCTCTATGTGGTCGACGGCATTCTTTCGAAACTTCCAAAAGATACTCCGACCCCGCCCTGGCTAGAAGGCCTGAGAAATGCCTTAAAAAATGACCCTGAACCGTCGGATACGAACAATGCCCAGCGAAGCTGTAGACCAACAGCTTAATTAATATTCCTTAGGTATAAGGCGCGCTCTAGGCCTAGGTCCGAAGTAGGAAACGCCTCCTCCTAAGCCCGCTACGTCTCGTGTATCCTATAATGAGAGATAACTACGAGAGATACCTATGAGAGTTGTAGCGATTCAATCGAACTATATTCCCTGGAAAGGGTACTTTGACATGATCCGCGATGCGGACGTGTTCGTCTTTTATGACGAGGTCAAATACACGAAAAATGATTGGCGAAATCGCAATCTTATTTATCCCGCTCAAGGTCCACAGTGGCTGACAATTCCCATTTCAAAAGACGCTGTTCACCAACTGATAAGCGAAGTTACACTTCCCACTGTCGGCGAACACGCCGGTTGGCAGCAGCTTCATCACAAAACGCTTACCTATAGCTACCGAACGGCTCCACACTTTGTTCAACTGAAACAACTGATCGACGAAGTGTATCTCGAGAACAGATGGACGAAACTTTCCGAGCTTAACAAATTCATCATAAAAAAAATCTGTTCGAGACTCGGTGTCAAAACCGAGTTTCGCGATCTCTCAGAATTCAACGTACCGGACGACCGTGTGGGCCGCCTGTTGGAACTTCTGACTCAATTGAAAGCCACGGAATACATCAGCGGCCCAAGTGGGTCCGACTATCTGAAAGACAAAGCGTCACTTTTTGAAGAGCGCGGAATTAAGCTGCTGTTCAAAAAGTACCCCGACTATCCGACTTATCCGCAACTTGGCGAGAAGTTTGAGTCCGGTGTTTCGATCTTCGACATGATCGCCCATCTGTCATGGGAAGAAATTCCAGCTCACATTTGGGATCTGAAAGCACCATTCACGCAGAAAGCTGGATAAACACGGGGACCACGCCATGGACACCATAGACCTCAAGCAGCGCGCCCTACTATCAGCCAATCTACTGGCGGAGCACCACTATCATCTCCAGACACGCGGCTACAGTCTTGTGTCTGGATTTTTGAATGACAAAGAAACGTCTGTCCTCAAGACCGCTTTGCTGAAAGCCATCGATGCGTACAAGCCGACAGCGGGGGTTGAGCGCAGCTACCAAGATCGATATCAGATCCATGATCTCTTAGGCCAAGACATCTGTTTTGCACGCCTACTCGAAGACCCGCGACTTCAACAGTTGATTGCGCCGATTTTGGGCGACTCGTGGATCATGTACGCGGCGACCTCTTCTTCTATTCCACCCAAAGGTACAAACTATTCGAGTCGCATTCACGTCGACTCTCCACGCTTTCACCTTGGCTACACATTCAACATGGGCGTGATCTGGACACTGGACGAATACACCGAACAGAATGGACCTCTAAAAGTCCTTCCAGGCTCGCATAGCTCATTTGAAACTCCCTCCGACGAGCTCTTCGAGAAAAATTGCGTAAAGGTGCTGGGACCGCCGGGAGGCTTGATCATTTTCAATGCTCGAGTTTTTCATCGCACCGGTGAGAACCATACAGACAAGTGGCGGCATTCGATGACGATGAACGTCTGTCGTTCTTTCATGAAACAACGGATGGACTGGGTCCGCATGTTGCCCGACTCGGTCACTGACCAGCTCAATGCGCAAGCCCGCCGTCTGATCGGCTTCGACACCCGTCTCCCTAGTTCCCTTGAAGAATTCTTCTTGCCCGAGGACCAACGCCTATACAAACCCGGCCAAGGATGAATGCGATGAAACACGCCACGCAATCAAAGGTCGAAGTCAGCGTCGTCATTCCGGTTTACAACAACTCGAGCTCTCTCGAAGAGCTCACTATGAGACTCATCGCCACACTCAGTTCGATCAGCCGAAGCTACGAGATTATTTACGTGAATGACGGAAGTCGCGACAGCTCGCTATCTCTTCTCCGAAAGCTCGCAACCACCAGCCCGGCAATCAAAGTGCTCTCGCTATCTAAAAACTACGGCCAACACCCGGCGATCTGTGCGGGCTTCGAGCACTCAACCGGCGAATACACCGTGTTGATGGATGCCGATCTTCAAGATGCGCCGGAAGGAATCGAGACTCTTCTCGCAAAACTTAAAAGCAGCGGCGCCGACATCGTGTACTCGGTGAAGAACTCTGCGGAAAAGAAGTTCACCAGCCGCCTCACGTCGGCTGCTTATCACTTTATCTTCTCTAAAATTGTGAACACAAAAGTGCCGCTAAACATCGGAACGTTTCGCATCTTCAATCGTAAGTTCCTTGAGGCCATGCTGCGCTTCGAGGAAAGCAATATTCTCTACGGCCCTCTGATGTTCTATATGGGTTTCACTTCCGCTTACGTGGAGCTCCCTTTTCTCGAGCGACAACATGGCAAAAGTTCGTACACATTCACCAAGCGCCTAAAGCTCGCGGTGAACTCGCTTGTTAGCTATACGGACATTCCACACAAAGCATCGATCTGGTTTGGGTTTTCTCTTTTGTTCGCGAGCCTGCTCTACGGCGTCTTGGTTCTGCTTCAATACTTAGTGTTTGGGTCCTCTCTCCCAAGCGGAAGCACACTGATTCTCTTAGTTCTGTGCTTAACGCTTGGAAGCGTGATGCTGAGCCTCGGAATCATCGGCAGCTACGTATTCCGTGTTTACCAAGAAGTTTTAAGACGGCCGCGCTATCTTGTACAAGAGCGCATCAATGTTCCAACTACACCTGCTGAGGCGGCACATGTCTGAAGAAAATCGCACCCGTGATGGAGCCTTGAAAGCAAACATCCACGTCCACTCTCAGCTAGCGAAAACGGGGGAATACAACAAGAGCCCGCATTTTCGCCCCGAGAACCAAGACAAAGTTCGTAAGATCATCTTGCGCCTTCTAGGTGATCGAAAAAAAGGGGCCGAGACCAAAGCCATCGACTTCGGCTGCGGAACAGGTTTCATCATTCATATGATCCGTGACCTGTTCACCGAAGTGCACGGTGTCGACATCACGACCGATATGATGAAGCAGGTCGATCTTTCGTCAGGCAATGTGTTCTTACACGAGAGCCTCGCTGAAAAAACGAAGTTCGCAGACAACACTTTCGATTTCGCGACCGCTTACTCATTTATGGATCATCTCTTCAACTACCGCGACTTCTTAAAAGAAGCTCATCGCGTATTGAAGCCGGGTGGAATCTTCTATTCCGATCTCAACCCCAATCGCGACTTCATTCTGGCGATGGGGGTCGCAAACGCCCGCAAAGAGCTTTCCATCTCGCCGCTTGTTCAGCGCGAGATCCAAGGGGCGCTTCACAACGGCCAGTACTACAAAGAAAACTTCGGCATCGATGCAAAAACCCTGGAAGACGCGGAGCCGGGAAAGTCCTTTGAAAAAGGATTTAGCGCCGAAGAAGTTTTGAGCACGGCAAAGTCGCTTGGTTTTTCAAAATGCCACGTCGAGTTCGAATGGTATCTCGGCCAAGCCAAGATCATGCACGAACACTCGGTGAAAGAATCTGAAGCCGTTGAAACCTACCTCAATATGGTTCTTCCGGCTTCGGCCCATCTCTTCAAATACTTGCGATTCGCATTTGTGAAGTGATGGCGGCGATGAAACAGGCTTCCTCACTCTTCATCTTTGGAACAGGCAGCCTCGCAAAACTTGCTTACATCTATGCCAATGAAGCCCATGCAAACCGGGGCGGCGAAAACGGCACAAGTCTTCGCGTGGAAGGCTTCGTCGTGGATCAGTCGGCGATGCAGGCCACAAGTCAGTCGGGCGAGAAACTCTTCTGCGACCTTCCAGTTTTTTCGTGGGATGAGTTCACTAAGGCCCACTCGGCAAACCAAGCACGACTCTTTGTCGCGATCGGATACAAGAGCATGCGAAGCCGCGCCGACGTTTTCGGCCGCGTTCGCAAAGCCGGGTACGCGATGGCTAACATTATCGCACCAGCCTCGTATGTCGCGAAAGACTGCGTCTTGGGCGCGAACAATATCGTGATGCCAGGTGCAGTTCTCGAACCGGGAACCAAAATTGGCGACAACAATGTCTTCTGGTCCAATACGACGATCTGCCATGACACCGTCATCGGAGATCATTGCTTCTTTGCCAGCAACACCACTGTTGGCGGCGAAGCATGTATCGGCAATCGCAACTTCTTCGGGTTCACGTCGACAGTCCTTCATCACCGCCAAATCGGCGACGACAATCTCATCGCCGCTCAAGCCCTGATCACTAAAGATCTAAGCTCCGGCGGCCACTACATCGGCGCACCCGCAAATAAAACCAAAGACATCGACCCCACCAAAGGCGTTTCCGTCGAATGAAGTCTTAACGAACTCCGGCCTTCGGCTCTTCAATAGGGAGATCACCACCCTCCATCGAGGCCGGTGGCGGGTGAGCTGATGGAGGTTTAGCAACCTCTTTAAGAAGAGCGAGATGCTGAAGGCGCTTCTCAAGGGCATTTTGAAATTCGGCTATCGCCGTTCTCGTGACGGGCTGGGAATTTTGAATGTACATAGCTTCATCGAAGGCATCGGAATACCATCGTGCTCAACTTTATCGTCATGCTTGTAAATGCAGAGGCCAGCCAACTCACCATCAACTTTGATTGTCCAGCAACGCCGGCCCGCCTGTGCAGACCTCTGTACCCAGCCCTCGAAATCGTCGTAATCAGCCTTCAGTGAATCGAAGAACGGAATCTTTATATCCAGATTGTACATGTACTCGTGTTCGACATGAGGTAGCTGCACAGACTCAGGCTTGAACCGCCGCACAATCAAATCGGCTGCTTCGTTTACAAATTACACCCGATCTTCGAGATCGGTTCCTGCCACTCGACGGTGTAGCTTTGCGTCTTCAGAGATAAGGTATGTTGCACAATTTCGACTGAGAGCAAAAAGAAGCTGACAATCTATAAGATCATTCGTGTTCTTAATTCCTCGAAACAGCTTTTCTAGCTCTGGTCCTTCGGCAAGAGGCGGTTTCTCCAAACGTGGATACTTCTTTAACCGAGACAGCATTTCTCCAAGGCGGCTTCGGTCCTTGTCATTATCGAGATCGTTTTCGGTTAGCGGATGAAACTTAAACGGAAGGCTATGTTCCACCAACAGAGCATGAAGTTTCTGAAACGGTCCTTTGATCTGTCGATCCGGCCCAACTTCTTCAAACTGAATGACGACGTTTGTGTCGAGGAGAAAACTTAATTCCACAGCGCCTACAGACTTGCAGGACGATCTTTGCTCGGCAAGTAGCGATATGATTGCGGTGGCTTGGCCTCTTTGCCAGCAACCTTAGTAAGCTCTCTTGGCTTGTCATATCTCTGGGGGCCATACACACGAACCGCATAACCATGATCCAAGCCTGAGAAGTACGAGGTAAAGTCGTTCCAAGAGATCATTGCATCTAGTGCAGACTCTTTCCAAAGATCGGCCAAAGTAAGCTTTTTAACCGACTCGATCTTACATTCACCGATAACTCTCTGGGTGGGCGATGACGAATAGATCAGGCAACGTGTCCCGGCCTCAAGATCGGTCGGGAACTTTCTTCTAAGCTCGATTCGCTTCACGCCATCGACGAGAAGATTTGCATATTGCGGTCGCACGCTAAGAAGAACGTCTTGTTTTACTGCCTTCGCCATCATGACCTCTTGATTATCAGATCAGTGCATGTATTAAAATACAAGTATAATAATGCTGGTATTTTAATACATGTATGGCACGAAGCAAAATTGACCCAAAAATTCGAGAGCGCGGTCTTTCGTTCGCGAAGAAGCTCAAGCAAGAGCGCGAAGATCGGGACATGACACAGAGTGAGCTTTCCGCTCGTTCAAATGTTCCGCTCGATACTCTGCGCTCGATTGAGAACGGACGGATCTTGTCTCCCGGAGTCTTTATTGCTGCGGACCTTGTCCATGCGTTGGATAGCAAGCTGGATGGATGGGTGGACCTCGATACACCAAAGGCAACTGGCAAACGAGTGCGCCGATGATTCACGAGATGAAGCTCGATCCTGTTCCTTATACTGCGACTAAGTCGGGTCAGAAAAAGATCGAGGTTCGCCTCTGCGACGAAAAACGTGAAAACCTACGTTCAGGTGACGATATTCTCTTCGTAAACAATGAGACAAAAGAAACCTTGAGAGCACAGGTTAAAGCCGTTCGCAAATACTCATCAATTGAAGATCTCGCAAGAAACGAGAAGTTCGCCATGACAGGCGGTATCTATCGTGACTTGAATGACTGGATACAAAGTATTTACGGCTATTACTCGCACGAAAACCAGGCCAAGTTCGGACTTCTCGCAATCGAAGTTGAGCTGACTTGACTCAGGCTTACTTGAGGTTCAATACCTTCCCGATCCTAACCCATCGCTTCCTAAGGTTCACTGGTCTTATGACTGCCACTCACTTTTAAGAACCGCATAGAGTTTCAAATCAACGAATTTACCTTTTACGAACATGACCTGTCTCTGGGTACCTTCGTATTTCATACCAAGCTTTTCCATGACTCTCGCACTTCCAGAGTTTTCAGCGATACAGCGCGATGAAATGCGATTGATGTCGTGGTTCTTCATTGCTGCATTTAGAACGGCTTTACTCGCTTCGAGCATCAAACCTTGTCCCCACAGATTTTTCGCTAAGGCGTAGGCGACCTCAATATTCTTATGCGGCTCCGATACCCAAAACCATCCAACCGTCCCAACAACTTTCTTCGGTTCGCTTTTCAAAGTGATGGCATAAGGCTCAGGAATATTTCTCTGGTAGTTTTTCTTCGCATAGGAAATCAAGGCTCGCGAATCTTCGAGCGTCTTGTGCGGCGACCAGGTTGTAAACTTTGAAACTTCCGGATCACTACAGTATTCAAAAACAGATTCAACATCTGCATCGGTCAACGGTCGCAAAAGCAAACGATCTGTTTCAATCGTTGCAGGACCAGGAGACTCTGGATGATTCTCTAAGTTATCGACGTAATATTTGATTGCTCGCTCGTATCCGTCGAATGGCTTGCCATCTAACTTACCAACTGCACTAAAAAGTTTTTGAGCAGCGTCCTTGAACTTCCCTTCGGTGTAGAGCGTGAAGGCCAGAAAAACATCGAGTGCTGGGTAGTTCGGGAACTCCTCGACCGCTTTTTGCAGAACATCTTTCGATTCCGAGAACTTCAGATTGTTTCGGAGAGTGCTCCCGTAGCCTACAAAAAATCCTGACTGTTCTTTCTCAGGTAAATTCTTGTAGCCGAGATCGAATGTTCTTTTGTAGCACGGCTCGGCATCCGTTTCTAAACCGATGAAATCGAAGCAACCGGCAAGATCGTACCAAGCAACAGCATCGTCCGGATGGCCCCGCAGATATTCCTGAAGAAGCGGAATACACTTTTTCCTGTCGTCTTCCGATTTCGAGTCTTTGAGTTGCTCGATCAATTCTTTTGTATTCACCTCACTCATCGTCCTCTCCTCTTCGCCATTGATATTTTCACGGAACGTAGTTGTCGTTAGAATCTGTCGTTATCGAGCCGCTTGTAGTTTGCGGTAACGACAGACAGTCAACAAACCCCGTTATTTCGCGTGATTTACAGTGGTTTCACTGAAGCGAACTCCGAAGCCCTCTCCGGGAGTAAATATCTGATTTTGTTTTTGAAATTCTGATTTTTAGAAATGTACTGACGGGAAATACAAAATTGGCTCAGATGGAGGGACTCGAACCCCCGACCCAGCGGTTAACAGCCGCTTGCTCTACCGACTGAGCTACATCTGAACACTAAAACAAAGTCGGAAAGTCAAAATAGGGTTTACTGGGGTTCGCTGTCAACCGGGAAGCCCGCAAGTGTGCGGAGTTCATCCAGAGCCGTCTCAAGGTCGGTAGAATAAAACCGATCCTTGGGGTCTGACACGGCGAATATCACGTCCCCCGACTTGCTAAGGCTCCACGTGGTTTTATCGATGAATTCAATATCCACGAAAGGCTGAGGCTCAGTCTGAGGGGTTATTTCTTCGTCCGATGGAGCAGCGGCAGGCTTCGCAACAAACTGGCAGTGCAACGAAAGCCACTTTTCGACCTCTAGGTACCCGAGCGACCGTGTTTTGCCGCCTTCTTCAGCAGTCCAATCGAGCTTTAGACCCTGCTTCACCTCAACCACCGCTCGGCCATCAGGGAACCGGATCGCATGGATGCGAGTCAGGCAGAGCGTTCGACGCTCTTCGCCCTCTTGCAAACGCGCCCCACCAGGCTGAAGCCCGGGCGAACCCGCCGCACCAGGTTCAATACCCAACGCCGAGAATGCCTCATGAACGCTGTCCGTGGTGATCCCGCGGATCGCCATGAACGTCAGGACGAGGCCAATGATCAAAAGAATGATTTTCACGTAGAGACCGACTGAACTCTTCATCTTCACTTTAAATAGTGAAGTTCAAGGCTGTTAGCAAGGCACAGCTCGCCGGCGGCAGGGCAAAGCCCACTAAGCGGCAGCTTCGCGGATCGTCCAAAGGTCTTCGGTCTTTGCCATCGAAAGTACCCCGCGACCCGCACGCTTTGACGTGTACATCAGGCGGTCGGCCTCACGGATTAGCTTCTGACCAGATTGCAGCTCTTTTGGAGTTTTTGTTCCGACGTAGAGGCAACCAAGCGAGGCGGAGACATCGATTTTATTGCCGTTTAGTTGTTTGATCGACTGAATCGCCGCCAGAATATTACGTGACCGTACTTTCAACTCTTCTTCGTCTTTGATCCTCTTTAAGATCACGACGAACTCGTCGCCACCAACTCGCGCGACGACATCTTCCGGATTGGAAATTTTCTTTAACTGGTGCGCGACGTGCTTCAAGAGCAGATCACCAACCTCGTGACCCAGCTGATCGTTGACAGGTTTAAAACCATCCAAATCGAAGTACACAATCCCCATCGCCTTGTTAGCGGCGCGATTGTTTTCAAGCATCATCGGCAGTTGGTCTTCGACGATCCGTCTGTTTGCAAGGCCCGTCAGCGGATCGCGCGTGGCGAGCATCTTCAAAACTTCTTTCACGGCTTTTAGATCGCGAAGCAAGTAGCCCGTGTAACTTGCGACGAGAACGAAAATCAGCGCGATGTCGAAACCCGATGGAACGCTCGTGCTCCAATAAGGGCTCAGCTTAAAGAGCATCAACATCCCGAACGACGTAAAGAGTGAGGCGATAAAAAGATACGACTCGCCGAAACGAAAGCCGTGACCGATTGAAATCCAAGGGTAAACAAACAGGAGCGACGCAAACTTCTCGCGCGAGAAAAACAAAAACGCCGTCGTGACCGCGACATCGTGAATGAGACCAATAACCACTCGCTCGTGTGCAAACCGCGGAATGAAATACGAGTGCAGGTTCAGACCAAGCGTGAAGAGAAACGAAACCACGAAGATCGTTTGGCAAATGATGTCGGCAGGCAAAAGACGATCAAACTTGATGAAGAAAATGTTCGCGATCGAAACAAACGCCAGCATCAGAGAAACCACGATCAGACGGGTTGTCCCCTGATCCTTCTCGGCTTCCACCAACTGCTGTTCCGAGTTCCCGAAAAGCTGTAGTCGACCTGTCATATGAGAGCATTTCGGCGGCCAGGCCATGGTCCAGAAGGCCACGCCCGTTGGACCCTCAAGAATCTCGCTGTTTTGATGTCAGATCGAATTAAATATAGTTAGGGACCGAGAATCTCGGGAAATCGATCAAAAGTTCAACAGGGGAATGGTTGGATTAAAATGGCGCGCCGGGAAGGAGTCGAACCTCCGACCACTAGATTCGTAGTCTAGTACTCTATCCAGCTGAGCTACCGGCGCCCGAGAAAAACTGAAGGCAAAGGGATAAAGCCAAAATCCCTCAAAATCAACTGCACAGGCCGGATTTTCGCGATAAAACCTCAAACCATAGCCCTTTAGGAGCCGACCGTGACGAATTCACCCGCTCAGCCTCACAAAACAACATGGCAAAACGCCTTTGAAGAGGCACAAGCGACCCTCGAAACCTTTCGCAAAGACTCGGCCCAGCTGGAAAAGTGCGAAAAATTCTCGCACATTCTCATTGAGAGCTTCAAAAACGGTGGCCGCCTCTTCACCTGCGGCAACGGCGGAAGCCACTGCGATGCCATGCACTTTGCCGAAGAATTCACAGGCCGATACCGCAAAGATCGCCGCCCCTTAGGCGCCCTCGCTCTAGGTGATTCTTCGCACGTGACTTGCGTTTCGAATGACTATGGATTCGAACACATCTTCTCTCGCCAAGTAGAGGGGCTAGCGCGCAAAGGCGACGTCCTCGTCGGGCTTTCGACCTCTGGCAACTCGGCAAACGTGGTGCGTGCCTTTGAGACCGCGAAAGCGATGGGCGTTAAGACAGTCGGTCTCTTGGGACGCGACGGCGGCAAGCTCGCTGGAATGGCGGATCTCGCCATTATTATCCCCGCCACGACATCGGATCGCATCCAGGAGATGCACATCAAGATCATCCATACGGTGATCGAAACCGTCGAACGTGCGATTTTCCCCGAAAATTACCGCTAGCTGAGAGCGACGACGCCCCTTTTCTTGATTCTGGGGGCCGGCCATGGCACTGTTCCAGTTCGTAGCTCTCTCGGCTCGCAAGAGCTTTGGCAACTGCCGCATACGGAGTGGTGGGTGAGAGGCTGAAACCAACAGTTTGCTAAACTGTCCTACGGGGTAAACCCGTAGCGCGGGTTCAAATCCCGCCCACTCCGCCATTTAAATTCCGATCTCTCGATGTCGGGTACCCAGATACCTGATAGCAAAGCTGAATCCATAACGAATTAAATCTAAGTTGAGGCTACCGAGCATCACGGTTCATCACTCGTCATCACGGTCGCGGTCTTACTAAAATCTTACTGGGGTCTTACTTCATGCTCCAGTTGCAAACCACCAACTCGTCGCACTCTCGACGCCAGAACGCGAGCGTCTGTTGGTGATCGCAAAAGCTCAGGGTCGTCTCTGCGGGTGGCGTTCTTAAGACATTAGATTGTTGACCATGCGTCGTCTGCATCAGATGCTTTGAACTCGAGGTGAAACATGATCTTACATATTGTCGCGGAGTCATCTTGGGTGCATGCAAAATCAATTGGAGAATACAGACATCCGTCTTTAGACAGAGAAGGATTCATTCATTTTTCTAAGCCTGATCAGGTGGTTCGAGTCGCAAATTTCAATTTTAAGGGGCAAACAGGCTTAGTCTTGCTCATTGTGGACGACCAAAAATTAAGAGCTCAGATTAAATACGAGGGAGAAAATCCAAAGGATCTTTTTCCGCATTTATATGGAACATTGAATATTGATGCGGTCGTTGGAACAGTATCATTCCCACCCAATTCCGATGGAACTTTCTCTCTACCAGAGCTGATCTGAAACCCCTTGTTATCAATCCGACGTTTCGAAATGAAGGTTCAAGAGACACGATCGCTGCAATCCGCGACGACCGTGTCCTTTGGGGTTCGAATCGCGTTTCGATTTTTTTAGAAAACACCGACCCCGTCGCGAAAAACGATTCGTCACCAGGCCGCATCCGAGCCGTCACCACCCCATATCCATGGCGACGTTTCCGACAAACAAAAAATGTGTGTTTACTGAGCGAAAATCGATATTTGATTGCTCGGTCGGATGCCACCCGATTCGTGTATGACCCGCTCTAGCCAAGAAAACCGAGACAACTATTCGAACATCTCATCGCGAGAGCATTGACAGCGAAATAAAATTCTCAGTGATGCCTTACTGCGCTTCTAAGTCAGTGAATCTATTCAACACCCATCAAATCCGCCATTTCTCTTAAGACCAAAAGACCACTAAGCTCGAACGATCGTCTTGAACATGCCGGCGCTAAACCGCTTCATGTCAAAGAGCTCTTCCATGGGCGTAGGAAGCTTGTTGAACTCGTCTTGTACCTTTTTGTTCACTTTGTTTCGGTGGGCTTTGTTCTTATAAACGATGTACGCAAAAATCAGCGTCTCGTCGGGCTTCAGCTTGCAGAGTTTCTTAAACGGAATCCCATAGGGCAAATCGATCTTATCTGCGACACACTCGTAGTAGTCGAGCGCACCGTGCTTCATCCAAGCTTTTTTTCCCATGGTGGCCATCTTCTTATACTTGCGCAGATTCTTCTTTTTAATCGGAATCAAAAAACCATCTACGTAGTGACTCATTTCTCTCGGCTCCTTTGCCAATCCAGTAATCCCAACAGGGTAGTCCTCACGGGGCGCCCTGGTCCATGAAGATCGGCGCGCACCAAAAATGCAAAGCCTATGACCGTGAGCCAGAGACACTTCACCAACATTTTGAGCCTTGTCGGCCTGACGACGACGATTTCGCTGATTTCCCCAGTAATATCGTGGGCGGGATTCGTCGATATTGAGCCTCGCGATCCGTTGGCAAAGTCCGTTGCCGAAATCGAGATGCCAGTTTCCGTCGAGGGTTTGGCAAAGTGTACAGGGACGTTTATTCGAGAAGACGTTCTTCTCACCGAAACCCACTGTATCAGCGGTGAAGATCGCGTGCATCGCATCGTGGTTGGTCCCGGGCCTGGCTACGAAGGCCGTCAGATCTTCTTGAGTCGGAAGATCGTGCTTACAAAGCGCTTCACCAAACCCAGTCCCGCGTTAATCTTCCTGCAACCCCTTAAAGGTGAAACATTGGAGATGCGACAGGCTCTAATCAAGCCGCTCCCCGTTTTGATGAACACGTCGTTCTCGTGGTCCACCAGCCAACAGATGCTTGTGCTTGGTTATGGAAAGCGCGACGGCGACGGGCGCCTGCGCGGACATACCCGAGTCGGCACTCGTGGCAATTGGTGGAACACGGAACTCATCGTGTCCCCTCGCCTTCCTGAATCCTACCTCGTTCCCGGCGACTCCGGCGGTCCCGCGCTCGTTGAAACCGAAGAGGGCTGGAAGCTCTGGGGAACGACCTGGGCCATCCAGGTCGGATACGATCTCTTCATGCACGTCGCACGCTACCAAAACTGGATCAGCAGCACGCTTGCACGAGAGCCTCGACTTCCTAAATAATGAAGCGATGGAAATACTCGCGAAACTCTTCGTCGGAATCGTCGCAATTATTCATATCTACATCCTCGTTCTCGAGATGTTTCTCTACACGAAGCCCATCGGCATGAAAGCGTTTCGACAGACGTCGGAAAGCGCGAAAACCACATCGGTGATGATGGCCAATCAAGGTCTCTACAACGGGTTTCTTGCGGCCGGATTGGTATGGTCTTTGTTTCACCCGGTCGATACCGTCGCAGCCCAACTCCAGATTTTCTTTCTACTCTGTGTCGCCGTGGCCGGACTGTACGGCGCCTATAGCGCCAACAAGCGCATTCTCTTTATTCAAGCTATGCCCGCATTGATCGGGTTAGGATTTATTCTCGCCTCTTCTTAGTCACGAATCTTAGTCACGAAGCAGTGGCGCCACCAATTCGCGATTGTCTTTTCGACGCATCAAAAAAAGCTGTCGATCTAAATAGTAGTGCACATAGGAAAACGCCGTGGAAACCGACGCCAGTATCAGCAGGGCGTCGTACGTCGGTGTTGCCGAATCCATTGTCGTGCTCGCGTACGAAAAGTAAAACACTCTTAAAACCGCAAATAGAAATGTCGCCAATAAGACGTATACGGCAACCGCGCTCCAAGCCGTGAAGCGCGACTTGGAAGCCATCTTCCTTACGACGAACAGATATTCCAAACCATGAATCGCCCTTGTCGCCCAGATCGCAAGCGGTGACTGAATCGAAAGTGCCCAAACAGGGTAGCGAAGCGCGAAGAGTGTTTTGTTTAGACGCGTGGACTTAGGCTGTAGGAGTGAGATCACCATCAAAAGCAGCGACACCAAGAGCGACGCCACAAACAGTGTTCGGAAACTCAGCCGCTGAAACGTCCAGCCGAAAATCTGAAACTCCGTCGCGGCCCAAACAGCCGCCACCATAAGAGCGATGAGTCCCCAAATCAGATATCTCTCGGTCTTTTCGACCCACTTATTGGTTTTTTCTCCCAACAAAGCAGACCGGCCATTGTACATCAGTGAAAGCCCCAAGGATTGCGCCAACGCATGCTGAATCGGAAAGAAACGACTTAGCGGAAGAATCAGCTCCTTGAAGAAAGGGACAAACCCCGCGATTCCCAGACCAAAAAGGAAACTCAAACCGACGAAGATCAAACCCGCCCGACGAAAGAATCCCTTTGCGCCGCCCTTTTGTCGATTCAACCATTCGCGCATTTCCGGGAACGAGACCAACATCATCACCGTGAAGGCGTTGTGGGTGACGTTGAGAAGCAGAACATCGACTATAAGCTCCTCGATAAGGCCGCCCGTGCTGATCTCCGCGGAAAACCATTTCGCCGGATTTTGCACACCCAGGAGAATGGCTACCAAGAAAACTACCGGAATCGCGAGATTCCATTTTTCATCTCTCGGACGAAACAGAGTGGTATTTGCCATCGCCTATAGCGCCTCTAAATTCCGCGGTTGTTTGCCAAGAACTGCGAGAGATCTTCTATTCGAGCTTGCTGCAAATAGGTGTCTTGCGCCAGTGACCAGGACCATTGTTCATGACCCGCACGATCGATTTCCACAATTCGCGGTTTCGACGTGATATCCGTGAAAAGCACCGTGCCTGACTTAAGAAGCTGCACGCCTCCCCAACGTTTGGCGTAAAACGCCTTCGACGGCTTCGCGGGATATACCCAAACATCCTTCCCACTTACCAGGTCATGCTCGATGAGCTGACTATACGGCCTTGTCGGTGTGCCGTTGTCGTAGAAAAGCATGTTGCCGTTCTTTAGAATCTGCGTGTCGTGGGTCATATGCCAGTCGTCTTCTCGCATCGCCTTTTGCCACAGAACCTTTTTTAAATTTTTATCCAGAACGAAGGTCAGCATCAGCGAAATGTCATTGATGATGTAGCCTCCGGACTGAAAAGCGGGAATCGATTTCGTCACGTCATTCGCCGGAATTTCGTAGAATGTATTCACGTGAGTCACTTCCCATTTCACTTCACCAAAACGGGAAACATTCCAAACCATGGGATAGCGCCGCTTTACAGCGTCTTGCCAAGATTTTTTCAAAAACTGCGCACGCTCCTTTGCCAATGAAAAACTGCGCCGCAGCTTTCCGTCTTGACCGAGAACCAAAAGAAGGTCGCCGCGCGCCCGGCCTGTCGCTTTGTCACCTACGTCGACGATTTCGCTGCCGATGACAAGTATCTCGCCGCCATCTAGGCTCGAGTTTATTTGATGATGGGCACGTGTCGGGTAGCTCCAAACTTCCCTCATCTGGGCATCGAACTTCGCGACACGCTGAGGGAACGTCATCACCACCGATCCGTCTTTTTGAAACAGGCAAAGCTCGCCAGGAAACTTCCTCAGTGACCTCGGACTGGTGCGCTTACCCGTTTTGCTGTCTCGTGCGACTTCATATATCTCACAGCCAAAATTTAAGTGCTGCCCCTCGGCAAACACCGCACGCACCAGCAAAATTCCCATCACAAAGAGCGCGGCTCGAAGGCCGAGTTGAAAACTACGGCGCATATCTAGTTCAAACCCTTTCGCGAACAAAGCGATGCGTACCGAATCGTCTCAATCACGCATTCTTCCGTGCCGCACAAACGCTTGAGATCAAACTGCTTGGAGCTTTCTTTGCAAACAAGAAACGCCAGGCGCATCCAATGAGTCTGATCTTCTTTCCGACAAAGCCCCGGAACACCTGTTTCGTTCGTCAAAATACGAGCTGACCTCACGACGTACGCATCCGTGTCGATATTTTCGAATTGAGTCAGCGACCGCTTTTCACAATCGCCGTCGACGGGCGACGAACCAAAATAGGGCTCCTCGTTTCTTTGATAAAAACTTTTGAGATAGTTCCATCGCTCATTCAGCCAGCGCACCTGGTCTTCTTGCGAGAGGTTTTGATGAAACTCCGAAGTCTTGATCTTTGACGGATCGATGTCGTTGGACGAGTTTGATACCGTCTGGCAGCCACATACTCCCACAAGCGATACGCAAAGAAGCCAGCGTGCCGTCATCATTCTCCCTTGTAACAGAACTGTAGAACTTTAACGGTGTCTTTTACGGCTTGTTCGCCGCCATCCACCGCACCAGCCACTGCGAGGAAAATCGCTTCGCCGGGAGCGCATGGCTTGGCGTCCTTGATCAGGCTTTTGCCAGCTTCCGGCTTCGCAAAGACCAGCGAAAATCTTTTCGCGTCCTGACTCAAAAGCATGGCCGGTTTGCCTGCGCGAGAGGCCTCTCGGCTTAAGAGAGGTCTAACCTCATCAAGTGTCCCCTCAAAAACATGCCTCGTTATTTCACCCTCCAGAACGCGAACGCTCTGACTGCCGACGGGCAAATGCTGACTCACGTTCCCAGGAAGAGCTTTCGCTTCCATGTCGCGAAAGCTCCAGTTCTTCGAGGCGGGTAACGACAAAAGCGACGACTTGGGCGCCAACCCCGCCATAGGAACCGAAAAAACAAAGTCGCGCTCTGGAACGATCTTGTGACAGGCGGCACAAGCTAATGCCGCTTGCTTAGCATCACCCGGCGCCATTTTTCCGTCTTCCGTATAAAGCGCGTAGCCCCAGCCATCCGTGTGCGCGAATTTCTTCTCGTCACGAATCATCAGCTGAAACCGACGAACTCCACCGGGCACAGCGGATGACGGAAACGAAGCATCCTCGCCCGTGGCGATTCCAGTTTTCGCGAAGACAGCGCCCTTGGGATAAGGATCTTTCGTTTTGCCAGCCAACCGTGCGGTCATATGCTTCCACGCGACCGGGTTGGCGTACGTGAACCGAAGCTCACCCGTGTCTTTGCGAAAGCGAACCGTGACGAGCTTCCAATCTTTTTCAAAGTTCTTATAAGGCTCTAGGCGAATTTGACTCTCGTCGGCGAAGGCGCCGAAAGGCAAAGATGCACTTAAGACTGTCGCAAGCGAAAGAACCAAGATCGTTAGCGCGCGTTTGCTCATACACACATGCTAGCAATCTCTCGCCGCAATCGAAACCACGACGCATCGCAAAGGGGCGTCCCGTTCTGCCTCGCCTTGAGACATATATTCTCATTTCCTCTAGCAAAACGACCCGAGCAACGCTCTGACGACGCTGGATCTTGGTACGGTACTTGATCCTACTAGGTCCCGTTGATAAACGACCGCCACAAAAACAACTCGAAACAGGAGCTTTTTATGAACATCGGATGTGCAAGCTTGAAAAACGTAGGGATGCTAGGAGCATTTGTTGCGATCACTGCGATCGCCGGAGCCGCGCTCGGGCAAACCGTACCGCCCATCATGACTGAACCGACAAAAATACCTGCGGCTTATCAGACCGCATATATTCCCGGTGGGTTTGACTCAAACGACAGCGTGGAAGTCGTCCTAGAAGGACGCTTCTCGAGTTCATGCTGGCGCCCCGCTGAAATCTCCTTTGCCGTCGATCAAGACAAAAAAGAAATTCTCGTCGGCCCCGCCGCGTATCTCTACCCAGCTCGCCTCTGCGCGCAGTTGATCCTGCCCTTTGACCGCGTTGTAAGCTTCGGAGTTCTGAAACCCGGCACCTACAAACTGGTTCAAGCAACCGACGGTGTTGAGCTCGGCGAGATCCCGGTCCAACCCGCACAATCTGAAAGACCAGATGACTTCATGTACGCGCCGGTTTCACAGGCCTTCTTTAAAAAGAAAGGTGCAGACGGCGAAGTCACACTCGCGGGAAATTTCCCAAACAGCTGCATGCAAATGGACGAGGTTAAAGTCACCGTCGAGCCAAAGGTGCTTGTGCTGCAACCGATTGCCAAAATCGACAAGCGGCTCGGCTGCCAAGACGGCCACTACCCCTTCCAGGTCAAAACTAAGATTCCTAACATTCCGGCCGGACGCTATTTGCTTCACGTGCGTTCAATGAACGCCAAGTCCATCAACAGCCTGGTCGATATGTGATTTTAGACCCCTAATGCCGTTAGGGGCATCCTCAGACCTCGGCGTATTCGCCGGGGTCTTTTCTTATTAAAAACGCCTTGAGTATTTGCTCGGTTCCTTCTTAATAGGGGCCATGAGTCAGAAAAAGAAATCCAAACCAGCCAACAAACACCTCAGCTCCGCCTACGACCGTTCGACATCACGCTCGAAAATGGTCCACGGAACACCCGTCACCAACGCTTGGGAATTCTCCAAACATCTGATCCCGCCGATCACCTCCAACACGACATTTCGTCTCGGTTCGCTGGATCGCGGTGCAAAAGGCTTTCTTCAATTTGGCTCCGAAGAGCTGTCGAGAGACCCAAGTCACGAACCTATTCTGATTTACGATCGCCTCGATGAACCCAACACTTTGCTCCTAGAAGAACATCTGGCACAGCTTGAGGGCTCAGAGTCCGCCGTAACCTTCGGCTCCGGTATGGGCGCGATCTCCTCGTCCCTGCTTTCTGTCATGAAGTCCGGCCAACGCGTGATCGCGCATCGCAATCTTTACGGTTGCACATACAGTCTGCTCGCCGATTGGCTTCCGCGCTTTGGCATTCAATCGACGTTCATCGACGTGAATTCACGCGAGCATCGTCAACTTCTCCACGATCCCAATGTTCGCGTACTCTATTTTGAGTGCGTCTCAAACCCGAGCCTCGATCTTGCGGATCTCCCGGCCATCATGTCGGAAGTAAAGAAGATCAACAAAACTCGCAGCGAATCGGATCGCATTATCACGATTGTCGATAACACCTTCGCAACACCTTGGGGTCTTCGCCCGATCGAGTGGGGCATCGATATCGTGATTCACAGTCTGACGAAAAATATCGGCGGATTCGGCACCGAAATGGGTGGCGCGGCGATGAGCAAAAAAACGTTCGAACGCGGACTCAAACTGGCGCGCAAAGACTTTGGCGCTATCTTGAATCCAAAGTCGGCGTGGGGAATCACCGTTCACGGCATTCCAACGCTGGCACTTCGCTTTGAAAAACAACAAACGAATGCAATGGCGGTCGCACGATTCCTTGAGCGACATCCAAAGGTGGAGAAGGTCACGTATCCAGGCCTCAAAAGCTACTCACACGCAAAACTCGCCAAGCGCGTCTTGCGCACGCCAGAAGGAAAGTTCGCACCCGGGACGATGATCTCTTTCACCGTGAAGGGCAATCTCGAGAAGTGCCGTCGCTTCGTCGATCATATCGCGAAGAATAGTTACTCCATCACGCTTGCTGTGAGCCTCGGGCTCACGAAAACGTTGATCGAAGTTCCTGGATATATGACTCATGCCGCGATCCCCAAGGACAAGCAATCTGAGTCGGGAATCGATCCCCGCTTGATTCGCCTCAGTCTTGGAATTGAAGATTCCAAAGATTTGATCGCGGACCTCGACGCTGCGTTCCGCGCACTTTGATTGGACACTGACCCACATGGCTTGATCTGATCGAGCCATGTACACCTTGAAAAAATCCTTCTCGATTTTTGGTGCTGACCTTCAAGACGCGATGGCGTCCGACCCTGACTTCTTCTCTCGATTGAAGTCGGCGAAAAAATCTCCCGACGCCGAAGACCTTCTACTAATCGGTGAGCGGTTTGGTTTTTTCAAAAAACCGACGCGGCCGATAGCGGCCTCGGTTTTTGTCACAAAGGGTGGCGTCCTCAAGACCAGCCTCACTTTGAACCTCGCACGCATGGCGGCTCTGCACGGACTAAAAGTCTGCGTGGTCGGACTCGATATGCAGGGCGATATTACGCAGGCCCTTGGCAATGAGGGGCCCGACGAAAACGAATCTTTGGAAGAAGCGCTTCGGACACTCAACTCGCTTCGCGGTCTTTCAGAACTCTTTTTGGGCCAAGCCACTCTCGATCAAATCCTCATCGAAACCGAAGTGCCGGGTCTTTGCTTCATCCCTGAAACACCAGAACTTGTTTCGTTGGATCAAAGCCTACTCACGCGCAATCGTCGCGAATATTGGCTTCAAGAAAATGTCGTACAGCCGCTCAAAGAACGCTTCGATCTTATCTTGATGGACTGTTCGCCAAACTGGAATCGACTGATCAATAACGCGCTCGTCGCAAGCGACGTTTTAATTTCTCCAGTTGAGTGCAAGATCAACAATTTCCGCAACTTGCGCACCTTCAGAGCGTTGATTGCTGAATTCAAGAAGGACATGCGGCTCTCGTTTGAGCACATCATGGTACCGACACGAGTCGTAAGCTCTCGGCGACTTTCACGAGAGATTTTCGACTGGTACCGCGCCAATCTCGACAGCTGTGTCGCGGGCTCGATTCGCGAAAGCGTTCAAGGTGAAGAGGCGACGGCATTGCGATTGTCGATCGCCGAACACTCGCCCGGTTCCGCGCCCGCGGCGGAGATTCGTTTACTTTTGGCAGAGATTGCCGAGCGAATGGGAATTGCTCAGGCAGATTGGAAAGAACGGCTGATTCTTGATCAGGCCAAGTTAGGAGGCTCAGGTGGCGATTGGTTTGGAGAACGTAGCTTCACGAAAAACGAAGAAGGTCACGAAACCCGCGGCACCGATCTCAACCTCAACTAAGCGCACCTCGGCGAAACCAGCTTCAACCAATGTGGCGGCCGAACCGGCTCCAACCGCGAAACGCGCGCGTGTCGGAATTCGACCAGAGTTTTCAGATTCCGGAAGTGAAGTTTGGTTGTCTTTCGGTAGTTCCTACGCGGGCCAGGAAAAACCAAACCGCGCCGTCGCAATCTGCCGAGCTTGGATGAATATCGAACAAGACCTGCACCGACTCGTCATGGAACTAATCGGAGATCGCCACCGCTTCGAAAAAAAGGAAGGGCGAACCTTTTGGGCCCGCCCGCTTTCGCTTCTTCTCGCTAAAATCTCTTAAACAAGAATCTCGGCGATTAGAAATAGATGTAGAAGCCACCTTGGACGACGAAGCCCGTGGTGTTCGTCGAAGTTCCACCCGACGAGTTCGAGATGTAGCGATACACGGCATCGCCACGAATAGCGACTGTGTTGCCAAGAGCGAACCACTTCATCTGGCCACCGCCCTGGAACATCATCTGCGTACCAGTGACTTCCGCGTTACCAACACTTGTCGACGTGCTTCCGAACTGACCTTGCGCGCCGAGGCCGTAAACCATGTCGTTTCCGGGAGTGTTCGGCACGAGGTTGAAGTCGAAGAACCCACCAGCGGCCAAGACTCTCGAGCTGCTGCCTGTCGAAGAAGCGTAAGTCAGAGTTCCGATTGGACCGTATTCCATCGTTCCGTTGTTCCAACCATAGCGAGCGTTCACTTCAAGCTGAGTCGTGCTCGATCCACCGCCTGCCGACAAACTCGAAAGAGCCGCGGAACCACCGATGATCGTCGCGCGCGATCCACCGCCTCCGCCGCCGCCACCACCCATGTCTCCGCCGCCTCCGCCGCCAAGATCGATAGTTTGGCCGACGCGAGGACGTGCATCGTCAGGAAACTGAACAATCGCTTTTTTTCCGGAGACTTTTACGACCTTTGCCGTTTGGGCATTAGCACCAAGCGAAAAAAGAACGATCGTTGCGAGTCCCAAAGTGCCAAGAGAGATACGTGCAGCGCTGCAGATGCCCATTTTGCAAATCCTCCGATGATTATGTCTGACGCCACCTACAGGGTACGTTGACGGAATACGTCGTCAACTGACACTTCTTCGAACCCCCGACCAATGTCTTGAACACAAACGGTCTACTGCCCTCGTTTTTTTTTAGAGGGGAGGATGGTCGGTATGGATCGGGGCGCTTTCAGAAATCGAACTCTCTTGGTCGGTCAGTGTTTGATCCTCGTCGGCATACAGGCTCTAGCGCCCGAACAGTGGCGGTATTTTTCGGCCTTCTGGCCACAAGGCATCGAAGGCTCGCCTCACCCCGTCCTCACAAGTCTCGCGCTGATCCCGGCCATCGTTCTCGTCGCCGGGCTGTTTTCCGCACCACACTGGTTCTATCTAATCGCCGCACTCGCGATTGGCGGCATCGGCAACCCGATCGTGGTTTTTGCTGCAATTGGGTTTTTATCTCTTCTTTTTTTTATGGCTCCGCTGGCTCGCGAGCGCGCACTCCTGACGGCGATATGGATCGGATCTCTATTTGCGGTCCTGATTTGGTCGAACACCGCAATCTTTCAGAGAAATCCCCCGCCACCGTTGCTCTGGTTCAGCATCATGTTGCACACGACATGGGGGCTCAAAAGTTTGGCGTGGGTCGTTTCCGTTCGAAGCTACCGCATGAACTTCACGTACAAACAGTTTGCGACCTATTTCTTTCATCCTAGCTTCATGATGTTCACCAACGACCTCTCTGTACTTACACCTGATCGATTTCTGCGGGCCGATTCGGAAAAACGAGTGTCCACCTGGACAGACAGTCTTGGTCTTCTAGGTGGCGGCTTGGTTTTGCTCGCCCTCTACGCGCTCTGCCAAAATCTGTACTTCAAACAACTCGACTCCGTCGGCCTTTTAGCTCACCCCATCATTGGCGGCGTCATCTCGATAATGACCGCGATCATTTTCCATTGGGGCAACGTTTGTGTACAAAGCGCCTTTCTACGCGCCGAGGGGATTCACGTTCCCGTCGATATGAACAAACCATGGGAAGCTCGAACGCCTTCTGACTATTGGCGACGCATGCATTACTATGTGCGCGAATACATTCTCGATATTCTGGTAAAGCCCCTTATGACTTACGCAATCCGCTCTGGCTTGAAAGTGCACGTCGCCAAAGCGCTGCTCCTCTTGCTTCTCTTCGCTGGATTCACCTACACACAAATCGGTTACCAACCCTTCCGAGCCAATCGAGAAACCCAAATTGGCTTACTCATTACCGCGCTGTTTTTTATGGTCACAGTGCTGCCGGAAATTTTGCCGAATACAATCCGCGGTCACCTCTTTGAGGGAGCGCCATGGAAAACAAGAACAGTGTTATGGCTTGCGCTTATAGGCGTCTACGCCGCGATCTTCCATCTCCGAGTCGGATTTTAGAAGAGTTAGGACTATCCTTCAAAAGAAGCTCCGTTTAACGTGAGAGACATATGATTCATCCAAACGTACGAAGAAAGTTTGATCCCGTCGCACGGCTCGAGGAATTCTCCTCTGTGGATGAAGCCTCTTGGATCAAAGGCGACTGGCAAAAGAGCCAATCGAATGATTCCAACCCACTATGGGATCTTGAAACGCCCTACGCGCGTTCATGGTTGGCGGCGCTCGAGTCGTGCACGAAGCGACGTAGCGAATATATAAGTTTTCTGGCAAACCAACCCTTGAACGACATCCGTAAGCACAACGAGACCGAGGCCGTGGTCGTTTGTACAACACGCCTGATGCAGTCGGCGCCGATGTGTTTGGCGCCCGATCTGGTGAAACCAGATCCAGGAGTCAGCCAAAAGGTTCTTCTCACCAGTTTCAATCACCCCACGGAATGCACGCTCGAGGCCTTGGATGTTTGCGCGGCCTTTTCCGAAAAAGGCTTTATTATTTCCAATCGATCAACCCTGCTTAAGGGCATTAACGACAGTGTTGATGTCATCAAAGATCTCAACCTCAAACTTCTCATGATGCGAGTGCGACCTTATGTTCTCTTCTCAGAATGTCCTGTTTCCGCGAAATTTGGACTGTCGATAGCTAGCGAGAAAGGGGTCGAAATTCTCGAAGGACTTCGTGGCTGGACCTCGGGGCTCGCCGTCCCACATCACATCAATCGACGCACAGGGCTTGCTCAGGTTCCCGATTACATCCGAAGCCACGAAGACGGCACGTACGTGTTTCGAAACTACCGAAACCAGGAGTTCCGCTTCCAAGAGCGGTAGGAGTTAGGCCTTGCCGCTTTTGTTAATCGCCGGATTGAGCTACCTGGTTGCGGTCTACATCGGCGATCGGTTTCATTACACGGCCTTTTCTTTGGACCATCAGACTGGCTCCATCGTCTTTCTTCCATTGGCAGCGTTTTTATTATCCCTGATGCCCAAGGATACCTGGGTTCGAATTGCTTATAGCTGTCTTGCCACCTTCTTTTTTTTCCAAGATCTGCAATTTGCTCTCTATCTGTTTGCCGTCGCCGCTACCTTTTATGCATTCGCAAACCTCTGGCTTAAGACGGGCCAAGCAAAACAGGGTTCGACACTTCCAATTTTCACCGCGCTCGCACTTGCCTACGTTCCGTTTGTTATTTACGTCAGCAAGATTCCGGTTTCAAAAAGTCAGATCGCTCTTTTGATACTCTTTAAGTCGATCTTCGCCATGCGACTTATCAGCTGGGCCACGGATAGAATCCTTTATCGACAAAACGACGATCACGGCTTCAAAGAATATCTGGAGTACCTTTATAACCCCGTGTTCATGCTCTTGCCTGGACAGATTCAGTACGTTCAATATTCTTACTTTCATCAATCAAAGACGCCATCACCAGCCACCAGTACTTCTCGATCGGCGATTGCCACTCGTCTCGGCATTGCCGCCTGGGGACTTCTCGCGATGAGTGTGTTCAGCATTGGAAACGACTATTTTTGGAAACACCTCTTTGAGTTGCCAGTCGGCAAATCCGGCATCGAACTTGTGGCAATTCATTTTGCGTTCGGATTGTATTGGCTCGTTCTGATCTATTTCCAACAGGCCGGAGGCATGAGCTTTCAGGTCTCCATCGCCAGAGAACTGGGCTACAACCTGAAATACGATATGCACTTTCCCCTGCTTGCCCGCTCACCGATCGACTATTTGCGTCGCCACAGCTCGTACGTTCGAGACTACGTCGTGCACGTCGGCATGCGCCCCATGGGACTCGGTTTGATTCGCAAAAATATTGAACCGCGCTTTGCCTTTCTACTTACGGCAATTGTCGCCTACACGGTTTTAGTCGGCGTACAGGTTGGCTACCGCGCGGATTTGGAGCGCCCACTCACAACCGGCTTGGCGATGGTCGGGTTTCTCGCGCTCTTTCTCGTCCTGCCTTTTGGCGGATCTTTGGGAGAAGCCATCCGCGAGAAACGTCTTCGCGACTGGAATATGAAAGACATCATGGCGTGGCTTCTTACGATTGGCCTTCTCGCCATCTACAAATCAATTCTTGGACTTGTTCGGTAGTTCAGGCAGACTGCTTTCATGTCTTCAGCTGATCTTTTCACAAAGACAAAGCCCCACAAGTTCTGGAGAGCGGTGCCCGAAGTCGATTGGGCTTCCTGGAAGTGGCAGCTTCAGAATCGGATAGACAGTGTCGCAAAGTTGCGGTCCGTCTTGGAGTCTGATCCGCCTCCCAATGAGAGTATCGAAAGCATCATTCAGGAAATTGAAAAGACCGAATCGAAGTTCAACTTCTCGATCACACCTTACTATTTTTCGTTGATCGACTTTTCTTCACCGGTCTGTCCGATTCGGCGACAGGCCCTGCCGTCTAGTGAAGAGAACATCGAGCTCAGCTACGAACTTCGAGACTTTCCAAAAGAAGATCAGATGATGCCGGTGCCGGGACTCACCCACAGATACCCAGACCGCGCGATGCTGTATACGACCCACCACTGTGCAATGTATTGCCGATTCTGCACCCGAAAACGAAAAGTTTCGAACCCCTCGACAGCCCTTCAACAGCAGCAGATTCAAAATGCCATCGACCACATCGCCAAAACCCCTCATCTGCGGGAGATCGTCTTAAGTGGAGGCGACGTCTTCTCTTTCGGAGATGACGGTCTGGACAAACTGCTTAAACGCACTCGCGCAATCGAACACGTCGAGATCGTTCGGCTTGGAACACGCAATCTCGTGACTCTTCCTTTTCGTGCCACCGTCGAATTGATGGGAATATTCGAGAACTACCTGCCACTCTACATTCATACTCACTTCAATCATCCAAAAGAGTGTTCCTTGGAGGCCTTCGAGGCTTGTCGTCGGTTGCGCGATGCCGGGTGTGTCGTCAACAACCACACCGTCATCCTTAAGGGAATCAATGACGACGAAAGTACTTTAAAAGAACTAAATCGTCGGCTGCTACAAATGGGAGCGCAACCCTACTACATGTATCACTGCGACCTGACTTTTGGATCTTCGCATTTCCGAACCATGATCGCAGACGACATCGAGCTTGTTCACAAGCTTCATGGCGATACGAAGTGGGATACGGACGCCAATGTTCCACACTACATGGTCGACACCCCAGGCGGCGGAAAAATCGAGCTCGTCTAGTTGAATCTGCCTAAGTGCATTGTTTGGCCGAAGATAAGCGAAGAGACCAAAGAGCTCGAACGTCGGTTTTGCCACCGTCTGTGTAAGGCCAGCTTTGGACATGAACGTATTCGACGGGACGTTTAAAGTTTGAAAGATTCTCTTGGGCTAACTTTCGTAGCTCTAGCTCGATAGACTCTGGGCTCTTCGAAGAATGATAAAACGCGACGAGTTCGGCACCAAGCCGCTCACTTTTTTTCGCGAGTACAACAACCTGTTCAACCGATGGATGCAAGGCCAGAGCCCTAGTCGGCTCGTCCAATGGAAACCGAAAGCCATTTACATTGACGATCGCCTGCTCTCGACCATGAAGAAGAATCTCTCCCTCATTTGAGATCGAACCGAGATCGTCGCTTTTAAACCAACCTGCCTCACGCCGGCAGGAACTCGCAATGCCGTCGCCACGAAACCACAAGTACCCGTCTTTTTCCATGACCTCGATGTCGGCGTAAGGCTTGCCCATCAAACCAGTCTTCAGGCTTGGCGACACGGTGGACACGATGTGCGCAATTTCGGTCATACCGTAACGCATACGAAGATCCAATCCTCGCGCCCGCAATACATCAACCACCCTCTCCGGGAGCGACATCCCACCGTAGTAGGTCTTCATCGCAACGGCTTCGCGGGTTAGCGGAATCTCGTCGTCTGAATCTAGCAACGCGTGCAACATACTCGGCGACACAATGAAGAGGTCCACCCGATACTTGTTGAAAACATCTCGAATTTTCCCAAAGCGGCTGATCTGACTGGCTTCGCGCGAGAAGAGCATCGTCCCGCCCGACAAAACCGTCGGCCAGATCGAGTTACACCCGCCAGATGTAAAATGAGGTCGAATGTTAAAAATCCGCTTGGCCGCAAGATTCGGATCATTTTTTAGCTCGATCTCGGCCGCTCGAAAAAGATTCCAAGCCGAATGCCTGATCAGCTTCGGGTCTCCCGTTGAACCAGACGTCAGCAGGCCCAATTGAAAGTCATCTTGTGTGGTCTTCGTCACTGAAACCAGATCACTCACGTTCGTGGCATGGATCTCAGAAAACGAAACTGCACGTGCCGATTCCAATAGCCACTCTGCCTTGCTTTCGTCAGCAACGACCAACAACTCTTCGCCAACAAGACGGCGCAGAGTCGCCGCGACTTCGGGCTGTCGCATACTCGGATTCACAGGAAGGTACATTGCTCCAACACGCCAAGCCGCCATCATTAAGAAGAAAGACTTCACCGGATCGTACGTCGCGCCCAACAATACCGACGGCACTTTGTCATCATTTGTTCGAACAATAGCGGTGGCCATTCTTTCAGACTGTGCGCTCAATTCTCGCCACGTAATTTCAACTCCGGAGTCACAATCAATAACGGCCGCCTTGTCACACAAAGCGGGACTCACCGCGTTCGCCAGAACCACCTCATAGAGAAAACATCCTGGCTTCACGACGCACCCATCTTCCGCGCCAGTTTTTCGATCTTGTCCGCCATGTACGCGCGACCCGAAGGGACTAGTTTTTCACCCATCCAACTTTTTATCCAATTCGTTCGGCGAACGACTTCTTGCGGAAAAGCGCTCAGAATCTCCGATTTGGACGATTGAGCAGATTCCCGATTTTCAAGAAGTGTCTTTAACTGAATCAGTCTGTCTTGAGCTTTTTTAATGTCTCCCGCCAATCTGGCAACTCGGGCAAAATTTAAAAGAAGGATCGGAAGAAGAACGTTCGCCTCGCCGGGACGAATCCCTTGAGGAAAACCAACCTCTAGACGAGCCAGTGCCGCTGCAAGATGAAACTCGGCCTGCGCGAAGTCGTTTCCGATATAACAAAAGTACCTCGCTTGCGCATTTCTGGCCCACAGCTCGTGAATCGATATCGGCTCAGAATTTGCGACTTCTTTCTCTAGCTGTGCGGAGCGACTCTTCGCATTCATCAGCGCATCATAGTGACGAATCAGTTCTTGTTCGTGAGGGTGAAGGCCTTCCTTAGCTCCGCGAAGGACGGCTTCTCGAAAAGTCGCGAGATTCTTAAAGTAGTCCTCGGTCTCTTTCAGATGCCCCCCTTTCCCTTACTCTCTCTCGTTGTCGAATTCAGACGGCGGTGTTACTTTGATGACCAATGGCAAACGATCCTCGATCAAATGACATCATCGCCGACGTATCAAAGTGTATCGCCGACAGCGGCGTTCGATGGCTTGAGGGCCTCGAGATGAGCTCCCTTGATGTTATCACTCTTGCCGTTAAACTGGAGAAACACTTTGGATTCCAGTTTGAATTAAACGAAATCACAGCTAAAAACTTCTCTTCAAGTGAAACCATCGTGTCTCTGATATCGAAGCGAATCGAGACATCAAACCCTCGCTGAGTTCTCAATCAGACCCCCGGCAATCGTACTCCACCCAGGCTCCTTCTCGTGTCGTTCTCGTTTCCAAACCGCCATACGGGATCTCGTAACCCGTGCACAACTGCTTTAATACAAAGTCCATCCCGGATTTCGTCGGCCCGGTGATCGAGCAAAACGATTCCGAGTTCCACGAAAACCTTCCATCTGTCGAGGAGTACATTCGCACATTCGCGCTCACCTGGCCGCAGAGAGCCATGTCTTTCAGCCGAATTTGGTAAGGGGCCATCTCTTTGCCGCGACCCGAGAACATGGTAAATCCGACCGGAGCCGGTGCTCCTAGCCATGCCGCAACCGGTGTCGCCGCTAGCACCAATAATAAAACCGCGGTCGCTGCTTTAGGCCGCCAGTCCGTAAAAACCCAATCCGATCCTCTTGTTTCACCCACAGCCTGTTTCAACAGCCATCCATGAACCGACAAAAGAGCCACTGTGACAATCCAAGGGCGAATGAAAAACGCAGATGGCCCAGTTTTCATCCAATCAAACGAAACAACTCCAAGAAGCAAAACCGTTATCCAAAGAAATTCGTTTGATAACAAACTTCTAAACCTCTCGCCCTTGATGCGAGCCACGACATTCGAGTCGATCAATAAGAGAAATGGGCAAAACGTGAAATACACAAAAAGCACCGCGGGATGCACAAGTGTGAGAACAAGACAGAAGATCACGGCGAAGTGCGCTGCCAATCTTGGCCACCACAAAGCCCCGAAACCAATTCCAAGCTCAACGGCAATCGAAGACCATGCCAAGAACCTGCCCGCCTGAGGTCCGAGATTCACGTCGGCATATTGAATGAGAGGCCCGAGAAAGCCGAAACGACTGAAAAACTCAAACCCGGCTAAATAGTTTGAGTTTATTTTCTGCAAGGCCGCCCCAATAAAGATGATCGCCAAAGACATCGCGGCCGCTTTGCCTATATTCTTTTGATCCTTAGCAATATCCGACGGGCTTTCGCCCTTGAAGTAAGAAGCCACCGTCGCGAAGAAGGCTAAGTTATAGGCCGCTATCGGAATAAAGGCGCCCATGCCCGAATACTTCGCGGCCCAAATCAGTAGTACCAAAACCGAGCCAAGGCCCAATACACCGACAGTCGGCCCCCTCACCACCAAGAACGCCAACAACAACATCTTCAGCGCATCAAAGATTCCGGTCGAGTAGATTTCTGCTAGCCAACCAGAAAGAGGAAACCAAATCACTCCACCTGTTGGTGGCGAACTACCGATGTAAACCGCGCAGGCGACGGTCATCGCAATTCCGATATGACGAGAAAGATGGTGGCGTTCGTTTATTTCCCTTTCGGAAATCACTTAGTACCTCATGTAAACGAAGTTCACCCATCGACTCGCGCCGAAGGCGACCGTTAGAAATAGGAACCCGATGATAAGTAAAATCGAAAGCGCCTGAATCCGGCTTGAAATGGCGCCACCCAACGAACGATATTTGACCGCAAGCTGCGCCGTGAACATTTCAAACACAAGCACGACGGAGAAGCCGACGATCGCTATCAGAAGATCCACCTGCGAAATTGAAAGCGTCTTTTGTTCCGTCGGCGACGGCACGCCGACGAAAAAAACACGCCCGACGACGCTCGATAGCTCCGAAATACTGTCGGGGATCATAAAGACCGTGCTAAATGCCATCGCAAGAACACAAAGTGCCCGACGACCATACAGCGGAATCCCTAACCGCCAGCCCTTTGTTCGTAAAAAAACCGCCCACCAGAACAAGAGCAACCAATAAAGCGCCCACAATACCATCTGCCACTTCACACCATGCCACAAACCAACCAGCAACAAAACCGCTGCGGAAGCTAACGTCACACTGCGCGTTCTCAGCGCGATCGGGTTGTAAACTGTTTCACGCAGCCAACTCACCAGTGAAATATGCCAGCGCTGCCAAATGTCTTGAACCGAGTCGGCAAGATAAGGCCGATCAAAGTTGTCCATCACCTCGATACCAAAGAGGCGACACACGCCTCTTGCCAAATCTATGACGGCCGAAAAGTCGCAGTAAATTTGAATCAAACAAAGTCCAAGGTAGGCCCACATGCCGATACCAGAATAGGACAGAAAGTCCTTCTGTGAATCAACCGCAAGGTCTGACAAACGATCGGCGATCACCACCTTTTTGAAAATTCCAAGCGAGATGAGAAGTAAACCCGATACAAACAGACCTCGATCAAACACTCGTTTCGTCGCCAGTTGCGGGCGGACATTGGACCAACGTTCAATCGGACCAGCGGGAATTAAGGGAAAAAATGAGCTAAACCACAGCCTGTCTTTCCAAGAAACCATTTCGCCCGATTTCTGAGTATCGAGATACAGTGCGAGCGCTAAAAAACTAACATAAGAAAGACCGACGGCTTGAGTCTGCCAAACCTTTTGAAATACCAGCGGCGACAAAAGCAAGGCGACCATCAACCACCGCGGCACCGCTTGCGAAAGCCCGCCCGGCAAAGACTGAAGAGCCACTAAGGCAAATGCGATCACCGTCGCCTCTGGCCAAAGAAGCGAGCCAATTGCAAGTCCGATGAAAAGGATCACGAGATTGCGTCGTTGCCATGGGACAACCCAGTGCAAATAAAGGCCGATCACCAGTATTAGTCCGGCAAAGGCTCCACTCATTCTTCGCCCACGAAATATTCGGCAGCCTCGGGCTGAAGGAGGAAGGTCGTCGGGCTAAATTGCTTACCGTAGGCACCGACATTTTCAACAACGAGCCAGTCGCCGGCTCGGATTCCTTCCAACGACGCCTCTCGAACAAGAATATCTTGGGTGTAACAAGTCGGGCCCGCGATCGAAACGATTTCAGAACCGCCGCCCCAGCGGCCTTTGTCGGATTTCAGTAGCGAGAAGGGGAGGTTCGTACGAATGGGTTGCCCCACTCCGCATGCGATCTGGCAGTGGGAATATCCGCCGTCGGCGATCGCGAATTTGAGCCGTCGGCCTCTTGAATGCACGGTCTTTTCGCGAAGAATTTTTGATACAAAGTAGCCGGACTCTCCAACCAAGTATCGACCCAGCTCCATGGCAAACCGCATCGGAACTCCCAGTGGCCCCGCCCCTCCGTATCTGGCGGTCAATTGCCGAAGTCCGACAGCGAATCGATCAAAATCAAACGCCTCTGATTTGGCGGAATATGGAATTCCAATCCCGCCACCAAGAGCGATTCTAAACTTGTCCTTTGCGGGTTTGAATTTTCCAAAGGTTTTTAACTTCGTTTGAAACAGCAGCGATGCCTCTAGGGCGAATTCGAAATTTTTAACAACGTATTCCGGATGAAGGATCTGAGACTGCACGTGCGAATGAGTTCCTATTAGGTCAAGGTTTCGCGTTTTTGAAAGGCACATGACAAGGCTTTCGAAACTCGATTCGTCAAAACCAAACTGAGTCGGTTCGTCGACAATGAGACGACCTATATGGCCCACTCGCTGCATCGGCGAAAGACGCACGACAACCGCGACCCTCTTACCTAAACGACCAGCCACGCCATCAAGCTCTATAAGCTCGGCTTCCGACTCGACAACAATTCCCCCTATTCCAAGTTCGGCGGCTTTTATCAGTTCGTCCGTTCGCTTGCCCGGGCCGGTGAAGGAAATTTTGTCGACAGAAAACCCCGCCGCCAACGCACGATTTAACTCGCCCATCGATGCGACGTCCACCGAGAGGTTTTCCGTCTTCATCGTCTCCAAAATTTTTTTGTGAGAATTGGCTTTCGCGGCATAAAAGACTTCGAAATCAGAGCTCAACCGCATCTGAACGAGCTGAATTCGCTCGCGAATTTTTTTTAAATCATAGAGATAAAAGGGGGTCGGCTCCGTCTGTGTGAGATTGCGAATGACCATTTCGGTTGCTTCATTCACCATCTGCGCTCTCCCACTTTTCCCGCAAAACATTGCGATCTACTTTACGACTGGCTGTCTCCGGCAGGGACGCTTCAAAAAAAATCCTATCAGGCACTTTTGAGGGCGAGAGAACACGCTTGCAGTATTCCAAGACTTCGTTTTCGCTCGACTCGCTACCCGCTACATTTTGTTCTGCTATAACCAAAAACGCGGCCAAAGCATTTTGTCTACTGTCCTCAACCTTGCGATGAATCACACACACCTGAAGCACGCCCGGAAATCCGCGCAATGCTTCTTCCACTTCGGAAAGGTGCATTCGAATCTCCCAACGTTTTATCAAGTCGTCCCGTCGGCCAAGATACGTGAATTGACCCGCGTCATCACACCGAAAATAGTCGCCCGTGCGAACCTCTCGCCATTTAAGAGGAGACGGAAAGTAGCCGAGCATTCCCCCGACTCCCTCATGCGAAAGCTCACCCTCTTGGCCGATGCCAACCTCAAGGCCTGAATCGTCTAATAGTTTTAGGCGAACATCTAAAATGGGTCGGCCATGCGTTGCCCTTAGCTCGGACCCGGGCGGATCTTTCGCCATCAAAGAGCGAAATGTCTCTGTCTGCCCATAGGTGCGAAAGACGGTGGCGTTTTGAAATCGTGCCCGCAAACCGGCGAGATCCTGAAGCGAAAGAGCGCCGCCGGAGACCGCGCAATATCGCACGCGCAAAAAGCGCTCACCAGCGGACACCTTGTTTAGGAAACTCAGCCACATCATCGGCGTTCCGGAAACACCCGTAATTTTCTCGTTTAGAAGGTTGTTTCGGAACCTATCCGTCGACGGGTGCGCTTGAACCACAAGCCTTGCTCCGCTCAGAATCCAAGAAAGCACTTGATTGAAACCGACATCATGAGACGTCGGCAGCACATTGAGAATCGCATCCTCTTTGACAATTTCGAAATCTCGAATCTCCGCGTCGGCTCTCGCGACAAGATCTTGTCGATCTATCATCACAAGTTTTGGAGCCATCGTGGATCCCGATGTCATGAGAATCCAACCGCACTCGGACGGGCATCGCTGTACGCTAATCGGCGTTTTGTACGGCAGCACGACAATATGTCCTAGCAGTGGGTCCGGCTCAAACACATCGAGAACCGTCATCTGACCAAGGTCATAACCAAGATCGCGAAGTATCGCCTCAAAGCCCTTGAGATCCACTTCATGAAGTAAAAGATTGTGGCTGGTAAGAGTCGAAACAAGTCGCGGCAGCATCGTCGCCAACTGCTGTCGTTCAAGATTCAGACCTACACCGTCATTAATGAGGGTCCACCAGATGGCAAGAATCGTGTGACTGTTTCTTTGGCCGGCAATAACAAGCGGCTCCGACCAATCTATTGGAATAGTCGAAAGGTCTTGTAGCGCTCTTTCGACATCTTTCCACGCGAAATCAAAATGATCGTCTTTGATCGCGCGACGCTCGGGCGAGTTTGAAACCCACTCCTGCAGAGCCCTTCGCCACCTATTCATGTCTTTCTCGACTGCACGAATGCTTCGATGGCGACCAGCGTCCCGAAATAGGTGTCGTTAAGATCTTGTGGCTCGACAGTGATGCCAAACTTCTTTTCCAAGAAATTTACCAGATTGAAAATTCCTATCGAATCCAAAGCACCCGACTCAACCAATGGAAAATCATCGGCAAATTCCTTAGGAAGAAGCCCTCGGTAAATCGGATCACTCATGAGGAATGTACGCACTTCTTTACGAATTTCCATCACGTCATACCCTTCCTATTGAGGGTATTGAGTGACAGATGCTGTGGCAACACGATTGAATAGAGATATGAGTTCTCTGAATTCACACATTCAGTTCGACTGGGGCAAGTATGATGCGTCGCTACTACGCGCGTATATGCACGAACTCGCTTCCGCCATCAAGGAGCCCTCACCCGAATCTCGTGTGATCGGCCACACAAGAAGCCTGCTGCTGTCACGAAAAGATGTCGACACCAGTCAGATGACATCCATTGGTGGCGTAAACATTCAAACGTTCCATGACTATGCGCTGATCGATCTGCTCTGGATCGAACCGGAATTTCGCAAACAGGGCTACGGAAGAATGTTGGTAGAAAGAGTCGAGAGCTACGCAAAAGACCTAGGCCTGAAGCGCCTTCTGCTTAGTGCCTACGAACACCATAATTCGGTCGAGTTCTGGAAAAAGATGGGATGCGAAGAAGTCGGCCGCGTTCGCGACTATCCAGTAGGTGAGCAACTCGTCTACTTGCACAAACGCCTGGTCTAAAGTCCGTGTACTTTTCTAGCCGAATCTAAACGCTTTGCGAATTCCCTCTCAAGCTTCGCCATCTCCTGCGCGTCGCCAAGCGGAGCGGGCCCAAGTGGGTCTTTGATAATCGCTTTCTTGTCCGCAACCAATCGGTTGAGAGTGTTAAGCACTCCAAGAGCTGTCGCCCGTCTTTCATAGCCGCCTTCTAGCACAAAAACGACTTTCCCTTCGCAGACCCTCTCAGCAACACGTTGCACAGATGCTACCAACGACATTTGTTCGTCGACACTGAGAAGCATACTGCCCTGAGGATCACGCCAATGCGTGTCGTAACCCATCGATACCAAAATCTGAGCCGGTCTCGTTTTTTCAACAATCGGTACGACAAATTTTTCTACGGCCTCATGCCAACTGCGTCCCGTTAATCCAAGCGGCATCGGCAGATTGAAATTGAGTCCGCTGCCGGCACCTTCCCCGGTGCGCTCGATACCGCCGGTGTAAGGCCAGTCATCTTGGTGTACCGAGACATATGTCACTTCGGGACTCGAGTAGAAAATGTCTTCTGTGCCGTTTCCATGATGCACATCCAGATCTAGAATCAGCACCGGCTTGCGATTCTTTGCGACAAGTCGCTTGGCCGCGTAAGCCACGCTGTTGGTAAAACAATAACCTCCCGAAAACGCGCGACCTGCGTGATGTCCGGGCGGGCGAATCAATGCAAAACCGTTTGCAAGTTCACCATTAGCGACTTTGCTCGCTAGCTCAAATGTACCAACCGCAGCCTTATAAGTCGCGTCTCTGGCGTGCGGTCCGCCATAGGGGGACCACCGAGACTGCGTGAGGTAATCGCGCTGATCAATTTTCTCACTGACTCTTTCGAGATATTTTCGATCATGGACGACACTTAAAGCCTCTATCCACTCGGCGGCTCCCTGAAAAGGCGAGCTTCGAACGGCGATCTTGCGAAACTTCATGTCCTTGAAGTCGGAAAGCTCGTCGTGCACCTGCATAAGACGAGAGGCACTCTCAGGGTGAGAGTGCCAGTCATGAAAAAAGAAGCTCTCGTCCTCAAATAAACCCGTGCGACTCTCATCGGAAAACGTGAACGGGGTTTCAAATAAGTTGGATTCACGCGGCTTTCCGGCGCGATCGGCGAACCGGCCCGCAAGAAACCCCATCGCTGTAGCGGAGGCAAACCCAGCCAAGAGCTGTCGTCGTTTGAAAGTTGAACGCTCCATAATTGAATTAACAGTATTCGACAAATCGCTAGTCGGAGAAGGCAGAAGTTAACTAAAATCAAGAATATGGACCCACGCTATCCGATTAAACCATGGCGGCCCTTCTACGACATCGCCCTGTCTTGGTCGGTCATCATTGTAGCCTGTTGGCTCACGCTAGGTGTTTCATGGTGGCTCTACCCACTAAGCTTCATCTTGATTGCCAACCGCATCCTAGCGCTCTCGCTACTTTGCCACGAGGGTTTGCACCGCACCCTGCACACCAACGGCAAGTGGAATGATTTTCTCGGGCGCTACCTTTGTGCCTTTCCGACATTCATTTCATTCTCAAAGTATCGCCGCTTGCACCTGCTCCACCACTCTGTGGTCGGCTCCGATCATTGGGATCCCGACCGACATCTCTATAGCGGCTACCCCGTGCCGTTTCATAAATTCCTCATCCAACTAATCGGACGCGTGCTGACGCTAAGAACCGCGTACGACTTTATTCTGTATTACACCGAATACCCCGAAGCTCTTCGGCGAAAACGAATGGCCGACGGCTCGTTGTTTATTCTTAGCCCGCGAAGCGACTTTGTCCCATTTGCGATATTTCAAGTCGCGATGTTGGCACTCATTTTTATTCTCGGAGTTTGGCCGCAGTTCTTGGCTCTCTACCTTGCGCCTCTAGTTCTGCTTACGCAGCCCTACGTGATGCTGATGGGAGGAATCCAACATGGCCCCGCAAGAAACCAAAATGAGAACGTCAGTCGCACCGTTCAAGGGTCGAAACTTTACATGTGGCTCTTGCTGCCTCTAGATATCAACTTTCATGCGGAACATCATTTAGATCCCAGCGTTCCACACTATTGGCTCAAACAACGAGCCCGCGACCTCCGCGCCGAGGGTAAGCACCTCTGGACAGAGTCCTATACCGAAACAATGCGCTCTCTATTTTAAAAAAATACGAGAGAGCTCTTTCCCGACGACTTCCGCACCTGATTTTTCAAGATGATCGCAGTCTGGCTGAAAAGCGGAAAGTAACCCCTCCGGCGGTAGGTCACGCAGTAGCCATTCCCTACTATCGTAGATCTCGATATCACCGTCGAATTTTGATAAAGCACTCCGAAGTGGACGAGAGTGATGGCTCGGGTATTCCACGACAACCACTCTCACACCGGCGTTCAATAGAAGACCGACGAGCTTTTCAAGATTCGCCAGCGTCGAAGGAAGTAACACTTCAGACTGTTCCGGACCCATCGTTTCAAACTCTTGAGCAAACGCCGCCGTGTCGTCGGCGATATGAGCTATACGAAGCCTCGCGATGAAAGCCAGGCGCCGATCTTCCATAGAACGCACCGATGACTCCCACCCACTATCGTCCGGCGCGGCTCTCTCACCTTTGGCCTTGGAGCGATCGGACTGCAAGTAGCCGATATGAACATCGACCAATGCCCTCTCCAAGGAAACGGATTTGAGTTTTTCAAGAAATTGAATTCCCTCATCAAGACGCCAGTGCAAGTAGTAAAGGTGCACCAGTGCGCGAATCGCACGAACATAGTTGGGATGTTTAAGAAGTTGTTTTTCGAACTCCGGAATAGCTTCGGGTGATTGTTCCCTATAAAGCGACCACGCCAGCGTAAAATCTTTTTTTTGCGCACGAGCCTCGCGGTCGGGGCGCAAACTCAGGTACCGTTTCTGTGCCTCCGCAGCAAGAACCATAAAAGCTTTCGTGATTTCAAGTCTTCCCGCCGGCGAATGAACGAGACGGTCAAAAGTTTTGTCTACCCACCCACGAACCCAATCATTTTTCCCAACCATAAGAAAAGCGGTTCCCACCGAACGCTTGCTTAATAACTCACGCATGCGCTCTAGCGCTTCACCGGAAGTCAATCCGCCAAGGGTAACCTCACCCACTTCCACCGCAGGACGACTCGCTTTGGCGTAAGATAAAAATCGACCCGCCGCCGTGTTAGGATCCTCGATGGTTCCCAAAATTGAATCGCCAATGAGAATCGCATCGAAACGATCACTGCCTTCCGCAACTTTTTGATTTCTCGAAACCGATTTGAACCAAGCGGCCGTGCGCAAACCAAGCTCAACGGTGACTAAAACCGTCGCCAACGCTAGCGCATGTAAAATGACTGTCTTCAAGACGTGCTTCACGGTCCACAAGTCTATGGGACAAGTGCGCCACTCCTCAAATGGAAATACACAAAATACACGAAACCGCCTCCGTCGCAGGTCGAGAATTTCCGGCAAACACGTGTTCTTTTTTTTGTTATTTCTCTCTCGATTGTTTGTGTTTGTGGATAGAGCAGCTAGCCCCTAAATATTTTCCGCTCGATGGCGATAACTAGTGCGTCTTCAGAAAATGAAACGCCTCATATTCGATCGGGAGTTCAAAAATGAAAAGCTTCGCCTCTACCTCCTTACACGTCGCCATCTTCGCTGTCGGCACTCTTCTCACGACGCTCGCACAAGGACAGACCAACGGCGTCTTTAACGAAGCCTGCTACCTGCAACGTTATCCCGATGTCGTAACGGGTTGGGTTAATAACGGCGGGAAGGCGATCGACCACTGGCTTCGACACGGGCAGTACGAGGGAAGAATCCCTGACTGCAGAGGCATGGCACAGCCAGCGCCCGTTCCAGCGCCTGGGCCCAATCCACCGCCAGTTAGCGGCTCAGCTTATACCATCGTGGGTGCCGGGCCTCGACCCATTGAGATCTCCGTCGACCCCAATCGCTTCGCGGGTTCAGTTACTAGCTTGAAGTGGAACGGTATCGAGTTCGTGAATATTCACGATCACGGCCGACAAATCCAAACAGCGATTCAGCTGGACGGGTTTGGTGAGTGTAACAACCCAACCGAAGCCGGCTCCTCCCACGATGTGAAATCCAAAACCAGCACATCCAAGCTTCTGGCGCATTCGAAGATCGCATCCAACCAAATGGCCAATAGCATTAAGATGGCTTACTGGTCGTATCGCAAACTCACCGGAGCCTGCCCAAAAGGAATCGACTCTCGACTCACCTCCCCGCTTTCCAACACCGTTTTAGATAAACGAATCACAATCGGCGCATTCGGGGACAATCAGATTGTTAGCTATGCTCTGGCAATCAATCACGGCCCACGAGATCTTACTCAAAGTGTCGTTTACGAGTTCCTAACGGGTTATCTCAATAGTGAGTTCAAACGGTTTTTCTTTGTTAACTCTCAAAACGGCGCATTGAACGAGTTCCTCGCTTCCGAGCTCAAAGATATCTCCGGCAACGGATTTCCTCCGGGCTCCTACCAGGCGCATTCACCCAGAAAAAAACCTTTCGATCCGATCATCCTTTCCAATCCTTCTGGCAGTCATGCGATGGCGGCTTATGTTCCCCCTAGTCAAATCACGAGCTGCGGCGCTGGCTTCGGTTACGCCGCTTTTCACTTCAATCTTGGTGGCTCTGGGCCAAAAGGCTCGGGAACAAACAAGTGGAATATGGCCTCTTACGAATCCGTAAACAGCAAGTGCATCGTCAACGGTGTCCGACGCTACAACGTATATATCGCAGTTGGCACTCTGGCCGAAGTGCACACGAAACTTCAAACCCTTATCAGAAGCGCGCGCTAACCTTTGCTCTCCATAATATTACCCGGGTGATATTGACAACCCGTTTATACCCGGGTAATATTAGGCTGTGGAGGTCGCCATGAGCGCTACAGTCGATAACCAAAACGCCCCGTTAACATATACAGCCTTCGCCGGCCAAAAGCAGATCGCTGCTGGCGGGCTCGACGAAGTCGCGTTGAAAGTGAAAAAGAAAATCAAGACCGATACAACAGCTTCGGTTCTTGTGTTTAGCGATCTCACCGGAAAACAAATCGAACTTGATCTCAGTGGTTCCGATACCGAAATTATCGAACGACTTCGAGTCTTTTTAGCTCCAAAAGAATCCACGGCACCGGCGTCAGGCCCAGGCCGGCCCAAATTGGGAGTCGTCGCGCGTGAAGTTTCACTTCTACCTCGTCACTGGGAATGGCTGGCAACCCAACCCGGCGGTGCCTCGGGAACCCTAAGACGCTTAGTCGAAGAGGCCAAAAAAAGCTCCGGCACCAAGGAGCGCGTGAAACTTTCGCAAGAACGCGCCTATCAGTTCATGTCTAGCCTCGCCGGTAACCTTCCGCACTACGAAGAAGCCCTACGGGCCCTCTTCGCTAAAGATAAACGCAAGTTCACATCTCTTGTGCGAGATTGGCCCGGCGACATTCAAAGCTATGCCAAAGATCTCGCCGAAGAGGCGTGGAACTGAAACCATGCAAAGCACGACGCACTTGAAATACGAAAAGACGGCACGCAAGGATCCACGAATGCGGATTCTTGCGCCGAGAAATGGCCGCACATAAAAGTCGAGATTATAGACTGATCACTTGATCTCTTTGCCTGGCGCTCAGCGCTCCCGCGAAGTCTCCACCCGTAGGCTCCTGAAACGCGCGCAAGTCGAATAGCGGCAACATCGCGTAGATGTGATCAAAGATATCGGCTTGAATCGCTTCGTAATCCGCCCACCTCGTCGTGTTCGTGAACAAGTAAATCTCAAGAGGAATGCCTGTCGAGGTCGGACTTAGCTGACGAACCATGATGGTCATCTCTTTATGAACCTTCGGATGAGATTTTAGATATCCTTCGAGATAAGCTCGCAACGTGCCGATATTGGTCAGGCGTCGCGAATTAACCGCCGACTCTTTGGTTTGAAACGACTTATTGTATTCCGCCAGCTCGGCTTGTTTTTCGCGAAGATACTCACGAAGCGGCAACAGGGCATTTAAACGAAGAATGTCTTCTTCTTTCAAAAAACGAATCGATCCGACATCCAAAGAAATCGCCCGTTTGATTCGCCTTCCGCCAGATTCCGACATCCCTCTCCAATTACGAAACGAGTGCTCAAGGAATTTGTGCGTCGGAATGACCGTGATCGTCTTGTCCCAGTTCTGAACCTTGACCGAGTTCAAGGCAATATCGATCACGTCACCGTCCGCATTGAACTGCGGCATCTCGATCCAGTCGCCGACATTGATCAGACGATTTGTCGTAAGCTGCACGCCCGCGACAAACGAGAGAATCGTATCGCGAAACACCAAGAGCAAAACAGCCGTCGCTGCACCTAACCCACTTAAGAAGACCCACGGCGACTTATCGAAAATCACAGAGAAAATGAGAATACCGGCCGCCAAGTAAACCAACAGGTTCAAAACCTGAAGAAATCCTTTTATCGGGCGGTTCCGAGAAACTTCGAGTTTCGCGTAGTTTCCTTGAATCGCATCAAACAACGCCGAGAACGAACGGGCCCCGATGATTGTAAGAACAATCATGAGGAATTTTTCGACCGCGATCTGTGTCGCACCAGGAAACTCCGCTAGGCCACGAATCCCAGCGGCCAAAGCCACAATCGGTAATATCCACGAAACTTGAAAAAGAAATCGCGAATCAAGAACCGCACGCACCCAGATATTGGACAGGTCTTTAGTGAGCTTTTGAAGCAACGAAAACAAGACGCGACGACAAACCACGAAAAGAAAAAATGCCGCGACAACCATAAGTGCTGCGCGCGCATATGGCGACGTCCCAACATCCAATCCCAAGACTTTCTCAAAATCCGTCAACAACAATCTCCCTTTGATTTTGGCAATCAGACTACACCAGAATTGGTAAGAAGAAAATTTTGGACTTGGAGTTCCACATAGATAATTTTTCCGAACAAGGCATTCTGGCTCTACGCGGATTTCTTTCGCGAAAAACCGTGGCTGTCGCACGTGCGGCCGTACTGTCCGAACTTTCCAGATTGAATTTGAAGGCGAACGGAAAATTCGTGTCTGCGAAACTCCAGGACCTTCCGGTATTCCAGCAGACGGAACGCTTGGGACAAATGGTTGGTCGGCTGGAACAAGTGGACCGACTGTTTAGCGACGACCTACTTGCTACAATGAGTGCTTTAGTAGATGCAGCGCTGAAACCAACGCTGCCGCAATCGCAAATTCTGCTCTCGTTTCCGCATAAATTGGATTGGTCTCTAAACCATCTGAATTGGCATTTGGATTTAAAACCACCGAGAGTCGATCAAATTCCTGGAGTCCAAGCTTTTGTTCTCATCGACGATGTCCCACCGCAAGGCGGAGCTACTTTGGCTTTGGCGGGATCTCATAAGCTTCACTATGTATCTCACGACTGCAATGCCCATGAGATTCTCCGACGAAATTCCGACTTCGCCACTCACCCCGAAAAATATTTGAAGACCCAATTAGTTGAGAGAACGGCTATCCAAATAGTGGAGATGTCAGGGCGTGCCGGCGATGTTTTTTTGATGGACCTACGCGTGCTCCACTCGCCTTCAATAAATAGCAAACGAAACATCCGCATGATGGCGACGAACCGGTACCTGAAGAGATAATAGGAATCGGTGATCCGAAGGAAGAAAGATTGGCGGAGAGGGAGAGATTCGAACACTCGATCGGGTATTAGCCGTTACACGATTTCGAGTCGTGCGCCTTCAGCCACTCGGCCACCTCTCCGCATCGAAATCAAGGGTGCCAGGTATGCCAAACGACATCGACTCTGTCACGCCCGGAAAGGGCCTTTCGGAGGGAAAATGCCCCCGAAGTCGCCGAAAACACGGCTCCAGCACGCATAAAATACACTTGAACCGAGATTTCTCCTAAAAAAACAAAGGCCGCCCCGGAGCCCGGAGCGGCCTTTTTTTGTCTGGACCGAGTCCTAGACAGAACCTTGAGGCGGTAGAATCACCGCCTCTCCCCTATTAGTTTCGGCACGTCATTTCGACGCCTTCAACGGCGATCGATTTGCCTGGAACCTTGAGGTACAAGTTGAGGTACCAAGTTTCGCCGTCTGGATCTTGCTCTAAACTTTGCTCAGGATAGACGAACTCAATCTCACCTTCTGGGTTCGCTGCGATTCGCGTGTTCAGATAAAACTCTTTACCTTCTACGCCGAAGTTCTTCATCGCATAGTCAAACGAGCTTTCGAGGAAGCGAATCACGGGCTGACCGTCGATCGACACTTCTTCGTAGTCGTCTGGATGACCTTCAACTGCGTGACGGCCGATCAAGATCGAGTATTTCTTCCCGTCTTTTTCGCCTTCGCAATAGCCATCGCCAGGGGTTGCATGAGCTTGTCCACCAGCCAAGAGGGCCGTCAAAACAAGTGTGCTGAGAGTTCCAAAATTCAAAACTTTCGCATTCAATTTCATTTTCACTCCTCGAGTTCAAAAAGTAGATCTGGTTCAAATTCTAAGTTTCAGCGCTGCAGGCAGCAAAATCCGGACACAGGTTAAATTCCCTCCATCTTCACCACGTTGCGTGAATTCGAGTTTGAAACAGCTAAGGAGTTCTCTAGCCACCTCGAAATTTCATCCCTGCCAAGGAGAAACTCCCCCCTGCTCCCGATGAGCTTTAGCAAGCCCGACTCGATCTCGCGCTTTCCTAGAACCAGGTGCATAAAAGGCCTGAGGCGATGGCACTCTCTTAGACGAAAACCCAAGCTTCCGCTTCCCGCGCGCAACACTCGCACGCGCGCCACCGAAGCCAAGCTTTCCGCAAGCTTGAACGCCGCTTCGTCAAGCTCCGCAGAAACCGGGAGGATCGCAAGCTGAACCGGCGAAAGCCATCCTGGCAGCCGCCCTTGGTAGTGCTCAAGCAAGATCGCCACGATACGCTCGAAGCTTCCCATTGGGGCACGGTGAACGATCCACGGGACTTCGCGCACGCCCTTGGAGTTCACGACTTCGAGATCAAACTTTGCGCCGGAGTTGAAATCGAGCTGCACACTTGCGATCGACTCTTCTCGCCCGTCGCCCAGGCCAAACTGAATATCGATCTTCGGTCCGTAGAATGCGGCCTCACCCGGCGCTTCGAAGTACGATAGCCCTAGGTCATTCATTGCCTCTCGCAAAATCTCCTCTGCAACATTCCAGTCCTTGGCCGATCCGTGAAACTCCTCCGGTCGCGACGGATCGTAACAAGATAGTCGGAATCGATATTCTCTCAAACCCAGTAGCGCCAATACTTCGAGATTCATTTCAAGGATACGACGAATTTCGCCAAGCGCCTGGTCCGGCAAGAGATAAATGTGGGCGTCGTTCTGACAAAGCGAACGTGCACGGATCAACCCGCAAAGCGCGCCGCTGTTTTCGAAACGAAAGACCTGACCGAATTCCGCAAGCCGCATCGGAAGCTCCCGGTAGCTTCGAGGTTTTCTTCCGAAGATGAGGTGATGGTGCGGACAGTTCATGGGTCGTAAAAACAAACCCTGCCCTTCACCTTCGACTTTCATCTCGGGAAACATGTTTTCTCGAAAAACCGAGAGATGTCCCGAGCGCTCATAGAGGGACGATTTGGCCAGAGGCGGGCTTGAAACCCGCAAGTAACCTGCTCGGTCCTCGAGTTTTTCAATCATCGCCATCAACTCACGGCGAATGATTTCTCCGCCGGGTAGCCAAATAGGGAGCCCCGCTCCCACTTCTTCATTTAGACAATAGAGTTCCATTTCATCGGCGATTTGCCGATGATCCATATACTGATTCATTGCTAGCTCCTAAAGAACGCGATGTGACCGGCGGTACGCACACGGCACAGCACTATTTAAACAAACGAACTACATAGAAATATTTTTGGTTCCCCGCGATTGCGCGGGAAAAGATGAGCTATTACCCCTAAGGGGTGGTGATGGTCTTCTGCTTAGAAAGAAGCAGTCTGAATGAAGGTAAGAAAAAACACTTCATACGAGTAGGATGCCAGAGCGCCGCGGAATTTTCAATGGCGCGTTTGACGAATCTCTATCGAAGTCTCGAAGATATTAGCTCGCCTGATAGCGGCCATCGAAAGAGGTTAAGCCATGACGACATTGGAGTACTGGGAGCTTGCGAGCTACGTGGTCACGGTATTCGGCTTGCCATTCGCGCTTGGCATCTTCATGTTCGAACAGCGCAAAGAACGCCAAAACGAAGATGATGAAATCTATCAGAAACTCTCCGACGAATACGCCGAGTTCTCGATTCTTCTGTTGAATAACGCCGACCTTCAGCTTGTCACAAAGTACGTACCCGACGATCAGTTGACGGACGATCAACGAGAACGAAAGAGCATCATCTTCGAAATCCTGATCGCCCTCTTTGAGCGAGCCTTCATCTTGGTTTACGAAGACGATATGGACGCTCGAACAAAACGTCACTGGTCAAGCTGGGAAGACTACATTCACTTCTGGCTAAAACGCGCCGACTTCCGCAGGTCTCTCGATATACTTCTTGAAGGCGAGGACCCCGATTTCCAACGCTATATGCGTTCGCTTCTAACAACCGGAACTGCGAGCTAATCATGGCAGACAACCCAAGCGCACTTAAACACTTCTACGATCAAAAACTGCTTGATCGCATGGCGGACGCCCTTGAAGCCGCCGATCCCAAGCTAAAAGCCACCACGCTAAGAAAGTTGATGCCGAAGCTTAAACCACTTGAGATGAAACCTCGCGTGCGTGTGATTCGTGACGAACTCTATTCCCTGCTCCCCAGGGACTTTACCAAATCCAGCGACATACTCCTTAAATCCCTCGAGACAAAATCGCTTAAGAGCTTCGATCTATGGCCGTACACCGAGTTCGTTCAACTCTACGGTATCGACGATGCCGAACGCTCTCTAAGAACTCTGAAAGAAATGACAAAGCACTTTACCTCGGAGTGGGCCGTGAGGCCCTTTCTTACGAAAGACGCCAAAGGGACTCTCAAGTTTCTTGCGACATGCGCGAAAGACCCCGATGTTCACGTGAGGCGCTGGGCTTCCGAGGGATCGCGCCCGAAACTTCCATGGGGCGAGCGCCTGCATGCGTTTGTGAAAGATCCAAAACCGACACTCCAGATTCTTGAGCTTTTGAAATTCGATGAAGAACTTTACGTCAGAAAAAGCGTCGCCAACCACCTCAACGATATCGCAAAAGACCACCCCGATGTCGTGGTCCAAAAACTGGCGCGGTGGCAAAAAGAAGGGACCGGCAAACACGCTGAGAAGATCGATTGGATCATTCATCGCGCACTCCGAACGCTAATCAAAAATGGACACGCCGGCGCACTTAAACTTATCGGCGTTTCCAACAAACCCGAAATCTCCTTAGCCGGGTTCAAAATCGAACCTGGCACAATCCAATTGGGCCAGCGATTTGAGTTTCGCTTTCAGGTAAAATCCAAGGCCAAACGCCGCCAAAAGCTTGTCATCGACTACGTGATTCACTTTGTGAAGGCCAACGGCACGACCGCACCAAAGGTGTTCAAAAAGAAAACTGTCGAACTTGTAGCGGGTGCCGTACTTGATGTCGTCAAAGCTCATCACATCAAACCGAT
>CAUJGS010000133.1 GCA_963170185.1 Bdellovibrionota bacterium
CGAGTTCTTAGGAATGAAACGACAATCCCTCGGCTGAAGAGGCCCCTCCTTTTTCAGTCCGAAGTCTCGGCTCTGACTTCTCCCCTCAGAAGTCAGCCTCGACCCCCGCTCTGGCCCCTCCGGAGTTGGGGTTTTTTTTCGCCCAAAATTTACGGCGTTTCAGAGGCGTCGTCAGACGAGTCTGAGACGATACGTTCGATGCCAGCACCTAGCGAAGAAAGCTTCTGCTCGAGATTCTCGTACCCTCGGTCGAGGTGATAGATACGACTCACAACTGTCTCGCCTCGCGCCGCCAACCCCGCAAGTACAAGGCTCGCGCTTGCGCGCAAGTCGGTCGCCATGACCGGCGCACCCTCAAGGCCACCTGGGCGGCCGCGCACAACGGCAACGCGACTCTTGGGTGTGACGTCTGCACCGAGACGAAGAAGTTCTGTCACGTGCATGAAGCGGTTTTCAAAAACAGTCTCCGTGATCACGCTAACGCCTTCGCTGACACACATAAGCGCCATGAACTGCGCCTGCAGATCCGTCGGAAACCCCGGATGCGGAGCCGTCGTCACATCCACGCACCTCGCACCCCCCGTCGAACGCACACGAACTGAGTTCGCAGACGTCTCGATTCCGTAACCAGCTTCGCGAAGTTTCAATAGCAAGGCTTCGAGATGTTCCGGCACACAATCCGTAACCGTGACATCACCACCCGCAATCGCGCCGGCAATGATCAAAGTTCCCGCCTCGATGCGATCCGGAATCACCGTGTGCTCGGCAGGCTTAAGCTTCTCTACACCTTCGATTCGGATGATACTTGTTCCAGCGCCTTCGATCTTCGCGCCCATCTTGATAAGATAGTTTGCAAGATCCACGATCTCCGGCTCTTTCGCCGCATTTTCGATAACCGTCACGCCCTCGGCGAGCGTCGCCGCCATCATGATGTTCTCAGTTCCACCGACAGTGGCGAATTCAAAGAGGATATTGGCGCCTTTTAGTCGTTTTGCGGAAGCGTGAACGTATCCGCCACGAAGTTCAATCTCCGCTCCCATGGCCTTCATGCCATCCAGGTGAAGATTGATCGGACGACTGCCGATCGCACAACCGCCCGGAAGACTCACCTGCGCTTGCCCGTATTTCGCGAGCAGCGGCCCAAGGCACAAAATGCTCGCGCGCATTTTTCGAACAAGATCGTAGTGCGCTTCAAACGATGCCGGAGGACGTGTCTCGACCGTAACGGTGTGACCATTGCGCACGACTTTCGCGCCAAGGCTTTCCAGAAGATTTGCCGACGAATCGACATCCATCAGCTTTGGAACGTTGTGAAACGTGTGTTTGCCATCGGCAAGAAGACTTGCGAACAGAAGCTTGAGAGCGCTGTTCTTAGCGCCACTTGTTCGCACAGTTCCACGCAGGGCGCGCCCACCAATGACCTTCATCTTATCCATGCTGCTCTCCCTCAAGTAAGCCTACGATCATTCGCTCCCGATTGGAAAGATCTCGACGAAGCTGGACATCGGCCCAACCCGATTCTCGGAAAATCTGAATGACGTCATCGCCCTGGCCATCGCCGATTTCAAATAGCGTGCAAGCCGACGTCGCTGCGAGCTTCCAAGAGGTTAGCGCCCAACGACGAATTTCTTCGAGACCTTTTTGCCCGGGACCGCCGGCAAAGAGTGCCGTCGCTGGCTCAAACTGCCTCACACTGGGCGACACTCTCTCGTCTGTCGGATCGATGTAAGGCGGATTTGCGACAAGCAGATCCACACGTCCCACGAGATCCTGCAAGGCCTCAAGGTCACCAGCGTCGGCATGACGAAATTCACAACGAGCTTCCACGCCAAGCCGAGCCGCATTTCGTTTCGCGACTTCCAATGCTTCAAGGCTAAAATCGACAAGAACGACCTTGGCGATCGGCACCGCCGCCGCAATTGAAAGTCCGATGCATCCTGTTCCACAGCCAAGATCCACGACCAAAGCCGACTGGCGAGCTTCTGGCTTCGCGGCATCCGAGGAGTTGAGAAACTCAAGACCACGCTCGACCAGCAATTCCGTTTCCGGGCGCGGGATCAGCGTGCTCGTGTTCACTTCAAACACGTGTTCGTAGAATCCTTTTTCACCGAGAATGTACGCGACCGGTTCGCCCTTTGCGCGACGACGCACAAGTTCGCGACACTTTTCCATTTCGGCTTCACTTAAGGGGTAGTCGAACTTCAAGAAGACTTGCAGACGTTCCCAACCAAGGGCGCGGGATATGAGAAGTTCGGAATCCAAGCGAGGAGAGTCAAAACCCTTCTCCTGAAAGAAGCTCGTGGTCTTTTTGACGATCTCGCCTACGGTCGGCATCCCGTGAACTCCTTAGTTCGATTTGGACTGAGCCTTCAAGAGTTCAGCCTGATAGTAGGCGATCAGAGGATCAATCAGAATCTGAAGTTCGCCCTTCATCACTCCGTCAATTTGGTGAACCGTAAGACCAATGCGGTGGTCCGTCACACGCGACTGAGGGAAGTTGTAAGTCCGAATCCGTTCACTGCGATCACCAGTACCTATCTGAGCAAGACGCGCGTCACTGGCGTTTTTCACGGCCTTCTCGTCTTCGACCGCTTTTAAGCGCGAATAAAGAATCTTCATCGCCTTGGATTTGTTCTTAAGCTGCGAGCGTTCGTCTTGGCAGGTTACGACCGTGTTGGTCGGCAAGTGCGTAATCCGAACAGCTGAGTCCGTGGTGTTGACCGACTGCCCGCCGGCGCCACTACTACGGTAGACATCGATCTTGAGATCGTTGGGATTGATTTTGACGTCCACTTCTTCCGCTTCGGGCAAGACCGCGACCGTCACTGTCGACGTGTGTACACGCCCTTGAGTTTCCGTCTTTGGAACCCGCTGCACCCGGTGCACACCGCTTTCGTGCTTCAAGCGCGAAAAAACTTTGTCACCCTCGATCGACGCAATGACTTCCTTGGCTCCGCCGACGTTTCCGTCCGCGCGGCTCATGATGTCGACTTTCCAACCATTAGTGGCCGCGTAAAGCGAATAAGCGCGAAAGAGTTCGTCGGTAAAAAGGGCCGCCTCATCACCACCCGCTCCGGGGCGAATTTCGAGAATGACGTTCTTTTCGTCGTTGGGATCTTTCGGAAGAATCGCGATTTTCAGTTCTTCTTCGGTGGTCGCAATCGAAGCCTCGAGCTCGGCCAGCTCTTCTTTTGCCATCTCTTTCATCGTCGGATCGGATTCTGAAGCGATCATTTCCAATGCGCCTTCACGATCTTGCTTCAAGCGACGATAGCGACGATACAGCTCGACGACTTCGCCGAGATCCGCGGACTCTTTCATCAGGCTTCGATAGCGAGTTTGATCATTTGCCACCGAAGGGTTCTGCAGATCGTGTTGAATCTGCTCATAGCGCTGTTCCACAGCTTCCAAACGATCGAACATGACCAGCGGACCTTTCCGAAAAATTAAAGCCTAAACCCAGTGAACCGCGACGCAAACAAAAAGGCCCGCATACTGCGGGCCTTCGTTGCTTTCGGAATCGAATTAAAGCTTTACGCTCTTCGCTCCGAAAGCGAGAGACGACAAGCTACTTCGTTTTCGAAGGAGTTGCGTACTTACGACGGAAACGATCTACACGACCTTCCGTATCGATCATCTTTTGTTTTCCAGTGTAGTACGGGTGGCAGCTCGAGCAGATATCGACACGAAGTTCTTTCTGTGTCGAACCCGTTGTCCAAGTTGCACCACAAACGCATGTTACTGTCGCGTCAGCGAAATATTTTGGGTGGATAGCTTCTTTCATCTCAACATCACTTTCTGCCCCAGGTTCGTCGACCCTTTATGTAGTCCGAATTCCTGACGGTTACCTATTGGTGGACCCAAGTATTTACACGAACTTAGACCCTATTGTCACCTGCTGAATGCATCCGCAGGTGAATTGGAAATTCCGCCCGCATGGCAGAATTTCCCTTAGATTTCAGATATATAGCGCCCGGGCATCGCCCCGGCGCTAATTGCCCGACATGTTTTTGAGGAACTCTTCGTTGGTCTTTGTCGCCTCGAGTTTGTCGATGAGGAATTCCATCGAATCGACAACGTTCATTGGCGAAAGAACCTTTCTCAAGATCCACAGGCGGTTGAGATCCGCTTTTTCGATCAGGAGATCTTCTTTACGAGTTCCCGATTTGTTGATGTCCATGCATGGGAAGATACGTTTTTCCATCAGCTTGCGATCGAGATGGATTTCCGAGTTACCCGTACCTTTGAATTCTTCGAAGATGACTTCGTCCATACGCGAACCGGTGTCGATAAGAGCCGTCGCGATGATCGTGAGCGATCCACCTTCTTCGATGTTTCGAGCCGCACCAAAGAAACGTTTTGGTTTATGAAGTGCGTTCGAGTCGACACCGCCCGAGAGGATTTTTCCAGAAGGCGGAACAACTGTGTTGTACGCGCGCGCCAGACGAGTGATCGAGTCGAGAAGGATCACGACGTCGTGCTTGTGTTCAACAAGACGCTTCGCTTTTTCGATGACCATTTCTGCCACTTGCACGTGACGAGTTGGTGGTTCGTCGAAGGTCGAAGAAACGACTTCGCCCTTCACCGTGCGCTGCATGTCCGTGACTTCCTCAGGGCGTTCGTCGATCAGAAGAACGATGAGCTTCACCTCTGGATGGTTGCGGGAAATCGCGTTGGCGATACTCTGCATGAGAACAGTTTTACCAGTGCGCGGCGGAGCGACGATCAGCGCACGCTGACCTTTTCCAAGCGGCGACATCAAGTCCACCACACGTGTCGTGAACTCGTTTGGCGTGTACTCAAGCTTTAGACGCTCTTGCGGATAAAGCGGCGTCAAGTTGTCGAAGAGAAGCTTGTTGTGAGCTTTCTCTGGCGACTCGTGGTTCAGCGTTTCAACTTTCAACAATGCAAAGTAACGCTCGCCCTCTTTTGGAGGACGTACTGTACCGCTGACTGTGTCACCGGTGCGTAGACCGAAGCGACGAATCTGCGACGGGCTGACGTAAATATCATCTGGTCCTGGAAGATAGTTGTAATCAGGCGAGCGAAGGAAACCGTAACCGTCAGGCAGGATTTCAAGTACGCCGTTACCGAAGATGTCGTTTAAGCGTGCCGCGCGTTTTAGAATTTCGAAAACCATGTCTTGGCGACGAAGGCCGGCAGCGTTTTCGATTTTCAGTTTCAGAGCCAAAGCCGTGAGATCTTCGATCTTCATCGACTTCAGGTTTTTCGAGCTCAAGTTAGCGCGTTCTTGTTCGGTAAGCTCGATGCTCTTCAATTCTTCGTCAGTGATTGGGGCGATAGCTTCGAGAGCTGCATCTTCCATCGGTTG
>CAUJGS010000134.1 GCA_963170185.1 Bdellovibrionota bacterium
GATCCTTGTTGCGTGCGGCGTGGGCGAGAGGCTGCAACTCGAATCACGACCGAAAACGCGATAGCGGCGGCCATCACGATCCAGAGCCAGGTGTTGGCGTCGGCTCCCCAAGCGAGACTGATACCGGCAAACCAGACAAACGGAACAAGAGCTTTGCGTGTGAGGTTGCGCAGATCCTCGCTTTTGATGATCCACTTCGCGATGGTGGGACTCACGGCATAGTAGGATTTGACAAAGAACTTTCCGATTTTTGTCGGGATCAAAATCTGATCGCGGAAATCGCGTAAGGTCGTCAGTTCATCGGCAAACGACGAGCCGTAGGCGGCAGTGGCGATAAAACAATTTGTTTTGTCGAGAACGCCGACGACTTCGCTGGGTGTGACGACTCGGCAAGTGGTGTCTCCTGGAATGCCGGAGTACTGGCAATCGGCGTCGGTGTCTTTTCCGCTGTAGAGACCGACGTTTCCAGCGGCGTCCACGGCCGCGACTTTGAAATAGTAGGTTGAATCGTTGGTCAGACCTTCGATTCGGCGTGGGTTGACGTTGAACGTCGTGGTATCGGCTGCCTCAATAGGGAGATCGACATAGCTTGACGCCATGTGGATGTGATTGAAGCCGCGGTTGTCGAAAAGGAAACGAAGGAATTTGTAGGTCGTGTTCTGGCCAGACGGGAAGGAGCTGCCGTCGGGTTTCTGCAGGGATTTTACAATGGCCTTTTCGTCGCCAGGCCCCATTTCAAAGTAGCAGATGCGTGGGTCGGTCGCCGCATCATCGCAGTCGGTGGCAATCGACGCGCCTTCGGTTCCGCGCACGATCACGGTGACGGTGCGAAAGTCGTCGCCCGAACCGTTGAGCAGATCGTCACCATCGTTGGAGATACCAAAACGGAAACTCGCCGACGCGTGGCCCGAGATCGGTGCGCAAAGTGTAGCCCCTTCGCCGCCGCTGTTGGTGTCGACCGAGATCACGCGTGTGCAGATATCGCCCCAGCGAAACGCGATCTGCCCGACATTGCCCTTGGTGAGATTTGCGGGGACGGTCACGGGTGCAACAGCCGAGTTGCCGTCGCTATTGGTCAGAGTGATGCGGCCGTCGACGGCGTCGCTGGAAACCGAGAGCACAAGTTGAAGATCGGGATGAATGCGTTGGTTGTTGCACGCGAGCAAAAGCGTGTCGGGGTCTGCGGCTGGCAGACCAGAGGCTTCACCCTCGGTGATGTTGCAGTTGTTGCATAATGCATCGGCTGCGGTCGTGTCGCAGCGGCCTAGCGAGCCTGCGACTCCACCGTAGATGGTCACGGTGGCTGTGCCGAGTCCTTCGACGCGAGATGCGCGCGCCACTTCGGAAACGGTGACGCCGGCATGAGCCGTCGAGAGATTGGTCGCTAGCAACATCAAGGAGAGAAGCATGCTGTTTTGCATGCCTCTATCTGAGCAAATGCAGCGCAAGGCAGCAACAGGTAATATACGAAATTGCCGAGCCTTTGGGCGCAGGCACAGCGAAGGCGGAGCCGTAGCGGTATCGAAATTGCCGAGCCCGTGGGCGCAGGCACAGCGAAGGCGGAGCCGTAGCGGTATCTTTAGAGCCCGTAGAGCTTTTCGGCGATCTGGATGCCGTTCAGCGCGGCGCCTTTGCGGAGGTTGTCGGAAACCACCCACATCATCCACGTGTTGGCATCGTTGGGGTCTTTGTGGACGCGGCCGACGTACACGGGATCTTGGCCAGAGGCGAAGCTCTGAGTCGGATAGTCCATGCCTTCTGCGAACTTGAAGACTTCGATTCCCTCGCCCGATGAAAGCGTGGATTCGACTTCGTCCCGATTGTTGACAGGCTTTTTCAAAGTCACCCAAACCGTTTCGGCGTGCGAGTTCAGCGTCGGAACACGAACAGTAAAGGCCGAGACTTTGAGATCTGGAAGCGCCAGGATCTTGCGTGTCTCTTTCATGATTTTGATTTCTTCACTGCAGAAACCGTCGTTGGCCGAACCATCGGTCGTGAACGAGCCAATTTGTGGAATCGAATCAAACGCGATGACTTTCGGGAAGGTTCTGCCTTTGGCAGGTTCTTCGCCCTCAACTGCGATTTTGGTTTGTGTGAGAAGCTCTTCGATTCCGTTTTTTCCAGCGCCGCTGACAGATTGATAGCTCGACACTCGCACGAACTCGAGGCCGTAGCGATCGGCCAAGGGTTTTAGCGCCACCACGAGCTGGATTGTCGAGCAGTTTGGATTGGCGATGATTTGTGCGGCTGATCCGGGGCGTTCGCCACGTTTTAGCTTCGGCAGCAGGTGGCCGTTGACCTCAGGAACCGCGAGACTGATGTCGTGGTGCATGCGGAATGCGCCCGAGTTGTCGATGGCGATTGCGCCAGCTTTGGCCGCCTTGGGTGCCCACTCTGCAGAGATGTCGTCGCCGCTAGAGAAAAACACGATATCGAGGCCATCAAAACATCCCTCTTCCAGAACGCGAATTTCGATTTCGCGCCCCTCGAATTTTTTCTTGAGACCTTTTGAAGCGTCGCTTGCGAACAGGCGCAGTTCGCCGACCGGGAAGGCGCGACTGGCGAGAAGTAAAAGAAACGTCTCGCCGACAACACCGGTTGCTCCGACAACTCCGACGTTGATTCCGGGGGCGGTTGATCCGTGATGAGAAGATTGAGAGCTCATGGCGACTCCAATTGCAGGTCTAAATAGTCGTTGATCAGATTTTCTTTTCTGTGTCGTCTGACGGGGAGTTTGAGTCTTCCTCAACCTCGTGCAGGTCGTCGCCCTCGGCGTGCAGGGCGGCTTCCATAGCTGCGCGTCTGCGTGGCTTACGTCCCCAGCCGAGGATCCCGAAGATCGCACCAAGCAGGGCATAGGTCATGAACAAGACGAAGAGCATGACCTCGGGTCGGATGGCGATCACGATGAATGCGCCGACACCCAACACCAGGTACCAAAACGGCAGGCGTTCGCGCAGATCGAGATCTTTGAAGCTGCGATAGCGGAACGTGGAAACCATCACGAACGCGAGCAAGATGGCCATAGACAAAAGCAAGATGGACTGTTGCGGATCCCAGCCGAGATCGTTCCAGGCAAGAACCGACGAGGCGACGATGCCGGCGGCCATGGGAATTGGAAGGCCCTGGAAGTACGCCTTTTCCACGATGCTGGCTTGCACGTTAAATCGCGCCAGGCGAAGCGCGCCGCACGCTGTGAAGAGAAACGAGACCAGCCACCCGATTCGACCAAATGGCTGCAGCGCCCAGAGATAAAGCAAAACGCCTGGTGCGACGCCAAAGCTGACGAGATCGCATAACGAGTCGTACTCGGCGCCGAATTTGGAGGTGGAATGAGTCATGCGAGCCACTCGCCCATCGAGCAGATCAAAAACAGCAGCCCCGACGATGGCGTACGCCGACCAGACATACTCGCCACGAATGGCATAGATGAGGGCGAAGAAGCCGAAGAACATATTCAGCGTCGTGATCAAGTTTGGCAGGACGTAGATGTGCATGCCCATGCGTTGACGCAAACGGCGCACGCGCCCAGTAGGCTGGTTGGCGAGAGCTTGATCAGAGGGCATCAGACAAATCCTCCATAGAGGTAAAACAAAGCCGAGAGTCCCAAAGCGCTAAGCACGGGGCAAGTTAGGTTGTCGTCGAGCTTTCCAATGGGAATGAGCTCGGTAGCGGCACCGATCACGCCCGAAATCGGGGCCACGATCAAAAGGCGCTCGGTCATGATGCCGTTTAGATAGTAGTAGGTTCCAGCGATGGCTGAACATGCGAAAAACGCGGCCAGTGTGCCTTGCAACGTTTTGTTTCCCAAAATGCGGTCTCGTCCGAAGCGAATGCCGAAGTAGCTTGCAAGTGGATCGGCGATCGCCAGAAACAGAAGACTCAAGATGATCACGTGCCGTTCAAAGAAGGCGAGGAGAATGATGCCGCCCAAGAGCAGGTACGACAGTCCTGAGAATGCCTTTTCCTCGTGTTGGCGCATCACCGGGCCGAAGACTTTCATGGTGGCCTGATTTAGCTTGGGACGTGTTTGTCTCAGCCAGTCGAGAGGAAAAAAGAATGCGGCGAGACTGAGAATGATCCACCAACTGCGTTCGGTACCGAAGTAGTTGTAGAGCAGAACCATACCGACGATGCCGGTGCAGTGCCAGATCTTGCGAGCGAGGTGAAGGTCAGATTTGGAGCGCAGTTTGGTGCGTATTTTTGATTGGGTCATAAAGCGCGCTTGAAGCTAACGAACGCCCCCGGCCACGACAAGTTATGTCGGAACTCTGGCTGTGAAAGGCGACACTCCGCGCCGTTTTGACTAAGTTGTGACCAGGCCGTCAGCGCCTCTTTGGTCCATTTGTAAATATTTGTAATTACTCAGAAAATACATGCTGCCTCGGGTGCTGGCGCGGTGTCGGCCGTTTGGTGGGAGCAAAACGCGCCGAATTTGAAGGCAAGATTCAGATAAAAATCAATAGGTTAGCAGAGGACATGTCGGCCGACTCGGACCCAGAATTGCTCTAGGGACAGTATGATGGATCAGCTGACGGCGGCATGGGGCCGCTTTGCATTTCTGGTTGTAATTCTCGTGGCGAGCACTCTTGCGTCCTTGGACGCCGGAGCGGCGACTCGTTGGCGACGTGGTTACACCGATGATGTGAGGGGCGAACGTGAGGAAAAATCGCGCGAGTTGATCTGGGCCCCACGGCCCGCCGATGTGGCGGTGCTTCGCGATCGAATCTTCAATGAGGCCTTGAGTCGTGAGTTTCGCGAACGTTACCAGGAGCGATTTGGCCGGACTGAAGAAGAGCAGGTGGCTCTCGCGCCAAATCGTTTGAGTTACTACAACGATGTTTATGGGATGAAGGGGACGCCGCAGGAACTTCTTGATGAACGTCGCAAGTTCGGGGAGTTCATGGTTCGACGCCTGACCGAGTGGCATGTTGAGAACTATGCGAAAAGCGACCCCACCGTGCGTCCAATGTGGGAAGCCAAAGAGAAAATCTCGAATCTAAAAGTCGAAGTGGCGTCGTTTCGTGTCGATGCTCAGTACTCGATTGCTGGCAACATGCTCGACGTGAAAATGGTGAACCCGTGGGTGCAAAGCAAAGTCACCTTGATTATGAACCCCGATCAGTTTGGCCCTGGGCCCGTAGATGAAACGCTGTTGTCGGTGGTAAAGCCGGTGACTTCTCGTTACACAGTTGAAGGCCGCTGGCGAGTCACCGATGGAATCGTTTCGTTGATTCAATACCACCCGATTGGCCGCCACTGGAGCGGCAATTTGGTCACGTCGGCTGCGATCAAAGATGGTGGCACATCACCTCGGCAGACGCTTTGGCTGGCGGGTGTTTCTCGTGCTTTTTAAATTGCAAACTTTAGTTTCGATTGATGCTCAGCCACTGTTCGACTGAAGGTTGGTTTTCCAGGCTGCGGCTGATGCGGATGAGATTTTTGCCGTTTTCCAAGGTGATGAAGTCTGTGGAGATGCGGTCCTTTGCGAGGCGATCTTTGGCGGCTGCAGGAATTCGAAACACGGTGCCTTCGAAACCATTGGTTTCGTTTCTTACGTAGTATGCGGGTGTTTCGATTGAGGCTGGCGCCTTGTCGTTGCTGGGAGGAAGTGTGCAATCACTTAGCTGCAAGCGGAGGCTCTTCACATTTGCGGCTAATTCGATGTCGAGCCGCTGTTGGCAATCGATGCGAACTTCAGCCATGTGATCGTCGCCATCTGTCGCAAGTGGTACGACACCGGCGGCGGCTGGCTGACGAAGCTGATCAGAATTCTGACCGGCGATGCGAATCAACGGTTGGGCCGAGTCGCCGCGCTGATACGAGCTTTCAAACGGACGCAGCGCCGAGTACACATTGGCCGCGGTCAAAATTCCGATCGTCGCAAGTGTCCACACATGAAAGCTTCGCCACACGCGCGAGCGAATGGACGATTGGGACGTATGCTGAAGTGGACGGTTCGTGGCTTCCAAAAAACAAAACTCCGATAAGTTCTTATCGGAGTTTTGAGCACGTTTTTCAGGTCACGAAGGTCAAGTCTAGCTAGGGGCCTGGACTATTATCTGCCGGCCGGCTGTTTGTCGGCTTTCGGCTCTTTCAGCGGTGGCATTTGCTTGATCATTTTTTCGGCGGTCAGGCTGGGGGAGACGGGAATCGACATGGATCGAAGCAGGTTTTGCACCCGGGCCTTGTCTGTGATGGTGATTCGCGCATCGCGGATGCGTTCGAAGATCTTGCGGTAGGTCGGGTTTTCGAGAGCATCAGGCTTGAGCTCGGCCATCATGTTCTCGAGCAGCACGATGTAGGTAGCCGTTCGTCGAGGTCCATCTTGATTGCGAAGCTCGGCGATGGATTCTTCGGTGAGTTCCATCAAGACGGTGTCCAGCGAATTGAGGTCGACGAGTTCGCGGCGAACGCGACTATAAAGATTTGATCGAGCGCCATCTTGGTCAGGACGCGAGAGGGCGATTCGCATGGCGTCTCGCAAGTGGTCCAGTGCTTCTGGTTCGGCTTGAATTTCGCCGTCCTCGGTCTCCTCTTGTCGACTTTGAACTTTCTGAGCCTGGCGGATTTTTTTACGGATCATTTCGCTGACCTGGTCGGAGTTTTTGATCAGCAGCGAGGAGGAGTCGTACTCGACCTTCGACCAGGTGTTTGGCGCAAACAGCAAAAGTGCAGCGGCAAGTGCCAGCAAAGCGCGATGGGCAGCGGGTTTCGTGGTTTGGTTGGTCATGATTGGGACCTCCTTGAAGCGGGCCGTAGTGGGTATTTTACTAGGGAAAACAGGCAAACGCGAGGGACGATTTTGGGCACCTTTGTCGGCCGCTTTAAATTCTTGCGACGACGCATCTACGAAAGAATTCTTCCTGGAAGTACGTTGTGACAATCTTGGGAACCGGTCCCTCGGCCAGTGTGTCTTGAGCGACAGCAGTTTGATTTTAACGAGTTTCGATTTAACGAGTTTCAATTGGAGGAAACCGTGCGCGTTCCAGTGTTCAAACCTCAAATTTTCGTCTTCGCACTTGTTTCGTTGTTGGCGGCGTCCTGTGCGCCGAATGCGGCACAATTGAAATCAGCGATGGAATCGGATCCCGAGATTCTCTACGCCTCCATGAGAAAAGACCCGGCTCGTTTCATCGAAGTGGTGAACGAAGTCTCGGAATTGGCACGCACGCAGAAGGAAACCAAGGAGCTGGAAGAGGGTTTTTCGGATCGCCGCACTCCCGTTCTTGCGGAAACTCGCACCTACGATGGATCCAAGTCGGCTCCTGTGACGATCGTCGAATACTCGGACTTTCAATGTGGCTACTGTGCGCAAGGCCACAAAACGGTGCAGGCGCTTCGTGAAGAATATGGCGATCGGGTGCGCGTGCTGTTGAAACACTTGCCTCTTGAGCGCCACCCTCAGGCTCGCAAAATGGCGCAGCTCTTTGAGGCGATCGCTCAGAAAGATGCGGCGAAAGCCAAAAAATTTAAAACGATGCTCTTCGAACAGCAGGCCGGCTTCATGCCGAGTGATGCCGAACGGGCTTCGAAGTCGGTGGAAGAGGCGATGGCGAAGTACAATCGCCGCGTTGATGCGGACCTCAAAAAGGCCATTCAGGCGCTCGGTCTCAACTACGACGAGATCAAAAAACTTGCGGAATCCGACGCGGTTTCGAAAATTATCGAGGCCGATCGCACCGAGGCGCACAGCTTTGGTTTCACTGGCACGCCGGCCTACTTGATCAACGGCGTACCGGTTCGCGGGGCGCTTCCTGCGACAAGTTTCAAATACGTGATCGATCGCGAACTGGCGGCGAAGAAATAAGGCCGTAATCGACCATAGACGCCCTGTGTTATCCAGGGCGTAGGTCGACAATTCCTAGGCGCTTGGCTATGACAGGCGCCATGTCAGAAACCGCTGCTCCCGCACCTCAAATTCGCAAGCCGGCTTGGCTAAAAGTCAAAGCACCTGGTGGCGAGAACTACACTCGAATCAAAGACATGTTGAAGACGCTGAATCTTGCGACGGTCTGCCAAGAAGCACGCTGCCCCAACATGGGTGAGTGCTGGAGTGGCGGAACGGCGACGTTCATGCTCATGGGCGAAGTTTGCACACGTGGATGTCGATTCTGCGCGGTGAAGACCGGAAACCCGCGTGGTCGCATCGACAACGAAGAACCTGAGAAGGTTGGCTACGCCATCGCGAAGATGGGTCTTGAGTACGTGGTCATCACGTCGGTGAATCGCGACGATCTTCCCGACCATGGTTCTGAACACTTCGCCCGCACGATACGCACAATCAAAGAGGGCGATCCGAAATTGATCGTTGAAGTTCTGACGCCAGATTTTCGTGGCAACCGCGAATGGGTCGAAAAAATCGTTCGCGCTGGACCGCATGTGTTTGCGCAAAACATTGAAACTGTCGAACGTCTTACGCGCCGAGTGCGCGACCCGCGGGCCGGCTATCGTCAGACGATGGGCGTTTTGAAAATGGTGAAAGAGATCGATCCAACTCGTTACACCAAGTCGTCGATCATGATGGGACTTGGCGAGGAGCGAGAAGAGATCATGCAGACGCTTCGCGATCTTCGCGAAGTCGGATGTGACGTCGTGACATTTGGTCAATATTTGCAGCCGACAAAACGTCATTTGAAAGTTGAACGCTTCGTGTCTCCTGAGGAGTTTGCCGAGTGGCAAAAGATCGCAGAGGATATGGGCTTCCTTTATGTCGCAAGTGGTCCGCTGGTACGAAGCTCGTACCGCGCGGGCGAGTTCTTCATGAAGGGTGTCATCGAAAAATCGGAATTGAGAAAATAAGAATTTTAACAGGGGGAACTATGGCAACGAAGAATGTGCAACTTCCAGAGTTGGGTGAAGGCGTCACGGAAGGTGAATTGGTTAAGTGGCTGGTAAAGGTTGGAGACAAGATTTCCCCTGATCAACCGGTTGCCGAGATGATGACTGACAAGGCGACAGTGGAAGTTCCCTCGCCAATCGCGGGCGTCGTCAAAGAGATTCAGAAAAAAGAAGGCGACGTTGTTGAGGTTGGCGCTGTGATGTTGGTTGTGGAAACTGACGGCGCGAGTGCTTCGACTGGAGCGACAAATGGCGCGACAAATGGCGCGGCGGCGAAACCTGCGGCACCGGCTGCGGCTCAGCCGGCAGCGATGACAGCCTCTCCTGCTGCGGCAACCACTCAGGCGGCAAAGGCTCCTGCGGCGGCGGCCTCGGGCGCAGCGGCAGATTTTTATCCTCCCGTGACTGATTCGCGTGTCCTTGCGACGCCGGCGACTCGTCGCTTAGCTCGCGAGACGGGTGTCGATCTCAATCAAGTTCGCGGAACAGGTCTCGCAGGTCGCGTGACTCGCGAAGATGTGATGGGTGCAAACGGTGCGGGTGCCGTAGCAGCTGGTCAGCCTTCTTTTGGTGGCGGCATGGCGGCGTTGCAAACTCCGTCGATTCCGCGTCCAGCATATCAAGGGCCAGCAGGCGCAGCCGAAGAGCGCGTGGCACTTCGTGGAATCCGTAAGAAGATTGCGGAAAACATGCAGATGGCCAAACACGTCGTTCCGCATTTCACACTGATGGATGAGGCCAACGTGACGGCTCTGGTTTCGATGCGCGAAGAACTTCGTGCGGTCGGCGAAAAAACGGGTGTGAAGATCACGTACTTGCCGTTTGTGATGAAGGCGCTGATTGCAACGATTCGTGAGTTCCCAATGTTCAATGCTTCGATCGACGATGCGGCTCAAGAGATCGTCTACAAGAAGTACTTCAACCTTGGCTTCGCGGCCGACACTCCGAACGGACTTTTGGTTCCAGTGATCAAGAACGCGGATCAAAAGACCATCATTCAGCTTTCGCGTGAGATCAACGATCTCGCAAAACGCGCACGCGATGGAAAGCTGGCATTGGACGAAATGAAAGGTGCGACGATCACCGTGACGAACATCGGTTCGGTCGGCGGTCAGTACGCGACTCCGATCATCAACCATCCGGAAGTTGCCATCTTCGGCATGTACAAGATCCAAGAAAAGCCAGTCATCAAGCGCGATGCGGCAGGCAACATGAGCCTCGATTCGATTCGCACGATGGGCTTCACAGTCACGGCGGATCACCGCCTCATTGACGGTGCGGTGGCTGCGAACTTCTTGAAGGCATTTATCGGTCGTATCGAAAATCCCGGCGTTTTGATGCTGGATATGATGTAGGCGCGCACCTTAGGGAGAATTGATATGGCAACTCAGAATTTTGATGTCGTTGTAGTTGGAGCTGGTCCTGGCGGTTACGTGTGCGCGATTCGTTCGGCGCAGATGGGTCTTAAAACAGCGATCATCGAGCGTGAGTACATGGGTGGTGTTTGTTTGAACGTCGGTTGTATTCCATCGAAGGCGCTGATCACAGCGGGCCACTTCCTTCACAAAATGGAACATAATGCTTCGGACATGGGTCTCACTTTGCCAGGCAAAGTGAAGGTCGACATGAAGCAGATGCAAACTTGGAAGAAGTCAGTTTGCGACCGCATGGCGGGAGGAGTTGAACAGCTTCTCAAGGGCAACACCGTCACCATCATTCGCGGCGAAGCGAGCTTCAAGTCGACGACCGAGCTGACAGTCAAATCGAAAACCGGAACCGAGTCCGTGACGGCGAAGAACTTCGTCATCGCGACGGGCTCGCGTCCAATTGAAATTCCAGGTTTTTCATTCGATGAAAAGAACGTGCTTTCGTCGACTGGCGGTTTGGCTCTCGACGAGCGTCTTGAATCGGCTGTTGTAATTGGCGGCGGTTACATCGGTCTTGAGATCGGCTCGATGCTTTCGAATTTCGGCACCAAGGTGACGGTTGTCGAAGCCAACAAAGGTCTGTTGGTTGGTCTTGCCGATGCGGAATGTGTTCAGGTTGTCGCGCGTAAGCTGAAGAAAAACGGCGTCGACGTGATGCTTGAGGCGAAGGCTAAGGGCTGGAAAAAAGCCGGCAAGGGCGTTGAAGTCACCGTTGAAGTTGGCGGCAAAGAGCAAGTGCTAAAGGCCGACAAAGTCTTGGTGACCGTCGGACGTCGTCCAAATAGCGATCAAGCGAACATCAAAGGTGTTGGGATCGCGGTGGACGAAAAGGGCTTCGTGAAAGTGAACGCTCAACGTCGCACCTATGTTCCGCACATTTTTGCCATTGGCGACATCGCCTGCCAGCCGATGTTGGCGCACAAAGCCTCGCACGAAGGTGTGATGGTTGCAGAAATCATCGCAGGCAAGAACCGCGCTTACGAAGTGAAGACGGTTCCAAGCGTGATTTTCGTTGATCCGGAAATCGCAGCGGCGGGTATGACTGAAGAAGAGGCGAAAGCCGCCGGATACACGGATCTTAAAATCGGCAAGTTCCCGTTTGCGGCCAACGGACGGGCGGTTTCGTTGATGGAAACAGATGGTTTTGTGAAGATCATCGCCGATGCAAAGACACACATCGTTCTTGGCGTGCACATCGTGGGACCAGAGGCATCGAATCTCATTTCGGAAGCGGCACTCGCAGTCGAAATGGGCGCTCGTCTTGAGGACCTCGCGCTGACGATCCATCCACATCCAACGTTGGGTGAGACCATGATGGAAGCCGCCGAGGCGACTTTGGGCCACGCGATTCACATCATCCAAAAGCCATTGGGTGGTGCAAAAGCGGGTGCAGGACCACGCGCGCATGTTTGAGGTTCAACGATCGGAGCCGGCTTTGTTGAATGTCGAAGACTGGGGCCTCATTGCCTACAAGGAGGCCCTTTCTCGCCAGGAAGAGTACGTTGACCAAGTGGCTCGCGAGCTTCGGCGCGAGACGCTGGTGTTATGTTCGCATCCGCCGGTGGTCACTCTGGGGCGCGGAACAAAAGAGGGCGACGTTTTTGGATGGACAGGCGAAACCTTTGAGGTGACTCGAGGAGGTCGTGCCACGTATCACGGCCCGAGTCAGATCGTGGCGTATCCGATACTGGACCTGAACTCGCGTGGGCGCGACTTGCATCTTTATATGCGCGCGCTTGAGGGCGCTGTGCTGGCGACGCTCGACTCATTTGGAATTTCGTCGGAAGCCAATGCGCTGCAGGTCGAAGACGGCGCGACAGAAGCTTCGCCGGCGACCGGTGTATGGATCGGAAAACGCAAGATTGCCTCAATCGGGATCGCGGTTCGAAAGTGGATCTCGTTTCATGGATTGGCGTTGAATGTTGAGCACGATCCTGCGGCTTTTCAGGGAATGAAACCCTGTGGTTTTTCCCCGGGAAGCGTGATCTCGATGGAAGAAGTCCTCGGCGAAAGGCCGAGTCGAATCACGGTGCAAACGCGCCTCGAGCGAGAGCTGCGCCAGCGCCTTGAGCTGGGTCGCTCGGGTTGGGCTTGAGACAGGGGGCAAGACCTCTGTCCAAGTTCGACCTACGTCTCGATCCCATAGCTATTTCACTGTAAAGATCAAAAATCCCGACGGTTTGTAAGAAACTGTCGGTATGCGTCTTTCGGTGATTCAATCCGTCTTGATTCTTATTTTTGCGACGATTTCGCCGCTGCCTCTCTCGTTCTCTGCTTTTGCTCAAGAAGACGGGCCAAAGCGAGATGTCTATGATCTCCCGACGCCCGTGGCGATTCAGGGTCGAACAAACAATATCGACGAGAGTCTTTCGCTGAACATCGGCTACATTCCGACAGATTCGTTCAACCGGGGTTTTCCACTGACTTTGAACTACGCCTACTATTTTCGGCCGTTCATTGCTTGGGAGGTTCTAAGTTTCGGCTACAACTTTAATCGCGAAACTCAGCTGAAGCAGGATTTCAAAAATCTAGGTGTGGCCGTACAGAATTTGGGATTTGGGGGAGTCATCGACTTTCCTCAAAACATCATCATGACGGGCGTCGTCTACACGCCGCTATATGGTAAGTCGTTGCTGTTCAATAAGTCGTTGATTCATAGCGAAACAAGTCTCTACCTTGGCGCGGGATCCCTGGTTTTCAACAAGGTTGGCCACATTCCGGCGATTGCTCCAGGCATTCAAGGACGATTTTTTCTCTCCCCACGTTCGGCACTTCGCTATTACATCCGGCAATTTTTTTTCAACGATTCCCAGCTTGGTCTAACGGGAATCACGGATATTGGGATCGGCTATGAATTTCAGTTCAATTTCTTTAGCCGGCGAAATTCCGTCGCTGAAGACGAGTGAATGGCGAGGGTGAAACAATGGCCTCGCGTTTAAGTCGACTATTTCTTCTGCCAGCGGCAATTGTGTCGACTCTCCTCGGTGTGACGGCTTCGACCTATTCGGTGCAATCCTTCGCGAGTTCTGCGACCGAGGGTGCAACATCGAATGCACGGGCATTGAAAGCTATTAAGACACCGGGACCTGTCGTTCTTGATCCTGTATTTGTCGAGCAGTTTCGAAATCTCATTCCTTCGAAGAAAGACAAAGCATGGGATCTGCAGATTCCGTCGCGATCGGCAGTCGGCCCGGCATTGGAGGAGCTTAAGCTGCTTGTGGCCGAGGCCTTGCTCGCGAAAGGCTACGCACTTTCGGCGCAGGTTGTGTATCTCGATGTGGCTCTCCGTTCGATGGGGACCTCGCAAGGAACTTGGGCGTTATATGAGATGAACCGCTTGGCGGCTCAGCATGAAATCGATGAAGACTTGATGGAGTCATTTGCATTCGATTTCGACGGCGCGATTGACAATACCAACGACCGCGCGGAAGAGCGCGCAATGGTGGCCTATTTCCGTGCGCGAGCACTTGTGAGAAGGGGCTACGAAGATTGGGCGATTCAAGAGCTTGGTAAAGTATCAACTGATTCGCAGTGGCATGCAGATCGACTGTTTGAACGTGCCGCTGAAGTGCTGGCTGACGGGCGAGCCGATGAAGCTGAAGCCATCTATGAGGAACTTTCCAAGCAAGAGAATGTTCGTAAGCCGACAAAAGAGTTTGCAGTATTAAATCGTGCGCGCCTTGTCTTCGAACGAGGCAATTACGACGAAGTCTTGGAAACTGTCAAATCGGCCGACCTCCCGCTTCGTGAACGAGCGCGAGCATTGTTGGAGATGGCGTGGTCTCGATACTATCTGAAAGAGTACGGGAAAGCGCTTGGAGTTTTAAAGGTTATCGATTCCGCTTTCTTTCAAATGTTGCGTTCTCCAGAGTCCGATCTCTTGCGGATGGTTATTGAACGAGATCTTTGCCGCTACGATCTGATCAAAGAATCCGCTGCCGCTTTCCGAAGCCGCTATCAAGCGAGCTTCAAGCAGATTGAATCGCGTTTGAATCTTGAAGCTGATGAAAAGATCAAACAGTTGGCGCTGCAAGGTCGGAACTTGCAGAAGCGTGCGACGTTGATTCACCGGTTCCGAACGGAACTGAAGGATATGGAAGATGAGGATCTTCGCGCGGCCCCAAGGTTGCGAGAGGCCTTGATAAAGGGTCTGAAGATGGGTGCGTTTAAAACGGAGGCTTCGATTACACGATCGCTTCCCAGAGAAGTGGAACGGGTGGCAAGCCATCTGATCGAACTTCGCGATCAGGTCAGTTTCCTTGAGTACGAGGCGTCGATTCGACCTTTGACGACGCTTCCGGTGGACGATGCTGACTACAAACCAATTGCGGCATCAAAAACATCGTTTGACCGGCTGTATTGGCCGGTCATTGACGAGTCGTGGTGGGATGAACTTGATAATTACGAAGTATTGATTCGTGCACGGTGTTCCGAGCCGATTCCACAGAACGTGCTGAGACCGCCGGCTCCCAAAAAGGCCGCGCCTCCGCCGATTGAGGAAGAGGAAGAAGAAGAGGAAGAGGACGAATGAAGCGTTGGACCTCTGCTTTTTCCGGTTTGATTGTCGGACTATTGATAGCAACTGTTCTTGTTGTGAACCCAGCACGGTCTCAAGAACGGGAAGGCCCCGTGCTTTCTCCGAAGGTTACAACTGGGCTTCGAAGAAACTACAGTGCCAACGAAATTGGAGAGCTTGAGGCGCAGCTTCGTGCCACCGACAAAAAGATCGCTGTTACCACAGCAGAAATTAAACGGGTCCGAGACACCGAGTTTCTGCCTGACCTCTATTTCTCCCAAGCAGATCTGTTTCTTCAGAAAAGCCGTCTGATGTACTTGATCAAGGTCAATAAGAACAAAGGTGTTCCGTTGACGGAGATGGACTTCACGGCTGAGAAGCGGCCAAAGCAAGAAGCCATCGATATTTATCAGAAGATCTACGCGTTTTTCCCAAAAAGTCGACTGCGCGATCGGGCCCTCTTCTTCAAAGCGCTTGAGCTACGCGACATCGGGCAGTCGGAAGCCATGATCAAAACATTTGGTCAGCTCAATCAAGAATTCCCCGGTTCACAGTACCTGCTTGAGGCCAATATCATTCTTGGAGACTACTTTCTCGAAGAGAAAAAAGACCTTGAAGGCGCCCTTGAGGCCTTCCGCCGCGTCATCGCCAAAGAGCTCTCGCCCTATGCGCCTCTTGCGCACTATCGCATAGGTTGGGTGTTTATCAATCAGCAGAAGTACGCGGAAGCGGTGACGGCCTTTGAGGAGGCCGTTCGTACGCAAGGCTTAGTCAGCACAAATATCACGACAGAGCTTCCTGAACTTTATCGCAAGACGGATATTCGCCGTGAGGCCATTCTCTCGATGGCCGTGCCGTACGTGGAAATCTACGGCGACTATCGGGCCTCACTGAAAGAGGAACAGCAGGCGGCGGCGAAGTCTGGCGAACAGCCGGTCGCAACTTCGGCGGTGGCGCCGAAATTTTTGCCGCAAAAAACCTCCGCTTGGGTCCGTCCAGGGAAGAGTCCGTCTCCTACTCCGTCTCCTACTCCGTCTCCTTCTGTATCGAGCGTTGCTTCCGTCCCTGCCAAGAAAGCGCTTGCGGTGGTTGTTCATCCGGTCGAGTATTTCCGAAAAATTTCGGATGGCCACCAAACCTATCGCCGTGTGCTTTCTCGAGTCGGCCGCCGGCTTGCGCTAAAAGAGATGTGGCGTGAAGTGGCAGATGTCTGGATTGAAGTTTTGGTTGCCTCCAGTGATCCCGAGCTGAAGTTTGAAGCGATCCAGCGTTGGAATGAAGCGATTAAAAAAACCAGTCAACCAACAGATCAAATTCGGTTTATTGAACATGCGGTCTTCACGGCACAAGAGGTTCGCGCTCGTGCTGTGGAACGCGGTGGAAAGTACAATCGCAAGGAAGCCAATCAGCTAAAGTTTTTGGAACTCGTCACAAGAGATATCGCAACTCGTATTCAGCAAACAGCTCGAACCAGAAATAGCAGAGAGGACTTTTCGAAGGCCGCTCAGGCTTATGAAATCTATCAAATCGGGTTTCCACAGAATCGGGACCTGGCAAAGATGTTGATCAATAAAGCGGAAAGCTTGTTCCGAGCCGAAGAATGGACAAGAGCGGGTCTTGAATTCGAAAATTTGGCGCGCACGATGAAGTCGAAAAAGCGTCAGTTTGAATTCCAGGAGTCGGCGATTCAGGCTTATGTAAATGCTTTGAAGGAGCCCGACAAGTTGACGTCTCTGGATTTGGTGCGATCGCGGCGAGGCGTGCGTGATGTCGGGACGGCCTGGGTTGTAAAGAACATGCGTCATCCGGCAGCGGCGTCGACGGCTTACAATATTGGACAAAGCTGGTACGAAGATCGACTTTTGCCTCAGGCGATTCAGTCATTCACGTTTTTCATCAAAAATTTCTCTCGCGATTCTCGAGTTCGCGATGCCATCTTTCTAATTATCAATGCGTACTCACAGTTGGATGACTTTAAGGGGTTGATTGCCGCGGCCAAGCAGTTAGAAAAAACGCGAGGTCTTTCGGCTGACGATCGGCAAGCGATTCGAGACCTCAGTCGGCGGGCTCAGCTCAAGGACCTGCAAATTGCGGCAGGGAACTTCGGATCAAAGGAATATGCGGAAAATTTGAAAAACCTCGCATCGAAATACTCAGACTCTTCGATGGGTTCGGCCGCGCTGTACGAAGCGTTCACGTCGCTTCGATCCAAGCGTGATCCCGAAATGTATGACGTCGGCGAAGCGCTCCTTGAAAAACACTCGGATTCGACCTTTACCAAAGAGGTCGTCAGTTCGATGGCGCAGATCGCGCTTCTCACGGCCGACTTTGAACGTGCGGCCCGTTACCTGTCGCGATTCTCGGATAAATATCCGACCGAAAAAGAATCGAAAGATTGGAAGAAAAGCGCTGCGCAAATTTATGAATGGATGGGGGACTTCAAAGAGTCCAAGCGTCTGTACTTCGCTCTGGGCGATATGGAAGCTGTGGCTCGTTCGGAGTATTTGGCCGGCGAATGGGTCCTTTTGGAGAAGTCCTCCGCTCGTATGAATTCGGATATCGGTGCCTACTGGAATGCGTTGGCCCTGTGGCGACAGGGCCGACAAGCAGAAGCTTTGCCGAAACTGAAACAAATTGCATCGTCTGGAGATTTAGAACGATCGAGTCACGCGCGATTCCTCTTGGCTCAGCGAGCTCTTGAGAGTTTTCGGGCAATTCGCATGCGAGATGGAGCCGATCAGGCGGCTCTGCTCAATAAGATCAAGTCGTTTCAATCGCTGTCGGCAGAGCTGAACGGGATCGCCAAGCTAGGTGCTGGTCGGTGGACGATTGCGGCGCTCTATCTGCTTGGCCAGGCTAACTTTGAACTTGGAAAATTCATCGCAGATTCTCCGCTGCCGGCTGGGTTAAAACAAAACGAACAATCCATCTATCGCCGCGAGCTTGGAAAGCAGGCCAAACAGTATATCGATGGCGCAAACTCGGTTTTCTCTCAATGTATGGAGACGGCCGAGAGATTTGAGGTCTTTACACGCTACGTTCAGGGCTGCCAGGAAAAGGGGCGAAAGCTCGTGAAGGAAGAGGCCGACACGATTCAGGTCGGCAATCAGAAGAAGTTTTCACCGCCGAAGTCGGCAAGATCCCTGCGAACGAAGCTCTACGATACACCTCGTGATATCTCGGTATTAAAAGAGCTTGCGAATGCGTACATCCAAGATGGTCAGTACTGGGTTGCGATGACGATCTTCAATCGTATTCTCGAGATTGACGAGAAGAGTGCAGCAGCAATGGCGGGATTGGGATTAAGCCGCATGTACGTGAACGATCTCGATACAGCCGCTGACTGGTTAAAGAAAGCGATGAAGGCGGATGCATCAGACGCAGTCGCCGTGTGGAATCTTTCCGGACTCTACAATGAGTTTGGATTTAAGAAGAGAGTGAAGCAGCTTGAGAGCAAGCGACGTGCTGTGCCGAAGCCAAAGGTGCTTCACCCGATGGCACGAAAGCTTTAATTTTCTTTTTGCGGTTCAACGACGAAGTTGATCGAAGTCCAACCAGCCACAGTGCCGGCTGCCATGCCTCTTTTGATATAAAGCAGGGGAGTGTTTTCGTCGGCCTGAAGGTTCAATTTTCCATCAAAGGCCGCGGGGTCCTTCTGTTTGATCTGATTCTGCAGATTTTGAAGTGCCTGAATAATTTTTTGCTGATTGGGAGAGTCGTCCTCAATTTTTAACTGTCCACCATCTGGAGTGAGGGCATCTAAATAAAACGTACCCTTTGCAAAGGATAGAAGTGGCGCGGTTTCCATCATTTTGGATTCGCCAGCCTTTGGAAGGATGACACCCGGTTTCCCCATGAAAAACGGGTCGCCTGTCGCCGAGAAGTTCATCAGCAGGTAGATCACGAGAATCGAAAACATATCGATCATCGCTGTCAGTGGAAGCTCTCCAGCGAGGTTGCCCTTGTGATTGTCGGTTCGCCGTTGTCGCAATCCATGAAGATCATGCTTGGGTCGGATATGATACCCAGGCTTGATGATCTTTTCTGAATGTCCCCAGGAATCTCCGCCAGCCATTAGTTCAACGTAATTCCCACTTCGGGGAATTCTCCTGCAATGAAAGTGTCCATCAATTGAATCAGATGTTTATAGGGAGCAAGATTCTCTGTCGCAAGTATGAGGTCTTTTCGCTCTGGATAGCGCTTTTTCCAGTCGGCCAACGTTTGTGACAATCTTGCGTAATCTGGTTGTCCATTGGTGTGTCGAATACTTTGCGTGTTGTTGTCCTCCCCTACATCGATTCGATCTGTGTAGAGGGTGACCGTCAAAGCCACTTTCGGCTTTTCCGGTTTCGCGGGTGGAGGCGGATCGTTGTCATCGCGCAGATCCAGTGACTTTGGCGGTGCCCCGGTGTTGATCGACTCAAGCCCGTTCCACGCTGCTGTCATGAGTAGAAAGCAGATCAATACCGAGAACATATCGATAAAGGGTACGAGATTGAGCTCGACGTTGGCGGATTTCCCGCCTCCTGGCATTGATGCGCCCATGGGCTCCTCTAACAGTTTCCTCTAGCGAGCAAACTTATCGCGATTTGAAATGATAAAGTTCAAAGTTGCGACCGCTGCTTCGTGGACGTCATCGACGATTTCGGTTCCTCGTGTGGTCAACCAACCGTAGGCGCCGAGAAGTGGAATCGCCACAAGAAGTCCAAACGCCGTACAGTTCATGGCCATCGAGATTTCTCCGGCGAGAACGGCGGCCTTTTCGCTGGCAGCAACTTTTGAGACCGCGCCGAAGGCACCGATCATACCGATCGTCGTTCCAAGGAGCCCCATCAGCGTGGCCATATTGGCAAGCATGGCAAGCAGGCTCGTGCGCTTTTCGATTTTCGGGATTTCACGAAGCGCGATGGCGTCCATCGCGGTTTGCACTTCGTCGACGGACTTTCGCGAGGCGATGGCCATCAATCCGGCGCGAACAATTTTTGTAAGTGGTGTTGGGTTCTGATTGCAGAGCGCGATGCAACGTTCGAGATTCCCTTGCAGCACAAGTTGATTGAGTTGATTCAAAAACTCTTCCTTGCGAACAGCGGAGGCAAGGCTGAGATATCGTATGCGTTCCGCCATCAAGGCGAAGCCGGCAAACGAGATAAACAAAATGGGCCACATCCAGAAACCGCCCTGTTGAAACGCGGTGAGAATTTTTGTGATCATGTAAGAAAGTGTATAAGAGACTTTGGAAATGCTCAAAGACGACCGAAGGGCAAGCCAATGGTCGGGGTCGTGGAGGACCCATTCTTCGCGACCGGAAACTTCATTCCGCGGAAGACGCCCTTCACGCAATCGAGAAGTCGGTCGCCGTTACGTAATGATGTTTCCTTCACGCTGACGGCCGAGACCGAGCCTTGAGCCGAAATTTCCCATTCGAACTCTGCCCGACCTGCTAGGTTGGGGTCGTCCATCAGGCTTCGCTCGTAGCACTGTTGGATCTGCGAGTGATGCTTTTGGACGACTTTCATGACTTGTTCGCGAGTGAGGCCTTCGGTCTTGGCGATTTCCGTGTAGCTAGCTCCACCAATAACGGAACCAAGCACGTTTCGCTTACCGGTTTTCCCGGAGAAGCCAGTCGCGCCGTATCCGGACCCTCCGGTTGAGACCTTCAACGCCATGCCGCCGGCAACTCCGGACTCGGATCCACCTTCGACGATTGGGAGATCCTTCATCAACGCAGAGGTTGATGGTGCTGAAGATCCCGATCCTCCGCCATCCTCATTCGCTGCCGTTCGTCGCACGACAATTCGTTCGGTATTGGCGGTTTGAGGTGCAGGAGCCGAAAGTAAGGAGAGTGCCTTCAGTGCTCCAACACTCGACGCATTAAATGGACGCGGCGTTGGCGCGAGTGGAGCCTCGGTCTTTGGTCCAGGAGGTGGAGGATTCGACTTTGCTATGCGTTTGTCTTTCGAATCTGTATCCGCCTTGGGCGCAGCGCCTGCTTCTTCTTTTTTCGCGACCTTCGGAGGCTGTTTTTTGATCGGCACTTTTTTGTCCACGGGAGGTGGTGTCGCCTTCGCTTGAAGTTTGGGCGTGGGAGCGGGAGTCGGAGTCGCCTTTGCGACGATCGGAGTCGGCGTGGGCGGAGGTGTCGGTGTCGGAGTTGCCATGGCAACCGGCGCCGGTGTCGGAGCTGGAGCAGGCATGATAATTTTGGCAACTCGTTCCGGCGGTGGTTCGTGAACGATCTGCTTGGGCGTGAATGTCAGGTTGGCGACGGCCACGGCTCCGTGGACGAGGCCCGATATGACCATGGGATCTATCAGCTCTTCCTCGATGAAAGGAACAACACCCGTACGACGATATTTGGATGGTGGTACGTATCGGGCGACGAGACTTAAGCCCCAATCTGCCGTCCAGACAACGGGAGTTGTCGGCAGCAGAATAGATTCTCGCCCTGGGCGGTTGCTAAACTGAGTTCCGTTTGGACAACGCACTTCCGAACGGTCTTTGCCGACCCGGCCTAGGCGTAGGAAAATTCCGTTCACCTCGACGATGATATCTTCTCCGGGAAGATATTCTTCGACGATGAGAAGGGCATCATGCCAAAAGACAGAGACCTGCACGGCGCGTGATTTCGCTTTTTCTGCCAATGGATGCGGCTCACTCATGAGTTCGATGGTGTTCACGTTCAACAGAGGCTTTTTTGCTGTCGATTTGCGGTGAGCCTGCGCAGCGCCGTCGTGTGAGGGGGCGTGTTGTTGAGGCCGCGGCGCGGACGCTGGTTCGCCGCTAGTATGAAGGCGTTTTCCAGCTGCCTGTTTGGGATCTGGCCCGACAAGAGTTTCGTCAGTGGGTGAAATGAAATCGGGCGCCGTTTCACCGTTGTGGGCGTCTTGGTGCTGAGCGGGTTGCAGCTGCCGAATTGAAATCGTGACTGGTTTGAGATCAAAGCTTCCGCCGTCTGCGATCTCGGCCGAGCGCACCTGTTCCCCAGCGACTTTCACGCCATTCATACTCTTGAGATCATTTAAGATCCATTTTCCTGAATTGAAGCGAAGTTCGCAGTGATGACGAGAGACGCTGTCGAACGGGAGAACGATATCGTTCTCGAGAATTCGACCGATTCGAATTGGAGAATGCTGGAACGTCTGTACCATCAATGGTCGACCATCTCTCATGATCGATATTTCAACGGGTATTTCTAAAACGTCCATTCCACTGCGGTTCATTTGGATTCAACCTCTTCTAGAGATTCAGCCGCAGGTAATCGTACGTCGATGCCGTCGATGATTTCGGGACGGAAGTTCTTGCGGTACTTCACGCGGTCTTGCACGCGAGTCGCCTCGCGTGAAGACATGCGCATGCGATTGTCATTTAGAAGTTCACCTTTGACAGACATGTCCTCAAGGTCCACACGCGCTTGCGCCGAGGCGTCGACGGAAAAAACGAAAGTTAGCAATGCCGCGATTAGAAATCTCACCTGAAAAATTGTACCCGAACTGAGACAGTTGTGATGTCTCAGTTTGAGATTCTGTCCGGTCGTTCCGGAAACAATTTTTGATCGAGCGTTTTCCAACTGCAGTCCCCCCATTTCTCAATCGGCAACTTCAGCTAGCGACATGAGACGAGCGAGGTCCTGTCGAAACTCTTGACAAGTGATAAGCGAATTACGGCTATCTCCAATGAGAGGCCTTTCTAGGTGGAATCAATCTTGATCTAAGAGTGGCGTGGGGTCTTGGAATTTGATTCAGAATTTCGATGAGAGATTCCGATAAGAGAAGAGACGTGGGGGCATCGTGTTTCGTGTTTCTGAAAACCTAAGGAAAAGCCTTCTGGCGGGCCTTGGCGCGTTTGGTATCGTATTAGGCTTTCAGAACTGCGATCAGTCTCGTTTGCTACTTGTAAATGAGTTGGCCTCGGCGAAGTCTGACGGAGAAATTTGCGCGATTGAACCATCTGCGCAAGACGTCTACACGAAAGTCATGTTCGTGGTGGATAAGTCAGGTTCAAACGGCACAACAGATCCGGGTGCGACTTACCGGGCTGGAACTATTGGGTCGTTTTACAATCTTCATGCTGCCAACCAGTTTACAAAGTGGGGCTTGATCACCTTTCAAGATGGTGGAGCGACTCCCGCGATCTTGGATGCGACGGGAACTGTCGGTGGATTTACTAACGACATGGCGACGGTGAACGCGGCGATTGGAACGATAGCAGACGGAAATGCCGGAGCGACACCTTATCAAGCGGCAATTGCCGCGACCAGTGCGGCAATTACTCGCGACGTAGCGGCGAATCCCGGCGAACGAAGCATGTATGTGGTCGTTTTCATATCGGATGGTGCACCTCAGCCGGCAGTTACGGATCAGGTGTTGGAGTCGGATCTTCGCTCGCTTTTGGCGCTGGGGGATGTGACCTTTAATACGGTTTATTATGGCCCACCCAACGACGAGACTTCGAGTCGAATGCTCCGCATGGCCAACTGGGGCCGTGGAAAGTTTCTTGATACCAATATTTCAGGACGTATTCCGCTGGATAGTCTGATTGGATTTAGAACGGGGCAGCCGTGGTTAATCAAGAACCTTACTGTAACTAACCTGAATGCCGCCCCTTGTGACGATGGGACGGTAGATGCGGATTCCGATGCCGATGGACTGTGCGACAAGGATGAAGTTCGCTACAACACAGAATTTCTATCTGATCCACAGAAGGTCGCTAGGATGGAAGGCAAGACTTTCAATCCAACGAATCGCAACAGCTTTGATCCGTATCTGAGCGACGCCGTATTTTATAAGCATATCGTGTTTGCCGAAGGTGTTCCTCGGGACTGCACGGCGGCTGATCTCATAGATGAGGATCGCGACTTAGCAAACCGCTGCGAGGAGAGATACCTATATTCTTCGTCGCCTTCCGGTCCAACTGAGAAATGGACTTCGGCTATGCAGCGAGATGCGGATCCTCTGAACTTTGATAGTGATGGAGACGGTTATCTCGACTTTTTTGAGTTCATGATGACGCGCAATCGTTCGTCTGGAATGGATCGCAACAACGTCAGTCAGCTTTTTCTGGGATATCGTCTGGACACGATTTTCAATAAACACCTGAACTGGCGAAACCCGCTGGCGTCTCCGGCCTATGACGGTATGTTTCAGTTCAAGCGTGTGAATGAGAGTGGGCAGAACTGCTACTCCTACAATCAAACGGTGTTACCGCTCTATGCGGTTCGACCAGTTTCGGTTGGCCAGGTCAGTGGAAATTCAAACCTTGTTCATGGTCAGAACGAAAACGTGGTGATGATTTCGTTTATTCAAACCCCAGAACAAGATCCAAACGGAGCCGGGGAATTGCGATACACGTTTCAGCGCATCTCTGCTTCGTCGAATCACATTAAGCTCAATTTGAGAATTGAAGAGTATCAGTCGTATCGAGTGCCGCTGGATGCTCGAGTGAATCAAGGGCCTTGAAGCACCAAGGCCAGATTATATCCCATCACTTCTTTTCGATACTGAAGGCGACCTTCTTGACCCCAGCGGTTTTGATAATGTCGATGATCGCCGTCAGTGTTTCTAGCGTGACGGTCTTGTCGGCCTGCAGAATCGCGGCCGTGTCAGGCTTATCGGCGACGGCTTGAGCCGCAGTTGCCGCAAGCTGGTCCATGGTGGCGGTCTGTCCGTTGATCGCAAGCTGGCCATCTCGCCCGATGGCGATATTAAGAGGGGCTGGAGGTGATTCTTCGCCCGAGGACGCTTTCGGCAGATTCACATCAATCACTGGCTTGAGGACCAAGGGTGCTGTCACCATGAAAATGATGAGAACCACAAGAATGATATCGACAAGCGGGACGATATTAATCGCCGCTATCGGTTCTTCGTCTTGTTGATTCTGAAATCCGCCGGCCACTTAGTTCCCTTTCGCTTTCAGACTATGGGACTTGGCGTAGGCCACGCAGAGTTCGCGAACCGAATCGATGCTTTGCATGATGCCGCGGACTTGTTTCTGAAACGCGTTGTAGGCGATGACGGCTGGAATCGCGACGATCAAACCGACAGCCGTTGCGACCAGTGCTTCCGCAATACCGGACATGACGGCCTCGTTGCCAGCCGAGGCATTGGCCGCGAGATCACGAAACGCTTTCATGATACCGAGAACTGTTCCAAGAAGCCCAACAAATGGCGCGTTCGAGCCAACAGTTGCAAGGAAGTTGAGTGAGCGTTCCAGCTGAGGGCGTTCCAGCAAAGCAAACGAATGAAAGATTTCGCTGAGTCCTTCGGTGCCGTTTTCACGAACGTGTCGCAGTCCGTAGGAAAGGGCTCGCCCCTCGAGAGAGTCGCGATCTTTGGAGAGATCTTCGAGATCCGAGAGGTTGTAGCTTTGAAGGGCTTCTCGCATCCGCGCGCGGTTCTTAGTGGTACGACTCACTACCGACTTAAGTGCGATCCAGCGCTCGAGAATGAGGCCGACGCTGATGACACTGATGACCAAGAGCAGCCAAAGAATGGTCTCTGCTCCACCTTGCGCGATATTGAATAAACGTTCTGTTAGCATAAACGCAATTATTTCTAGGGGGCTCAGGGCAGGTCAAGGTAACATTGCTTGCATGCGGTGTCCCGACCTCTATCTGCCCAACTTCCATCTGGCTCTCATTTGGCTGTTCGCCGTTGTTCTTCTCGGCCAAACGGGTTGCACGTCGCGCGCACCGACTAGACCTTCCTATCTCATTGTCGCCGTGGATCGTTTGGGTGTCGGTTTCAATGTTTGTCCGTCTGAGTCTGATGACGCGACTGGTTCCGGATTTGGTGAAATCTGTCGTGAGGGGGTGCGGTTCACTCATGCATTCACGACATCGACGCTGTCGGCGCCCGCGATGGGTTCGATTCTCACGGGTCACTATCCGTACCGAAGTGGACTGCGACACAATGGACGGGGCGAGTTAGGAACCCTCTCCGCCTCGGTCGAAACACTGGCCGAAACCGCACTTCAAAAAGGTTATCGGACTCTCTTTGTTTCAGGCGGCGCTCCGCTACTGCGCCGTACGGGTTTGCACCAGGGGTTTGAGGTTTTCGACGACAATATCCGACCTGGCCCGCGTCGCATGCATCGGCCGGCTCGCGAGGTGGTTGAAACTTTTCAGCGCTGGTTAGAGGGGCGCTTGCGTTTGGACGATCGTTCGAGGAACCGCACGGTTTCGGATCCGTATCTTGCGGTTCTACACTTGGCGGACTTGCAGGTTCCGTGGAGCCCGGCGCCTGATGAATCGGGTCGCACCAGAGAGAGCACCGTGCGCGCGCAGCTTGAAGAGATCGACGAAACTCTTGGTCGTCTTTGGGCTTACTTGCGTCGCAACCGTTTATGGGATTCTACCGTGATCGTCGTCGTGGGTCTTCAGGGCGAGGCCTCTGATACGAGGTTGGACGAGATTCCGGCTTTGGACCTTCATTCGGATATGACCCATGTCACGTTATTGGTTAAAGATGCCGTGAGTCCGGTAAAGCCGGGCCGCGCGACGGATCTGCCGACGGGACAAACTGACTACAAATGGGCACCGAAGTCGTCATCGTTTGATGTGAATGTCAGCCTGGCGGATTTGGGTGTTACCCTTTTCGAACGAATTTCTCCGCGAAGCTTGCGAATGTTTGAAGGTGAAGAAGTGCGTTCTTTGGCGGACGCGCTGAAAGGACCCGGAGAACATCTCGAAGAGTGGAGACGTTCGGATCGCGCGATCTTAAGTGAGTCGGCATGGGCGCGGTGGCAGTTGGACTCGTCTCTTCCGATACGGGTGGCGATTCGCAAAGGTCCCTACTTGTACATTCACGACGGTGCGAAGTCGTCTTCGAGCCTCTACAACACGCTGACGGACGCTTTCGAGGTGTCGCCGTTGCCTCGGCGAAATGCGAGGACTATTGAATTGAAGTCAGAGTTTTCGGAATTTGCGTCTTCGCTCGGTTATCAGGAATTCCCCGGTGTGAGTGCGCAGCAGCTCTTGGAAGAGCGCTGGGCACGGGCTTTTTTTTCGATACGCTTGGGGATTCGAGCTGGCGAAGGTGCTCCGCATATCAACGAAACGGACCAGCAGCGAATCGAAATTTCGGGAGAGCAAAGTGCTCACGCGAGAACCTGGTTGACGCTGCAGAAGTGGGAGTCCGGGATCGAGGATCCGGCTCCTAACGTTTGCAGTCAGTTTGTTTTTGGAGCAAATCAGGCTGCAATGATGAGTGCGGGATTTGAGGTCGAGCTGCTGCGCGTTTGTCCGTTTCGAGGCGCCAAGGAGATCGCGAGATGGCTAAGGCTGCCAGAGGGTGTCGAGCGAGCCAGGGCATTGGATCAGATCGTGCGTTTTGACCAACAGCGCTTAACAGGTGTTCGTGTCGCCGAGGCGTCGCATGCTTTGGGCCGAGTTTGGGAAACAGGAATGTCTCGACGGCGTGAACTAGAAGGGTTGGAGGTCTTACTTGCGCAACCTGAGGCAGGCCGATTGCGCAGTCAGCTCATGCGACGTCTAAGGAGCCAACCCGAGCCTTGATTTTCAATCGACGATCCAGCCAGTGGCTCAGTCGATGAAGATCTTCTTCAGTCGCGGCTTCGAGACCGCTGACAGGTTGTGAAGGGTCGCGAAACGGCGCCTGTCCAAGTGTTAGAACAACTTCATTGGGCTTAAGCATCGCGATGACTTCGAGCCATTCATCCAACCGAGCAGGGGGTTCAAGCGAGGCATCGCCGGACAAGACAGTCGTTTGGATTGAAAGGTTCTTCAGGGACTTGGCGCCATGAATGATTTTTTCAAGAGATGTTCGAGTGCGGGGGCGATTGAACTGTTTGAACGCCCGTTCGCCGCCGTAGTCGAGCTTCAGGTAAGTTTGGTCAAGCTTGTTGAGAGCGCTAACTGTGGCGTTGTCCGAAAGCCCTTCACCGTTTGTGAAGCACACGATACGAAGCTGACTTGCCATCAGCTCGTTTCGTTTTTGCAGTAGCGCCGATACCAGTGCCGAGAAGTCGGGGAAAAGTGTTGGTTCGCCGTTTCCGGAAATAGCCAAAGTCTCAAATTCGTTTCCGGGCTCTCGCATCGAGCTGCCTAGGATCCTACCGAATTCCGCGACCAGTTCCGTTTGTTCTGGAAAGCCACCGTACTTTTTTAAGTCACTCAGCTTTATGGTGGACGGACCGAGATTGCAGTACGCGCAGTCGAAGTTGCAGATTTTTTCGGTCCCTAGGGGATTGAGTTCCAAGTAGCGACCTAAGAACTCGTGTTCACGGAAATTAAACGCCTTCACGCAACATCTCCGCTGATGTTGGTGTTGGTGAGTTGAGTTTCCATAGCAGAAGCTTCGATCTCGAGTAGGCCAAGCCAGAAAGCGGAGCGTGGGCTATGTTTGGCTAGCTGACGAACCATTTCATCCATCTTCAGCTGATCGGCTTTCCAGCTAAACGCGATCTCAGGAGTTTGTGAGTGATTGATCAGTAACAGCCGATCACCAGCGCGAGCGCGGAAACTATTGATGGTGAGGTTCACATTTGCATCAAGTCCCAGAAGCTGTGCGGGCAATGCCGGCAGCTCGTGTTTCGAACGCCAGTCGCGCAAGTCGAGCGCAAGGTCGATGTTGGCGCCGAGAGGAAGAAGGGATTGAGCACCACGGCCGAGAAGAAGCTGCGGTCCCCCGACTTGGAGCCAAGAAAGCTCATTTTGGTAGAGCGTGGCCGCAAAGAGTTCGACGCCTGCTCGATACTCCTCGCGATTGTCTTCGCGGAAAATCATGTCGTTTGCCAAGAGCGCGGCTGTTCGGAGGTTGTTTGCGGCCGTCGAAAGGCAAGTCAGGCGAGGCAGTGGAGACGTGGCTTCGCGATCTTGTGCCGCAAACGCCAGGTACTCGGTCATTCGGTCGATGACCTTCTTGGCGGCTTCGCGATTCCCCCAAGGCACGACGACGAAGACGGAGTTCGTCGTCTCGTCGACGTGGATCTCGGGCGTGGGTCTCGAATTTTCGCCTGGATAAGGACGGTTTTGAAAACGTAACTTCATGGCGACTGATCCGAGTAGTTCTTCAGTTTGATTTTCGATTTCAGGAAGTACTCGCCGTCGGTGGTGTCACGATCAATAATCTGACGCCACTTCGTCTGTGCTTCCTGAACCCGACCGACACCTTCGTAGAGAATCGCATCTTCGTAGATCGTACGCAGTTGTGCGTTAAGTTCTCGGCGAACTTTGCCAATGTACTCGGCTGCTTTTTCGCTTTTCGGGTCGAATTCTTTGGCGCGTTTGGCCGCTTCAATCGCCTCTTTATAGTTCTTCGATTGATAGGCGGCCTCGGCCGATGCGAGATACTCATCGACACGGTCTGAAATCATTTTTCGTATCTGCACGATGGAAGATTGCGAACGGGCTTTCAGACCATTGGGATCTGGAAAGTCAGAGGCAATGTGTTTACCGTATGCATCGATGGCGGCATACCAGTCGGACTTCGCACGAAGTCCCTCGGCTCGTTCGAACATCGCACGACCACGACCCACGCGGTCTGAGTAGTCACGTTGCGAGGCCAGTTTTTGATCGCGCGCTAAAACGCGGCGCTCGACACGGCCAATGAGGTCCGCCACCAGGGGGTTCGTCGGGTCTAGCCCGATGGTCGGCGCGAGACACTGGCGAATCTGTTCAACGTTCATGCTGGTGTCGGCAAGTCCGTTGCACTCGCGAATATTCCGATCGATCATGCGCTTTTGTTCTTCGACGCGTTTTCGTTCTTGCTCGACAAAAGCAAGCTGTTCGGCCGCCGCTCGTTGGGCCAAGCAGTCTTCTTCCATCGCCTTGGAGCCTTCGTAACCCTCGGGGATAATCTCGTGCAGTTTTTTTAGCTGCTCGTGAGCGTTTTCGAACTTTCCCTGCATGTAGAGGTTTCTAGCTGTTACGTAGATCTCTTTCACGAGTTGTCGCTGTTGAGGCGAGAGGCGGCTCATGGCATCGACTTTGTCATTCACCGACGGCGCTTTTTTGGAGTCTCCGCTGTCCGAACCGAACAGGGCATAAAGTCCGCCGACGACGATCACGAGGATCAAGGCCAAGCGCATTGTGTTTGGCTTCTTTTTGTCTCCGCGTCCCTGATCATAGCCATGATCCATGCGGACCGCGCCACCACCACCGGCACCCGCGGGTACCGGATAGTTGATGATTTCAAAACGCGGCATGGGGACCATGGCCGGTGCAGCCATGATCTCTTGTGGGATCGAGACCAAACGCTTTTCGAAATTTGGATCGCGAATTTCAAAGTAAAGCAAAAGCGAATTGACCGAAATCACGTCGCCACTTTGAAGTGGGCGAGGGTCTTCCGGAATCAGAGGGTCACCGTTGAGAACAGTTCCATTGGAACTGCCCATGTCGGTAATAAAGTAGCCCTCTGGAGTCGATGTGATTTCAAACTGGCGACGGCTGGCCTTGCGATCGGGAAGAAAGATATCGCAGCTATCTTCGCGGCCTGCCAGCCATTTTTTTCCATCTAGTTCGATGCGTGATTCCACGCCGTCGGCTTTCACGATGCGAATAAAAGGACGCGCGGGTAAGACAATCCCGACGTTCGTGGCTTCTTCGTTACCTTCAAACTGAGCGGGCGCAAACCCCTGGGGCATTGGCGATGTCGCGGCTGTTCCGGCGGCTCCGTTTGGTCCCGATGGCACCAGAGAGAGGGTTGCTGGTGGCCGCATGGCTGGCGCTTGCGCCGGATCGACCATGGCCTCTGTCGGTTGTCCAAGATGTTCCGCACCGGCGGCCATTGCGATGTCATGCGCGTCGCCGGCGGCCGTAGGTTGAGAGACGACTTGAGAACGTTCGTCGGTTTCCAAGAAACGGAAATCGTACCCGGCAAGTTTGAAGACCGCGCCGTGCGTGAGCTCCACAAGCGGCACCGGCTGGCCGCCGTGGATAACCTCGCCGAATTTCGAAATAACACTTGCGACCCACTGGCCAGATTCGTCGGAAACGCGGAAGTGTTGGCGAGAAATACCAGGTTGCTCGTCTAACTGAACGGCGCTTCCCTCTGCTCGGCCCAAAATGTATTCACGCCCAGGCTCGAGCCTCAGCGAAGACACTTCTTTTCCGTGTAGAAACACCTTTAACGTAGCCATACTTTTAGATCATCGTTCCTGGAGTAAATCGCATTCCTTTTTAATTTTTTCCGCTTCCTTAAATTTCAAATCATCTTTGTTCGTCATCAACACAAGGGCCTTTTCAATCGCGGCTGAACACCGCGTGTACATGGCCTTTTCACGGTATCGACGTCCTTCGAGCAGAAGGTTAGTGATCGCTTCATCCTTCTGCTTCTGGGCTAGACGATAGTACCTCCTAGCCAAGACGTTTTCTGGATCTAGGCCTATGGCCGTTTCGAAAGCGCCTATGGCCCGCGGGTAGTTGCCCTTTTGATAATCGCGAAATCCACGAAGGTAGTGCTTCTGCGCTTCTTCGTATCGAGTCTTTTCTTCTTCTGTTCGAAACTGTCGCTTCTTTGCGATCGCATCGACGCGCGCCTCTGTTTCGGAGATCTCCTTTTCAATTTCCGATGTCGTGCGTAGGCCCGCGTCCAATTTCTTGGCCTTCTCTTCGCCAGAGCCGATGATGATAATGCCGCCGAGAACCAAAGCGACGATCAGATAGAGTGGGCCTCTGCCGCCTTTTTTCTGCGTTTTTCGGTTGGCCGGTTGCGCACCGCTATCAAAGCCTCCGCTTGGCGCGCCGGCAGGAGGAGCGCCGAAGCCGCCATTGCCAGGCAGTGCGGGGGCAAGTCCTCCGCCTTGAACGGGTGTGGCGGGAAGTTGCAAAGCTTCCACGATGAATACGAGTTCAGATTCTCCGATCTGAAGTACGTCGCCGCCCTTGATGGAGTGGCGATCGCCGGGGACACCGTTGACCGAGAGTTTTGATTTTCCACTGATGTCGAGTGCGACGATCTGCTCGGGAGTGAACTCGATCACCACCGCATTGCGGCTCACCCGTGGATCGTTGACCACGACATTGTTGGACGCAGGATCTCGGCCGATCGAAACGCGCGGAGGCAAAAGCTGATACGTCGCACCGGCCGCCGGGCCGCTGCGAACATTTATCACAAACTTGAATCCCGTCCTAGGGAGGGGGGCTACCGCACGCACGTTGGCTTATCCTCCTCCGCTTAAAGTGATGAGATACCAAGAGGCCTCACCCGAGTTTCCGACGATGGCCTGTCCATTGATTTCGTATTTCAGACCCGAGAATGGAATCTCGCTAAAGGCGATATTGCCTAGCTGATCGCGCATGCGGGGAATGAGGTCCGCGAGGTTCGCTTGCAGGGCTGGGTCTGGAATTTCTAGCACAGGTCGCCCTGTGAGCTGAAGGCCTGAGCCGACCAAGGCATCGAAGGCGGAGTTCGTTGTGATGATACGGTTGTCGACCGCATTGATGCTGATTGCAGGAATGGGCAACATACGCACCACATTGGTCGCTTCGATATCGCGATTCAGTACGGCGTTGGGCGATTGATATCCACCGCCGCCTCCATGTGCCGCGCGGCTGAGCGCCGAGTTGACGTTGCTCACGAGCTTTTCTAGCAATGGCCATTGGTAGACAGTCGAGAGATCGTCTCGCCCTTCGCGAAGGGCATCGTCGAGTTGAAGTCCCAGGGTGGAAATCGGGTGCTCGACAACACGAACGAGGAAGAAGAAGAGCACGCCCCCGATAACGGCAGCCAAGAAAAAGATCTGAAGGAAAAGACCGAGAGTCTGCGCGGAATTCATCGCCTGAGCGCCCATGTCGTAGATAACGACAGCATAGGCGGCCGCCTCTTGTTGGCCAGCTTCTGGATTGTAGCGCGCGATAGGAACGGCCACACCGAGATTCGAATCGCCGATGAAGCCCTCTGTTTCACGCTCCTCGCGCCGTGCTTGATTCACGAACGGCAGCTTCGCGAACTCTCCACGCTTGTTGGCTGGCGCGAGAATTGTTCCGTCTTTGGCCATGATGATGGCGTTGGTGACGCCTTCTTCAAGTTCAGCGTGACGAACCGTGGCGGCGATTTCGTTTTTCTCCAAGATCGCTTGGCGGTTGATGAGTGCGAGGTTACGCGCGATCGTTTTGGCTCGGCGAACGCTTTCTTGGCGAATGCTTTTCTTGGTCAAGGTCACCATGGGAACGGTCGCGACGACCGTGACCATCACGACGTAGATCGCGATGAACATCATCAAGCTTTGGCGGTAAGACATCTTTTGAACGACTGCGTAGATGCCGGGCATGGCGACGTGATCGATGTAGATGCGGATGTTTTCAAAGAAGTCGAGAACCGCGTTGCCGGTGTATTGAGCTTGCGGTTTTTCCACTTCTTCGCGTAGAGCACCTGGGTCCGGCATGTGCTGCGAAGCATGCTCGTGCATGTGTTGGAAGTCTTGTGGGTGTCCGGAGGGCTGAGCGTATTGAGGTTGCATCGCAACCGCAGCATTGCCGGCCCAAGACGGCATCGGCAGTCCGCCGCCGGGGGATGCTCCTGGCACAAACCGCGGATCGAAACCTGGCGGAAGTTCGAGGATGTCGATCACGACGTCATGGAATGTCAGTTTGTCTCCGGCCGCGAGTTTTTGGTTTTGTACCCGCAGACCGTTCACGAACGTTCCGTTTCGTGAGTTCATGTCGGTGATTAGAACCTTGCCGTCTTCTGTCAGCAAAATAGTGGCGTGTTCTTTTGAAACGGAGTTGGAGGCGAGCTTGATCTGACAGGATGGGCTGCGGCCAATGATATTGTAACCGGCAGCAAGCGGGATGATCTGTCCTGACTGTGGGCCAGTGAGAATGCGCACCGCCCATGTGGCCTTATAGCCCATCGGTGCCTCCTACGGGTTCCATATCCCGAACAAGAAGCTGTTCGCCGACTCGAACGCCGCCCAGTTTTTCAAGGGTACCGGCCGGAAGCTCAAAGACGCTCGAGGCTTTCAGATGAAGACGGGTGATTCGCCACGGTTTCAAAGTATGGTAGATCGAAATGACTTTGAGATCATCGTCGACAAAGACCGCGTCGATAGGAAATTTCATAAACACCGTGTGAATGGAATTACAGCGCTTGATCCAAAGGCCTTCGCCTTCTGGAAGGCTTGTCCTGCCAAGTAAACCCTTGGTTCGTGTCAGCAGGGTGTCGGCGATGCGAAGATCGCTTGCGAGGTCCACGTTGGACTCGGCCGGTTGCAGCTTGAGGCGGATGTTCAATTGCCACCCCCGTAAATAAACTGAAGCGCGATCGGCGCAAAGACCATGATGAAAACCGCTGGCAAGATGAAGAGGACAAGTGGGATCAGTATCTTCTGCGAAGCCTGCGCACCGGCTTTCTCCGCGCGAACAAAACGCTCGAGTCGCATCTGCGCGGATTGATCTTTCAAAACCTTGGCGATACTGACGCCGGTTGCGTCCGAGTCGATGACGACGTTCACAAGTGAGTTGACCTCGTTGATATCGCAACGAGCCTTGAGCCCAGTCAGGGCGTCGGCACGCGAACTACCAAGCGTGATATCGCGAAGAACCTGATTGAACTCGTCGGCAAGAACGCTGTCTTTGCTCGCCTTCTCGACTATCGCTTGAATGGCGCCTTGGAAGTCTTTGCCGGCTTCCACGGCGAGAGCCAGCAGATCCACATAGAAAGGGAGTTCGCTGAGGATCGCGGTTTGTCGTGTTTGGCGCATTTTGTTGGCGTGCATGGTGGGCATCTGCCATCCCAGAAGTCCCATGAAAAGAAACACAGGAATCGGGAAGTTGAATTGCAAAGCGAAGTTCAAGACCAAGCCGAGGATCGGCATGACCACGCCCCAAAGTAGCTTGAGCCCAAGAAACTCGTCGATGTTGAGTTCGGCGGTGAGGCCGGATGTGATCAGTTGTCGCTCGATTCGCTGGCGCATTTTTTTATCCTTTATGCGCACGGCGTACTGAATCGTGAACTGGTGAACCAGTGGACGAGAGAACTCGATCAGAGGAGATTGGGATTTTGCTGGCGCGCTTCCTGAGGCCCACGACAAGGCGTTCGCACCTTCGTCTTTTGCCATAAGCGCAGAGACAAAGAAGTACACCGCGATGCCCGTTACCAGGATCAGCACCATTGGTAGTAATTCACTTCCCATCAAGCACCTTCCGTGATGTAAGGGAGTCATGCAGCATCGACATCTCGTCTTGGCTTCGCAGTCACCGCGTCGGCGGCAGATTCTGACGATCTCCGGTTTCGAGTTCGATGTTCTCCCTTCTCAAATATCGGAAATTCCGGACGAAAACCTGAATCTGAGCGCGAAAATTCGACAGCTGGCCGCAGACAAGGCCCGAGCGTGTCTCAAAATGAGAACGGACTCGAAAGGACTTGGCTTTTTGGTGCTCGCGGCGGACACGGTCGTGGTTCTAGATGACCAAATCCTGGGCAAGCCCAAAGACGAGAATGAGGCTCGATTATTTCTTAGACGCCTCTCAGGCCGCTCTCACTCGGTTGTCACGGGTGTCGCGATGATCGACAGCTCGACGTCCATCGAGTTTTTCGGTCATGCCGAGACCACAGTGAGATTTCGCGATTTAAGTCCGGACGAGATTGAGACCTATGTCGCGACCAAGGAGCCTTTCGATAAAGCGGGTGGTTACGGTATTCAAGGGGCGGCTTCGCATTTCATCGAACGGCTCGATGGACCCTATGACAATGTCGTTGGACTTCCGATGGAAATCGTCGAAGAGGGATTGCGCTTTTTTGCCGAGAAGATCGCCGGGTTTTCGATCGCAAAGAATTCGCGCGTGAAGGAAGTCGGCGATCAGATTCGTTTCTTCGAACAAAAGCTTAAGCGACATGAATCATCGCGCACGAAACGGATCGCGGCTAAATTGATCGCGGTCACAAAGACAAAACCAGCCACGGATGTCGTGATGGCGTGGTTGGCCGGACAGCGTGTGTTCGGAGAAAACTACGCGCAGGAAGCCATCGAGAAAAAAAACGACGTCGAGCTATTGGTGCGTTCTATTACGCCAAAGCCATCTGGTATCCAGTGGCACTTCATCGGCCATTTGCAGTCAAAGAAAGTGAAGTCTGTCGTCGGAGAATTTGATCTCATCCATTCGGTGGATCGGCTGAGCTTGGCAGAGGAGATCTCCAAGCGTGCCGTCGCTAGGGGAATCGAGCAGGCGATTTTGTTGCAGTTGAATTTCGCGGACGAGAAATCCAAATCAGGCGCGACTCCGGACGAGTATATTGAGTTGGCGAAGAGCGTGTGCGGGCTGCCGGGAATTTCGCTTTGCGGACTCATGGCGTTGCCGCCGCTCTTGGATTCCGAAGAGGAAACCCGCACGCAGTTTCAAGAAATCGTGCGGGTGTTTGAAAAAACCAAGGCGTCATTGCCGACCGAGTATGCTTCGCAGTTCAAAGAACTCTCGATGGGGACGACCCATGACTTTCGCCAGGCTCTCGAGGCCGGTGCGACGATGGTGCGTATCGGAACGGCGATCTTTGGTCACCGAAGTTGAGCTCGAAATGTGAACTCGGAATGTGAACGGAAGAGTTCTTGCGTCGTCGCATGACCTACATCATGATTGTTTTATGACAAACGACTCGACCCCCAATACCCCCCGTGAGTGGCGCAAGATCGGCTTCATCGGGACAGGGCACATGGGGCAAGCCCTTATTCAGGCTCTTGTCGAGGGTGGCCGCGTTTCGCCGGCGAAGATTTTCGCGACTAATCGCTCGCCTGGAAAACTTAAGAAAGTTCAAGAGCTGTTCGGTGTAACACCACTTGCGACCAACGAGGAGCTTATCGACAAGTGTGAGATCGTGATCATTGCGGTGAAGCCGCAAGATCTGACCTCGGTGATCGAACCGATTGCGAGCACGTTTCTGCCAAATCAGATCGTGATTTCTTTGGCGGCTGGCTTTTCGCTTCGTTCGCTGCAAAAACTTTTGCCGAAAGTGAAGGCCTTGATCCGAGTCATGCCCAATACCCCTGCGACGATTCGCAAGGCCGTTGTGGGTTACTGCCTTGGTCCGGAGGCTTCGGCATATGGGCCGATGATGGAAGATCTGCTTTCGCCTATGGGTCTTGTCGTGCACGCTCCGGAGGGTGAGCTTTTTGAAGCTCTGACCGTGGGATGTGGCAGTGGACCGGGTTTCATTTTCGAACTTATGCAGTATTGGCAAGAGTGGATCGAGGAGCACGGGTTTGAACCCGAAATCGCGCGCCAGATGGTCGTTCAGACATTCTTGGGTGCAGCTCAGCTTGCGGTACGTGCAGAAGACACGCCTCTTCATGATCTCCAAGAGCGAGTGGTTTCAAAAAAAGGCGTAACGGCAGCTGGACTTCAGTCCATGCGTGAACTCGAGATCGAACGCGCGCTTCGTTATAGCTTCGAGAAGGCCGTACTCCGCGATCAAGAAATCTCGCGCGGAACAGCCAAAGATTAAAGGCGTGGGTCCGGAATGCTTTCTGGACCAAGGGCCGTTGTCGAAGGTCCAGCGAATCTCTATCCTGATAAAGAATCGTCTATCGAAGGATCGGTGGACGTGACTCCAATGGAGGGAATCGTGAGAATCGCGCCAATTGATATCGCCCACAAGAATTTCAATCGTAAAGTTATGGGCCTTGATCCAGACGAAGTGGCCGCGTTTTTGCGCGACATCGCGGATCAGATGGAAGAGCTCGTTCGTGAACGCAACGCTCTGAAAGAGTCGGTTCGCCAAAAAGAGATCCAACTCATGGAGTACAAAGAGCGCGATGAAACGTTGAAGGCAACGCTTTCGACAGCGACGAAGATGTGTGAGCAGATTCGACACGATGCCGAGCGCGAAGCTCAGCTCATCATCAACGACGCCTCTCAGAAGGCCGAGCTTGTGATGCGCGAAGGGCGTGATCAGCTAAAGCGCATGTATCAAGAGATCGCGGATGTAAAAAAGCTTCGTATGCAGTTTGAAGTGAACTTGCGTGCGCTTTGTCAGTCGCACATGCAGATGATCGAAACCAGCCATGTGTCGATGCCAGATCCGCAAATCAACCTCGCTCACGCGGCGACGGTGACAAGTGCGGTGCAGGCATCAAACGCGGCCGTCAATCAGGCGATTCAGCAAAGCCAAGCGGCGGCGGCTCCGGCGCCGACGAACACCGCACCGCCTGCTGGCGCGACCGCGGGTGCGCCAAAAACAATGGCTCGTTTCCGTAACCCTCTGGCCAATAGCTAGAACCGAGAAGCATTAGCAAATCGGTGTAAGAAATAAAAAAAGCGGCTCAGTGATGAGCCGCTTTTTTTATTTGGGGCAGCGCCGTAGCGGTATAGAAAACTGCCGAGCAAGCCTGCGAGGCAAAGCGCAGGCAGCGCCGTAGCGGTATATTTAGAAATCGCTGATCTGTGACACCAGTTCTGGATGATCGATGAACGGGTTGCGATTGCCTTGGATCTTAAAGATCTGCTCGTTGCGATCGATCTCGTTTTGGTCGACAGGATCGTTTTGGTGCCACTTCTTCAAGAAGGCTTCTTCTTGCGGGTCGATGCGAAGGCGGTAGCGAGTCGCGAAGTAGAAGAGTGCGCGAGCGACGTTTCCTTTGTGACCAACTGGTGGTTCGAAGATGTCTTCGTGCGAGCCCTTTGCCGTTCCGTACTTCGACGTTGAGCAAGGAAGCGCGCGATCAGGTACATCGACGTCGCCGAACTTGTGGTTGCCGCGAATCGAGTTCATTTCCGACTGAGTCGGGAAGAGATGATGAAGATCGCTCTTCTGAGTGTCTTTGCTCATGCCGCCGTTGAAGCGGCTTTGCGGCCATGTGTGCTCGGTGTTGAGCATCGTGTTTTTAGGGATGCGACCCGGGCCGATTGCTTGGCTGCCACCGAAGTCACGATTCGTGAACTCGATCTCGCAGTAAACGTCTTTTACAAAGTACTGTGCGCCATCGTTTTCGAGATGGATCTGGCCCATCAAGAGACGGCGAGCTGTTCCGTAGCCGACCGATGTGTGCTGATAGCAGTCGCGGCTTGCGGTGTCGCAGTTCGCCCCGACTTTGTCGAAGTCGCCAGAGACGCGCTGGTGGCGGCTTTCCAGAATTTTTCTTAAATCTTCGATGAGGTCTGTGTCGCGAGTGCCGGAGGCAACAGATTGGTAGAAGTCGCGGCCGTAGTAAGGATTTTGATTGGAGAGAGAAAGAGCTTGAACAGGTTCGGGAGATAGTCCGGTATAAATTATCGTGATTGCTAAACAATGTGACAACAAGTTAGCGAATCGAACACGCGAAACGAACCCTAGACCGCTCATGCTTACACCCCTCGTAAGAAGCCTCAACGGACACCTTCCGTGTTAGTCGCTGGGCTCTAGTCGGGCAAGATTTTCAATTTTAGAGTTCTGTTTAGACACTCTGCGTTTATGATTTTGGGCAGAATGAAGGGCGGAGGCAGGACTGGCAGAGCGTGCAGAGCCACCTGCTTGGGTGGATGTTTTAGGTGGCTCTGCCAGAGATTCGGAAGGGTTACTTCAGCGCTTCGGCGAAGATCTGTTTCATGGCTTCCCAAGAACGAGCATCCGCGCTGGCGTTGTAGGCCGCACCTTTTGAGTTGTCGTTTCCGGCGGCTTTTTCTGTGAACGAGTGAACAGCGCCGCCGTACTTGATAAGTTGCCAATCCACTTTGTGATCGCGCATTTCTTTTTCAAACGCGGCAAGTTCTTCGTCTTTCACAAATGGATCGTCGGCGCCATGAAGCGCGAGGACGCGTCCTTTGATCTTGGCGCCGTCGGCTGGCTTTGGAGAGTCCAAGCCGCCATGGAAGCTGACGATGGCCTTCACGTCGCCTCCGGCGCGGCCAAGTTCAAGCGCGGCCGTACCGCCGAAGCAATAACCGATCACCGCGATCTTGTTTTTATCGACATTTTTTTGTTCGCGAAGAACTTTGAGGCCTTGATGCATGCGATTGCGTAGCGGCACGCGATCTTTCTTGAATCCCGAAGAGATGGCCGCAGCCTCTTCGATATTTTTCGGACGAGAGTTTTTGCCGTAGATGTCGACCGCGAACGCGACATAGCCGAGTTCGGCGAGTTGGTCGACTTTGCTTTTTGTCTCGTCGGTCACGCCCATCCAATTGTGGGCGACAAGAACCCCTGGGCGTTGGCCTTTTAGGGCGTCGTCGTACGCGATGTAGCCCTCATACTTTTTGCCCGCGAGATTGTATTCGAAATCTTTTTTTACGATTGCGGCGTCGCTGATGGCTGGCACGAGAGCGCATACTGCGACGAGGAACGTTAAACGAATGAAGTGTGATACCATGGAAGACTCCTCCTCTTTCGAAGGAAAAGCCCACCACTGATCACTTCATCAGTCAAAGAGTCGTTCGGTTTCGTTGAGATCGTCGCCGCGCTGAGGCTCGAAGTCGTTGCCGGGAGCGATGACTTCTGGGTCGGCTGTCTCCGAGTCGAGCCGGAACTCGCGCGTGTTGCCTGGCGCGGAGATGCGGTCGCCGCTGGGACGTGTACGGAATGTACGTTTAGGAATCGAACTGAATACGACATTCAAGGTGAACGCCGAGCCATTGGCGTCGCGAAGTCCGGTGAGGGCCTGCATATAACCGGCGCGGATCTCAACCGTCTTTCCTGGCTTAAAGCCAATCCAGCCGCGTGCGCGCAGGATGGCCGGATCAAACGAGCGATATCGTTGGCTTCCCGCGTTTGCAGACACATTGGTGACATTTCGTTCCGCCGCCGTCAGCTCGTCGTTGATCAAGACTTCGTGTCCGTCGATCCCGCCGCCGGCCATTAGGAAATCTCCGATGGGAAATTCGCCGTAAACGCCGTAGAGAAGACGCTTGGCGAGCCCTTCGCTGGGAATGTGCGTGCCGACGTAACCGAAGAGATAAGCCGGCCCGAGATTGCGGCGCATGTGCAAGATCGCGCGCGCGTAGTAGGCGCCGTCAGCGATCAACGGTGTCGTTTGGGTTTTCGAGAAATTGACAAGTGGTCCGCCGGCGTCGAGAGGCATCCCGGCTTCGATCTCTGCCACCATCAAGAGCCACTTGCGCCAAACCGTGAAGTGGCCACCTAAGTAGGCCTCGGTGAGACCGCTGTTGGTTTTTTCATTCACCTGGTCCACAGCGCGCACTTGGCTTACGCCAAAGCCGCTGTACATCGAGAATTTCGGCCAAAAAGCGTAACGTCCGCGTACCCAGGTGTTGAAGTCCGTCAGGCTGTTGTCGCCAGCAAGGCGTGAGAACTCTCCGCGCATGGGACCGAAGTTCGCGTTTGAGGTGAAATACTCGGTGGTGGAGGAAATTCCAAACGAGCCTTTGCGCCACGACCAAGGCGGGGTTTCGATGGGGCTTGCCGCCAGACTTTGGCCGCATTGGAATAGAGGCCCGAGAAAACACCCTAGGGAAACGACAAGTGCGAGGGCTTTCGCGGGACTCGTAAGGGCAGATTTATTCAGAGAAGAAGGCGTGTTACGAAGCATGGCTTCTGCCAAGTTAGCACGAAGATCATTCTTGTAAAAACCGTCGAAGACTGTGACGAAAAATCGGGACTTTCGATAGGAGAAAACGACGTTTTTCATTCTGATACGCTGGACTCGGCCTCGGACTAGATCGCACAGGATCTCACCAAACCTTCCGAAAAGACGCTAGAATATGGTTTTGGGGGAGAGTGTCCTATGCGGCATATTCGAACACTTTGGATCGCGTCACTATTGGTGATCACTTCAGCGCTGACCGCGTGTAAGACGGAATCCAATTACTTCGTCGACGAAAACGCGTCTGGTGGAGACGGCACAGACAACGGCGCCCCCACCACAGCAACCGGCTTCCGCGTCCGGCTTAAAGCGAAGACGGGTGTCGAGAGTTTCCTTCATAAATTTGGCGACGTAAACGCACCTTGTGAAATCGCGAAAGCAGACGCAAACAATCCTGGCGAGATGTACTGCATGCTAAACATGATGGAGTACGATGTTTGGTTTCATGGATTTGAGTATGAACTCAACGTCCCAGAAGGTTTTTGCCACTATATTGAGGAACGACCGTATCAGTACTATATAGCTCCCCCAGGTAAACCTCCGGAGTCAGTGGAGATGGTTGTTAACAATGGAGTTGTTACGAGTTGCCAAGTGGGAGGGGTTCCTGTTCCCATTCAAGGCTTGGCTTGTAACACGGGAGAAGGACTCTTGTATGCCAACGGCTCCTTTAACTGTGCTTACAATTATAGCTTGGCGGACGCGCGACTACCGAATTGTTGCGAGGGTCGTATGAATACGACGATCACGACATATACGCCAAATGATCAGGGGGTTTTGGTAGGAGTGATTCAAATTTCGGAGGTCGTCGGTGGCGGTCTGATGGAGAACTGCTATGATACTCCCCATTTCTACATTACCACATGGCCTAAATACAGTACGACGGGCCTACCTGCGACGTCCTATCTCGAACTAGCTAATCAAACGTACACTCGTACTCAGAAAATTCCTTCCGAATACGATGTGCGAGCCGAACGTGGGGTAACAAAGTCGGTTACCTTCCTGGCGGGGTTTCATGATTGGGCGGCGTATGCGGCGGACCCATTGACATGGCCATCTACCCGTACGATCCCCAGATCTTTCGCGCCGGTTAACGATCGCGGGATTGCGGGAGACTTTTCATCTGGATCCGCAGTCGATGCGGCCGGCGATGGAAGTTATCAGTTTTCATGTTTGGGTCCAGCCGGTGAATTGCGGCACCGGATTCGACTGTACTTAAACGAGTGGAACACGGTTGAGGACTTCCAAGCCTTTAGGCAGGACGGTGATCCGACTGCGGTTGACCCGAATCGTACGGGATTGGCTGGAGTAAATTGCGCGGCCGTAAATACTGGTCTGAAGTGTAACACGTATTGGGGATTTGACGACTTGATTACTCGCCATGGCGCCGGAGATCCCGGGGCATATGTGTTCCCGGCGAGTTACTGGACGGATACGCCGGATTAAGAGTCGGCGAGATTCATTAAGAATTTCCTACAGGGATTGCGAAGAAAAGGAGGGGTTTGACCCCTCCTTTTTCGTTAGATTTGCGCTGACGGTGCCGCTTTTGGTCCCGGAAATGCTTCTCTCAAGAGAGAAGTTTCCTGGCGAAAGGGGATGGCATGAGAAGTTTTCGAGCAGGTCTAGCGATCGCGTTTTTGGCGATGGGTCTTATGGGCATCGTTGTTTTTCGTGTGCAATCCACGTCCGCGGAAACTCAAATCGTCTACTCTCTTCCGGCTTCTTCGGTTCAAGCATTGGAGCAGGCCGAGTGGGATTCTCCTGAGAGTGATCTTAAGACTGAGCGCAGCAAAGTGCTCAGCGGAATGGAAGCTAGCTTCTAAATATTTGGAAGGCGAAATGTACGGCATCCTCGCACGCACGCGTTGAGGCTCAGCCGGGTTTAAGTGTAAGCTCTTAAGGATGAGCACCACACCAAATTCTCCGAACCACGCATCCAACACAGGCCTCTCCGATCGTTACAACGCTCAAGACGTTGAAACTCGTATCTACAAGTGGTGGGAAGAGTCGGGTTACTTCAAAGCGGCTGACAAGAGCACGAAGCCCCCGTTCTCGATTATTCTTCCTCCGCCTAACGTGACCGGTCAGCTTCACATGGGTCACGCACTTGATCACACGATTCAAGATCTTATCATTCGTTGGAAACGCATGAGCGGTTTCAACACGCTCTGGCTTCCGGGCACGGACCACGCCGGTATTGCGACTCAATCGGTTGTCGAACGTGAACTCAAAAAAGAAGGCAAAACTCGCCGCGAAATGGGACGCGAAGAGTTTGTTGGAAAAGTTTGGGAGTGGAAGCATCAGTACGGGAATCGCATTTACGGGCAAATGCGTCGTCTCGGTGATTCGTGCGACTGGGATCGCGCGACGTTCACTCTCGACGAAGGCGTTTCGAAAGCTGTTCGCAAGGTTTTTGTCGATCTTCACAAGCGCGGCATGATCTATCGCGGAAAACGTCTCGTGAACTGGTCGGGTCCGCTAGAGACCGCGATCTCGGATCTCGAAGTTGAACATAAAGAGACAAAAGGAACTCTGTTCCACATCGCTTATTCGGTGGAAGGAGACCCTTCGACAAAGCTCGTGGTCGCGACGACGCGTCCGGAAACCCTTCTTGGCGATACCGCTGTTGCGGTTCACCCGGAAGACGAACGTTACAAGAAGCTCATCGGCAAGCGGGTGAAGTTGCCACTAACGGATCGCACGATTGAGATCATTGGCGACACCTATGTCGATAAAGAGTTTGGAACGGGCGTTGTGAAGATCACTCCAGCGCATGACTTCAACGACTACCAAGTCGGTGTTCGTCACAAGCTTGAGATGATCAACATCTTAAACAAAAACGGCACGCTCAATGAAAACGCCGGTAAGTTTAACGGCCTCAAAGTGCAAGAGGCTCGCAAACAAGTTTTGCTGGCACTTCGCGAAGGTGAGTTCCTTGTTAAAGAAGAGCCGTACACGCACTCGGTGGGCTATTGCTCGCGCTCGGGTGCTGTTGTTGAGCCGTTTTTAAGCGAACAGTGGTTTGCACGCATGTCGAAGATGGCCACGACAGCAAGACACGTTGTTGAAAACGGGTCGCTGACGTTTGAGCCTGAATCGTGGACGAAGGTTTATCTTCACTGGATGTCGATCATCGAAGACTGGTGTATCTCGCGTCAGCTCTGGTGGGGACACCGTATTCCGGCTTGGACGTGCGAGGCCTGCGGCCACGTGACGGTTGCGGAAACAGATCCGACATCCTGCGAGAAGTGTCAGTCGTCAAAGATTTCTCAAGATGAAGATGTTCTCGACACCTGGTTCTCATCGGCACTTTGGCCATTTAGCACAATGGGCTGGCCGAACGACACCGAGATGCAGAAGACGTTCTACCCAACCGATGTTTTGGTTACGGGTCACGACATCATCTTCTTCTGGGTTGCGCGCATGATCATCATGGGTTGCGAGTTTAAAAAGGACATCCCTTTCCGCAAGGTCTACATCCACGGTCTTGTTCGCGACGGTGATGGCAAGAAGATGTCGAAGTCGACGGGCAACGCACTTGATCCGGTTGAGCTTATCGACACCTATGGGGCTGACGCCCTTCGCTTCACGATCTTGGCGCAGATTGCATCAGGACGCGATTTGAAGTTTAGCGAGAGCCGCCTTGAGGGTTACCGCAATTTCATGAACAAGAT
>CAUJGS010000135.1 GCA_963170185.1 Bdellovibrionota bacterium
CGAGGAACTGCGTGAGAAGAAAAAACAAAAAGAACCAATCCCTGATGAAGAAGTCGAGCGCGACAACGAAGAGTTCGTGGAGAGCGACGAAGACAAAAACCGTAAGTCTAAGAAGAAGTGGTATGCGACCCAAATTAAGCGTCTAGCGATCTGTATGGCGGACTTCATCTACATGACATATGAGCGGGAGTACAACATCAAGGAAGTCATTGAGACGAAATCTCCGGAGTTCTTCCAAGTCATGACTGGGATCACCAAGGATGAGTTCACACTCCTCTGTGAGAAGGGGTTTATTAACCAGTTCGCCCTAAATAGAATCGTCCGAGAGTTCCGTGATCAGGAGTTCAGCTCTTTAGCTCCCGAAGCATTTATTCTCGAAACTCTCGCTAAGAAAACAGCATAGAGCTTAAACCATTCACTTCTTCCGTTCAATATATGGAGGATAGCGATGGATACGCTACTTATGCTGCTTTCCCATTCGAAGTTATACCTAGCCGTGCCAGGACGTCGGCCAGGCGCCGTTGCCACAATCCTGGTGGATGATGAATTTGACGGTGCTTGATCAATGATTTATCGTTAAAGTCTTGCGATGTACCTTGAACTTGCCGACTTGTTTGGGAAAGTCGCGGTGCCATAGTCGATTCAAAGTCTCTTCGGTCATATATGAAGCATGCCTGGCCAGTTTCACCCGCTTCAACGGCCACACAACTACCGAAATAAAACACCAGTAGGTTTTGCTGGCTACTTCCAGCAATAGCGTAAGCTCGATCAATGATCGCCCGTTCTTCACTACCGGCCGGAAAGTTATGGGATAATTGATTCTCTTCAACCCGTCTTAGAATCACCTGCGTTCTAAGCATCTGATCGGTATAATTAATCCAGAAGTTTTTTCGGTCTCTGTCGAGCCCCTTGAGCTTACTAAAGAAGAACTCGATATCGCCTCGGTTCAAGGTAATAAGCAGCTTTCTAAAAAGCGCAGGCTGATTTTTCTCGATCTCGGACCAGATTAGGCTCTTGCTGAATCCTCTGGGGTCACCAATCTCAGGGTGAGCAAGAATTCGATCGAGAATGGAAATGGCACTTTTTTCTTGCTGACTATTACTCCAAACTTCAAGTGCGACTTCTACGCCGAGGCTAGATAGCTCGATATGAATCGGTGCACGCTGAGCAGACTCCAACCAAGGCCGAACCTCGATCAGGATTGATGAGTTGACGTCGGCGAGCATCGCCAATTGTTTACTTCTACTCGGCTCACGTAGAATGTTCGCGAGCCACACTAAACTCTTAATTCCAGGTCCGGTCTTTTCTAAGACCCCTACACCTTTCCGAATTCGCAATAATGCAGATCGGGCATTTTGCAACTCACCCCAGCCGAAGGCGATAGAAGAAACCGTAGGTGCATGTGCTTCGAAAAGTTTAAGCTGCTCAGCTATTTTCACGCCGCCATGCCAGCTTTTCAAAAGACCATCCATTGCCTTTTGCAATGCGCTTGATTTGTCACTACACGCCATCAATGCTCGTTCAAGGGTTTCGGGTTTAAAAGCACCCATCGACCGACCGACGATTCGCCAATCACCCGTTGACAGCTGTTCCCCCGAGTACACCTTTTCACAAATTTTATCGATTCTAGACTTATTGATCGGCGCAATCGCTCGCGCGACTTCCAGTTTTTCTAAATCTTTCGTCAATTCATTTAGGCGCCGCAGGTAGTTCGCGTTCGTAAATTCAATTTCTTTTACGAAAGCAACTGCGGCTTTTTCGATCAGATTCTTTAGGCTGCTCACTTGCCGGCCTCAATTTTAGCAACTTTGAAATGCACAATGTATTCGACGCGCCTATTGCTCTGCTTACCGTCACGATCCGCCCCTGTCTCACCTTCAATAGAGGCTGTCTCACGATCTTTTTCATCAACAGGGTCTAACGGTCCTCGACCGGAAATGAGAGCCATTTTTTCAAAGCATCGCTTGTCACGACTGATTGCCTCGTTCGAATCCATTGTTCGCGCAATCCATAAGTACACCTCGCGGGCCCTTTGCGCGCTTAAGTACAAATTCCCACAAAGTTCTTCATTCCTAAAATCACAGCGCGAGAGACTGTCATTAAAATATCGATCCTTGTCGGTGTGTCCCTCGATACTTAGTCGCCAAATTGGTGAATCTTTGCCAACCGATTGCTTCTGGCAAGCCTTCGCGGAAATCATCGCAAGCTTATTGAGAATGACAGCACTGTCACTGTGTCCGTTCAACTTGAATTCGGCAGCACCGAAGGTAAGCCCCTTGCACCTTTCTCCGTTCGCCGACTGACCGTCAATGAACCGAATTCTGATTTCACTTTTTAGATCATCATTGATGACTCGAATGCACCCGTCGTCACTGACGTCCTTCCCGCCCGGAGGCAGCTCTAAAAGTGCACGAATCTCGTTATTAAACTCATTGCGTTCCGCATTCAACTTCTCTTGGGCATTTTCAGCTTTACTCACCGCTGCAGAGTTCGCGAGAATCATCGCGACCGCAAGTAACAGAAAAATCACGGCGATGCTTGCCATCAAGTCTGTATTGGAGTGACTAAAATCAACTTTTTCTTGTTCATCGGCCATCTATGCTGCCCTCTATTTCTTCACCAATGAAACAATCTTGTTAATACTTCCATTGAGCTCCTCCATCGAATCACTTAACGATTCGATTTTAGATCCGAAACTTTGTGCGAGCTGGGTTTGGCCGTGTTGTATTTCATTTTTGGAATGTTCAAATCCCGCGCGGACCACGCTTAATGCGCTGGAAACGCCACTACCAACAGTTTCCCCTAGGTCCTTAAATGAAGCTTGATTTTGCGCCAGCATTCTCGCCTGCTCACTAAGGGTCTGATTGAAGTCTCGGTTTACAGCATTAACTGCCTTAGGAAGCTCAAGCGTTTGATCGAATACACTTTTAAAGTTTTCAGAAACCGAACGAAGCTGTGTGGCTGCAGCTTTAGATTCAATCGCAATACTGCTGGTGTTTTGCATAATTGGCTGAAGCTCTGACAATATCGGCCGAAGAGAAGCAACAACCGTGTTCACTATGGCCGACACTTCGTTCATGTCGGCCATTTGGCGATCGATCATGCGTTGCGATTCCAACGTTTGTTCCTTTAGGCGCAGCCCCATTGTGGTCGAAACGCTTTCGATGGAGCTTGATGCTGCTGATACAGCGTTATCCGAAACCTCCTTGATTCGGTTCAAAGCCGAATCAAGATGCTCTTGGGACTGGGTTTGCGTTGCGGAAATCTTTTGTATCGCTTCGTTGATCTTCTGTAGGCTTGAATTTAAAGTTTCTTCTTGAACGAGGTTTTGCTTTTCAGCACGTTCAGCGTTGTCCTTGGCAATTGCTGCCATTTGGTTCATCATCGAATTCAAGCTATTTTCTAAGTCTGGTAACAGCTTGCCAAATCCCGAGAGTGATTTACCAAGCTCTTCGCCGTACTGTTTGGTTCCGCCACTTAACATTGTTTCAAGCTTGTCAACGATCGCGCCGACCCCAGCGTCTGACTTTTTATTTAGCGTTTCGGACATAGCTTTGAAGCTCTGATTAAGGTCTTCGCCGATTTTCCCGACAGACGCCTCTAAACTCTTGTTCATCGCCTCGGCGATTTCCTTTAAGCTATCTGATTGCTGGCTTAAAAGAAGGCCCATACTTTTACCGAGCTCGTCGGTAATCTGCGTCGCAACGGCCTGCAAAACAGACTGGGAAAGGTCACTTACTTTTACTTCTAGTTTATCTAGGGACTCTAGCTGAATATTTGTTCGTTTCAGCTGCGCCACTGTCTCTGTCGCACCCTTAGCTTGTTCAATCTGAAGGGCGACATCACTCGCATCACGAGTTGTGACTTTCGAATATAGAAAATGAAGGTCCTGGTCGATCGCTTCCTCGATCTTGTTCAAAGCACTTGACCGGTACAAGCCGAGCATAATCGAGGCAATCAGACCAATTGCCGAAACAAAAAACTTGAAAGAGAGATGCTGAATAGGTGCCTCAAGGCGCGCGCCAACATTTCCGACGCCGTTTGCCGGACCTGTGTCCGACAACGAGCCACCGATTTGAAATACCGCAATACCAATTAGGAGAAACGTTAAGAATAGTGCGATACCCGAAATGTATGGCGCAGCTTGTACAACTAGGTTTCTTGTGAACTGATTTTTGGCGTAGGATTTAATGTGTTGTATTGGATCTACTTTAAAGACATTCGTAAATCCGCGACCAGGTATTTCAAAACCTCCTAATAAAATGCTCTCGTACGCTATGCCATATCCGTTGTTGTCATTCGTTTTACCAAACTCGTTCAATGACCTTGCCAGCGCTCGCACTTCCCCTAGTACCTTCGTAAGAGTCCTGCGGATCGCAAATGCAATCACCGCTGCCAAAACAACCACTACAGCTACAACTGCCCAATCTTCGGCTTTTCCGTTTTGAACAATTTGACCAATGGTATTCAGAATTGAGTTGGCTTCCATTAAAATTGCCCCTTGCTGATTTCATCCATTTCAGTCCGAGATATATTGAAAGATTCTATTGGCTCCAAGAAATCACGAGCGAGTGCCCGCTTGCGCTCGACAAGTTCATGCAGCCCAACATCAAACCCCTTGCCCTCGAGATTCGACAAAATCGGGTAGTAGACGTTTACATCCAGCCGCTGCCCCCGCCGATATGCACGATCCGTCGCTTGATCCTCTTTGGCCGGGTTCCACCACCGCCCGTAATGAATGACGTGATTGGCTGCCGTGATGTTTAAACCTGCGCCTGCTGCCAACGGACTAAGAACGAGTGCCCCAAATCCATCACTTGCACTGAAATCTTCGATAATTTTTTCGGCGGCTTCGCCAGGGGCACCACGTTGGTTGGTTTCACCGTTAATGATATTGACCGTCACGCTAAACTCTTCAGCTATGACCCTGGCAAGTATCGCCTGCATTGGTACCGACGGCGTGAAAATCAGCACCTTCTGTGCTAGCCCTTGAATTCTTTTTAGAATTTCGATAGTCGCAGCTAGCTTCGGCCCCTTTTCGATAAGTTGCTTAACAGTCAAAGAGCTGGCATTTGCGCTCTTCAGCAATAGTATCGGATGCTGATAGAGCTTCCGCAGCTCAGTCATCAATTCTAAGGGCGAGCCTTTCATTGCTTTCGTCAAATTCGCTTCACGCGCCGCTTGTTCTTCCGTCATTGAATGAACAACTGGTGGATGAATAATTTTTCTTGGAAAGTTCTTAAGAATCGACTTTTCTCTTCGCAGTATGATCGTCTTTTTAGACTGGAATTCCAGCTGGGAACGTATTTCGGTAAGTCTTTCGTCCGAATTCCGCTTATCGGCACTAAAGTCTTTCGATGTTCCTAATGGATTGACAGGAATCCGGTTTGTCGCATCGATCTGTGTCCAGAGATCACTCAGCGAGTTCTCAACTGGCGTACCAGTCGAGCAAATCGGAAGAAATGATTTAACCGCGCGCGCCGCGATGCTTTTCGCAGTGTCTTGATTTTTTATGTTTTGAGATTCATCGAATACTACAACAGAAAAGTCTAATCTAAGAAGTTCACGCTGATAGCTAGCCAAGGTCTCGTAGTTCATCGCGATGAGATCAAGTTCAAGAAGTTTGGTCGCATCTTTGCCGCCATCACCAAGCAGGTGATGAATTGTGCTGCTACCCACAATTTGTCGTTTGGGCAGGACATCCTTCTTTAGAAATCTCCCAGCCTCCCTGATCCAGTTCGTAAGCAGAATCTTCGGTGCGACCACCAGCACTGGACGCCAAACCGGTAATGCACGAAACATTGGCGTGGGCCCTTGGCTACGAATCAGGTTGTACAATACGCCCGTCGCAACAAGCATCTGTGCTGTTTTGCCAAGACCCATTTCGTCGGCCAAAACAACACCACCTCGCTGCCGTCGCATGTGTCCAAGTAGCCATTCAACGCCGTCAATTTGATGGGGATCAAGTTTCGCATCTGTTACAGAACCGATTTGCTTAGCAAGGAAAACAGGCTCAGCGATATCCGTGGCGAGCTTCGCATTTTGCTCGTCAAGTACCGCAACTTCGACAGCCCGTCTTTCTTTCTTCAATTCTGGCGACGCTGCCCACTTTTCCGCGATCGTCTCAACCACGCCTAGGCCAAGTAGCGACTCTGCGGTGGGTTGTATGACAAACTGGCCATGTTCGTCTATCGGCACAAGTCTCGGGACATATGCGCTGGGATTGGATTGAGATTCGTTAAGCTGTGATGTTACTTCCTGTATCGCATTTTTGATGGTTTCAGCGGATGGGAGTTTCACCTCGACTGGCTTGCCATTTGTATCTTGCACCCGAAGACTAGGCTCACCATCGAGATCATTGAACCAATCGATGCCACTTGAAGAGAATTCTAGTACTTTCTGCTGTTTTCGCGGTTCAAAACCCAAAACGCGACTGTGGTATTCGGACAGATCAAGCCTCGATGTGTCGGCACCTGGAGGTATGAGATCTTCTGGGTGCTGCGCCAATCGCTCAGCCTGCTTGCGATTCATCGACTGCCGACTGCGGATCTCATCAATAATTCCTGATTCCCCGTGACCATATGGGATTACCGCACCATCAGAACATCTAATCGTTCTCGTTTTAGGGTTTATGAGGTTGGGATTTATTTCTTGCGTCGTACCGCTAGTATCTTCGACCGAGAGCGATACCTGGAAGGAACCAGGGACATTCGATTCCTCTACAATCGGGCGAAACTTTTGAACATCAACAGTTCTCAGTGCATTTAAAGTTGGATCAAAAACAATCTGTTCTTCTAAATCAACCTGGGCAGCCAAAAATGATTTCATTTCGTGCACAACTTGAAAGTGCGTATCCACACCTTCAACCTTTTGCGCTATCTTGGCCAGTCCTGCACCTATTGGTCCAAAAAACCGATGGTCATTTACTTGCGAAAGACATACTTCTATGCGCTTACCTACTTCATCTCGATGAAAGAACCGAATTTTGAAATTAGGGTGCCCCAGGTTAGAATGCGATTCGATTTTCAGTTCTTCTTTTCCAGAAAACTGTTCTGACAGAAAGTGCCCCAAGGAATCGAATTCCTCTTTTGCGATGAACGCCTCAACAAAGGCGGATGAGTTCACAACTGTTGACAGTTCTACAAAGCGATCGAGTGCAACTTCGATATCGAGCCGGACATTTTCGCCATCGCCCAGCAACAGTTTATGATCCGTCCAAAGCGAAGCGAAAGCCGTGTAGGCTACGTGCGCATCGGGTGATAACTTCTTGAGCGAAATGGGCACGTTCATTTTTTTAACCAGGGCGCCTTTCCTTGGAAAAACTGTTTGCGCGACGTCATGCTTTGAACGTCTCGTCTCTCATCGGACAAATTTCTAATTTCCCTTATACAATCAAGGTTAGACTTTTACTTATCCACAGTTTCATTTTGAGAAGATGAAGACATGTTGACGCTCGTGTGCAGTGTATACGGAGACCCACTCGGCCAAGTGAATCCGCAAACAATGCAAGGATAGATAACTGACTAAAGTTATTTCTGTTTTTATATAACGTTATGTTCCTTATTAAGAGAAATTCGATCGAGGCTGACTCACTGGTCTCGTTTTGGCGCGCGGGCGCGGAGGACTACTTCGAACTGGCCGGACTTTAGAAGTTCTGGGATTACTTGGGGCTCGAGGCTTAGCTCTTTACCGAAAACTAAGAAATCAACGCTGACGTTTAGGAAGTCGGCGACGGACTTTACTTGTGTGATGTTTCTAGGTGGCTGACCAGAAAGCCAATTGTGAAGTGTGTTGACCGGGATCGTGGTTCATTTTGATAGCCTTGCCACGGTGAGATCGTGTTGGCGCATCAGTTCTCTAAGTCGTTTCGCAAGTTGCATAACTCCCACTTTCATTCGCAGCATGATCAGTCGGCCTCCACTTTCCCTTCTAAGGTTAATGAACCACCTCAAAAGAGATCTAAAACAGCGCCTATCCACAGTTTCGATTCGAGATGTGTCACATGGGGACACGGCCTCACGCCCGGGCTTCTTGCTGTGGCCTTTGGTGCCACTTCTTCTACGCACCCTGAATGAAATCAATCATTCAGGGAGCTCAAAATGGCGCGCGGTGACCTTGTTCGATCTCGACGGTTCGAAGGTGCTGGATGATTTCTTCTGGTGAATATCTCTTTCTCGGCATGTCTCGGACTCCTTTTTTCGGGTCCAGACTAACACATCAGCTGGACCGGTTTGAGCCAGCCACGTCAAGACGAAGAAGAAGGTCGTGAATATGAGAGACGTTCGGCTTTTGAAAGCCGACACGGAGCCAAAGCCTTAAGGCGCTTTGGCTCAAATGTACAAGCGGATGCTTAGGTCATGGGGACTTAAGTGACGCTAAAACAACGAGAACGAGTGGTTTGGAGGGCCGTTTCACCAGAAGTCGAGAGATTGATCGCTTAAAAGACAAAGGTCTTCGATCGATCAAACCAGTATCAGCCAGATTTTGTCTAATTTGACTATCGGCTATTCTAAGTAGCTAAAAACCTTAGAAACAGTCGAACACCCCATTTTATGGCACCCCATTTTTGACCACCCCTGTTTTTCCCAAATTATTTCTCATGTCTGAGCCAGACAGAAGAAGAGTCATTTTTTGATTTGAGCGACGACCAGCGATCGAGACTCCAAGTCGCTGCACACCATTGATAGACATCATGTTCAACAAAAACGCAACTCGCTAAGGTGCCCGCCGTTATGTATAGATTATTCTATACAAACACAAAGCGTCCCGGGTAATTTCTCGGCGTGGCTCATAGCGAAACCTATTCTATTCGTCAGATGATCGAACTCACAGGCCTTACGGAATTCACCATCCGTGGGTGGGAAAATCGCTATTCCGCTTTCGAGCCACGGCGAACTGCAACCGGACGGCGCGAGTACGTCAAAGCCGATGTGGAAAGAGCCCTCTTGCTAAGAGAGCTTCTAAAACGCGGACACAAAATCGGAAAAATCGCCGATCTAACGAACTCGAAACTAAAATCTCTTTTGGGCTCTGGAGAAACTGAAGGCCCCTTTGCTTCCCAAGCCCCGAAAACCTCAAAAGAGATCACAAAGGCTTTGGATTTCCTAGCGGTTCAGAAGTGGGCCGAGCTCGAGACGTTGTTTCAAGGTTTGAAATTCAAGTCCTCTCACCACTTTATTCACAGTTTTTTTGTTCCATTGCTGCGGGCATTAGGCAATCAAGTCGCAAAAGGACTAGTCTCTGTCGCTCAGGAACATTTTCTGTCGTCTCTGTTAAAAGAAAAACTCTACTCCGAAATCTCGAAGCAAAAAGCCAAAACCACACCTCGAGGCGCAAGGTTCGTACTTGCCACCCCCGAAGGCGATCACCACGAACTCGGGCTCTTGGCAGCTCATCTCCTGATAAGGTCGCACGGCAAAACTTCGTTATATTTAGGGGCCAATACGCCGGCTTCCGAGGTGTCTGAAACAGCGCTACGATTTAACGCCTCACACATTCTCGTGGTGTCGACCGTCGGCAAACAAGCAGGCGCCGCCCAAGAGACTCTCACTTATTTAAGCGACCTTCGCCGGCAGATGGGACAAACAACAAAGCTGTTTGTCGCGGGCCCACAGGCTCCGCCCACCCCCGAGCCCAGCACCGGCATATCGACCCTTAAAAACTTCCACGAACTAGAGGAGTTCCTCTAGATGATCTCGACCTTCGCTTTCCGAATTGGCTCGCAGCTCTTCTCGGTGCGGCCTCAGGACCTCTTAGTTATAAGTCTGGCGCATACTTCGAAGTGCTCTTCATGACTTCAAATGCGGCATTGATTGTCTATTCGGTGTTTTGGTTTCTAGCCTTTCCCATATTTTTACATTTTTTAAGGAGGTTCTCATGAAGTTCCAGTTCGTATTGCTATCAAGCCTGCTCGTTAGCCAGATGGGATTTGCAAACACTCCGCCCGAGACCGTCGAATCTCTAAAGGTTGAAATACTCGAGCTTGCCCAGAGTTACGCTGGTCAAGGCGATCCCGACCAATCAAAGCAAAAGCCGCTAGAGGCTTTGGTCGACAAACTGGTTCGACTAGCGCCCGCACAGCCCGTCAAAGATCGATTGGCTCTTCTCGAGGGAGCTTGGAAACAAGTTTGGGGTCCTTACGACTATCGCAATGACGACGGCGGGGTCGATCCAACCCTCGGGGTCGACGAGATCTATCAAGTCGTCTCGGCTGCTGGCTACTACTACAACGTCGCCCCTTACTACCCAAATGGCGACAAGACCCAGGAGAAAATCGGTCTACTTCGTGGGGAGTTTGTTCTCGACACGACGGACACCAATGGACTCAAGGTGAAGTTCACCGACTATCCTGGGTCGGATCCGCGACCCTCTGGCTATCAACTCTGGGAGCTCGCACCACTTGCTGAAGCGGGAACCCTGCCGAACGCAACTATCATCGTTCCAAGCTTCATCGTCCGCGCGGCATTTGGCGGCGGGAAGCTAGAGGAAGTTTACACCGACAAGGATATGCGAATCGTGTTCGGCACCGGCGCGCGACCAAACGCAAGGCGTTTCCTTTATGTGATGACTCGAGCAAACTAAGCCTTGAATCGAGCGTCGAAAGTCATCTGCATTCTCGGCAACCAGCTCTTCGAGCGGCGCTTATTGCCACTCGAAGATCTTGAATCCTGCTTGGTCTTCATGCGTGAAGACCGCGAACTCTGCACGCACTTTCGGTATCACAAACACAAGATCATTTTCTTTCTGGCCGCAATGCGCTCCTACGCCGCCGAGCTTCGAGCAGCCGGAATTCGCGTTCACTACGAAGCTCTGGGTGAAAGCGACGAGCCTTTTGAAACTCGCTTAGTCAAATTCTTGATCAGCGAAAAGTACGACACGCTTGACATGTTCGAGATTGAAGACAAGTTCTTCGAGCGACGCATAAAAGACGCGCTCAATTTTTCCGGAATTCGGCTTCGCACGCACGCAAGTCCGATGTTTCTCACCTCCCGAGACGAGTTTTCAAAATACAATTCCTCTGTGCGAAAGCCGTTTATGAAGACCTTCTATGAAGGCCAGCGAAAACGACTCGGCATTCTCATCGAAAAGGATGGCTCTCCCACAGGTGGCCAATGGAGCTTTGACGAAGAGAATAGAAAACCCCTTCCGAAAGATCACTCCTGTCCGCCGATTCCCTTGAGTACACCGTCTAAGATCGAACAAGAGGTGATGAGCCTGGTGGAAAAAGAGTTTCCCGATCACCCCGGCTCAAGCGCCGACTTCTGGCTTCCGACGGATCGCACAGGTGCGCGAAAATGGGCCAGGAATTTTTTTGATAAACGGTTTCAAGATTTTGGCCCCTACGAAGATGCCATCTCAAGCCGAGAGGATTTCGTCTATCATTCTGTTCTCACGCCCTTTCTGAACACAGGTCTTCTGACGCCAAGGGAATGCGTGCTAGCGGCCCTCAAAACCGCCGAGAAACAAAACATTCCGCACTCCTCTTGCGAAGGGTTTATCCGGCAAGTCATCGGATGGCGGGAGTTTATTCGCGGCATCTATCAAAACTATAGCGATACTCAAGAAAGTCGGAACCACTTCGGTCATAGACGTAAACTCACGCGCGCGTGGTATGAGGGCTCCACCGGCATCCCGCCGCTTGACGGAGTGATTCGCAAAACTCTTCGATATTCATACGCTCATCATATCGAACGCCTGATGGTCGTGGGGTCCTTGATGTTGCTCTTAGAGGTCGATCCCAAGGAGGCCCACCGTTGGTTCATGGAAATGTTCCTCGACTCTTCCGACTGGGTGATGGGACCAAACGTGTACGGCATGGCTCTTTTCGCCGACGGCGGGATCTTCGCAACAAAGCCCTATATCTGCGGCTCAAACTACTACTTGAAAATGTCCGACTACAAACGTGGCGACTGGTGCGACGGAGTCGATGGTCTTTACTGGGGCTTTATTGAAAAGAATAAAGCAATGTTCGCCAAAAACCCTCGAATGTCGATGATGGCAAAATCTGTTGAGAAGATCGACCCCGAAAAATTTCGTAAAATCTCACGTGCAGCGGATCTTTTAAGAGAAAGGCTCACCACAAAATGAGAAGCATAACACCACAGTCAACCAAAGACCTCGTGATCGGGGCCGGAATTTCTGGACTCACCCTTGGCTGGAGGCTGGAATCAGAGTCTCTTGCCATATTGGAGAAATCAAAAGCCCTAGGCGGGCGCATGGCAACTCGTCGGGTTGGCGAATACACGTTTGATCACGGGGCCCAGTTTTTCCGTGAAGGTATTTTTCCCGAACTCGAGGCGCTTTGGACCGCTAAAGACGCCTCGACCGAATGGTTCCGTAAAGGTCGTGATCGGCTTATGTGCGGAAAAGGTGGCATGACGGCTTTGGCGAAAGTTTTTGAAGAAAGAGTTTTTCGCGAACAGCTTGTCGAAAGAATTGAAAAAACGGAAGACCGATGGGAGGTCACAACGGAGAAAGGCGACGTGTTTCTTAGCCAGCGCGTGTTTCTCACCTGCCCGCTTCCGCAGTCCTTAAAGATCCTTACCAACTCCAATCTCCCATTTCCGCCAGAGTTGAATTCGATGCTCTACGACAAAGCCCTTGTGGGACTTTTCGGACTTGATCCACTTTGTAAACTGCCTACTGGATTTGATTATGTCGATTCGCCATCAGTCGACGTTCGCATGATTGCCAATCAATATTCAAAACGTGTAAGCCCCAGCCCAGCAGTCACCGTCGTGATGAGTGCCGAATGGAGCGAACAGAACTTTGATCAAGACGAAGCTCGCACGCTCTTGATGATTCAAAAACAGTTTGAAGAACATTTGGCAGCCAAGGGCCTGGGAGCCAGAATTCAAAACGCGTCACTCAAAAAGTGGCGCTATGCGTTTCCCTCTAAAAGCACCGCGTGTCCCTATTTAGAAATCATGCCTAGACTCTTTCTTTTAGGAGACGCGTTTGCCCATGGCAGTCTTGCGGGCGCCGTGGCTTCGGCGAAAGCACTCGCAGCCCAGCTTCGATCGCGACTCGACTAGACTCAAATCCGGCCGCGTTTACGTCGAAATAGGGAGGCATGTCACAATCTGATTTTTCCGACAACGTAGCCGCTGAAGCCGACAACTCTCAGACCGCTCTTTTCGAGCAATCGCCTGATCATCCGTCCGATCCGTCGGCTCAAAAACCGCCAACAAAGACCGAACCTATTCGCCACATTCTGGATGCGATCGGACGCTATCGAAAACACTCAAGACCGATCTCACAGTCTGGTCCACCCAAAGTGGAAGACATGAAAGCCCGCGACGAGCGTCTAAAAGAAGTCGCGTCGACACTGAAGAACGAATTCGCTGGACTCGACGCCGAGATCGATCGCATTTTGCAGGTCATTCGGCCCTGGTTTGTTTTACCGCAAGCCCAACGTCGCCCGCTTGTCGTAAGCCTTTGGGGCATGACAGGCGTCGGAAAAACGAGTCTCGTGCGGCGCCTCTCCGAACTGCTCGATATCAGCAAGATCTATGAAGAGTTCGATCTCGGACAATACACAGGCGATTCGCAGCAAACGTATCCTCTTGTCGGCCCGAGGCTCTGGCGTTTTTCCGGCCAACCTTGTCTTTTGTTTTTCGACGAACTTCACACCGTGCGCACAATGGGAATGAATGGCGAGATCGACCGTCCTCAGCTTCGCGATCTCTGGACGTTGATGGATTCCGGTATCGTGCCGGTTGTCGTCGACAGTCATCGCAATATGGTGAATCACCTGCGCTCAAGCATTAAAATGGCGCGCGAAATGCCTGATTCGCACACGACTCATCTGACCGACGTGCATCAGATGGATCAAGTAATCTCTTATATCGGCCTCGACATCGAGGCCGACGAATTGGGCAAAATCGCCGAGCGCAATCGCATCGAAGCCTACGAATGGTTCATCGAAGAAATTCAGTGGATCATGAATTCAGCAAAGAGTCTCGACTACCGTCAGTCCTTGATCTTCGTTGCCGGCAACCTAGACGAGCTGTTTAAATCGCATGGCTCGGTCAACCCAGACGACATGAACGCCGACGATCTTTTCGAAAAAACCAAGCAGATCGGTGTCGATCAATTGCGTGAAGCACTGTTATCACGCTTTCGCCCCGAACAAGTTGGCCGTTTAGGAAGCATTCAAATCATCTTCCCAAGTCTCTCGCCGAAGTCGTTGAGAAAAATCATCCGCACTCACCTCGATGTAATCGGAAACTGGATTCACGACGGCTTCGGAGTTCAAACAAAATTCTCTGACTCTGTCGTGGAGCTTGTGTTTCGCGAAGGCGTGATTCCGTCGCAAGGTGCTCGTCCCGTGCTCTCTACCTTGAAAGAACTCATCGAAACGCGTGTCGCGGATTGGTTACTCGAGGCCTTGCAAAATGGCGTCACCGAACTTGAAATCGAGTTTTCGGCCAAGAACAAAATGCTTTCGGCAAAAGGGCGCGGGAAAAGTGAACAGGCTGTCAATGTCAGCGCTCGAATCCTTACCCGTGAAGAACGTCTTCCGGAAATCAAGATGTCGGAAGAGTTCAAAAACCTCTTGGCTGTGCACGAAGCCGGACACGCTGTCGTCGGAATCGCCTCGCAAGGCGTTTTGCCAGTTAAAACATTGGCCGGTCCACTGTCTTGGCATCGCGGTGGCCCACGCGTCGTGTTTCCAAACACGGAATTCCTCACAAAAGAACTCTGCCTGGCAATGCTGGATACACTTTTGGCAGGTCTCGTGGCCGAGGAAACCGTGTTTGGCAAAGCGAATACAAGTCTCGGCGTCGAGCGCGACATTCAACAAGCCACTATGCTTGCGGCTCAGATGATCACGATGAACGCGATGGGCGATCACATCGGCTGTTCAGTCGCTTCGATCGATCAGCCGCTAAATATCCACGCCCTTCGCGATGACGATGACGAACTCAAAGAGCGCTGGCTTTCCGAAGCAAAACAGCGAGCAGCGGACGTCTTGAAAAAACAGTGGGCGCTTTTCCAAGCGATTACACAAGCGCTTCTCACCAAAGATCGTCTCACATCGGGCGATATGAAAGAGCTCGTGAGCCAACACTTTGTGGGTTCACGCGAGGAGATTCGCCAGATCGTCGAGGGGAAAAAGCCCGCGATCTTCGATGCACACTCGTCTGAAGCGCTAAAGAAGGTCTTTGCTCGCAAGCCCGCTCGTCTAAAAAAGGCGAGCTAAAGCGGAGTTTAGGGAAAACTGGCGAGGCCGAGATTCCTGTCCGGCCGGTAGACCTTTGTGCTATTCCTGATCGCGTGAAAATGAAGACGCCGCTTTCTATTCTCGAACTCGTTCGCGTGAAACAAGGGCCACCGCCCAATGACCAAGCTCCTAGAGAAGCGCTGGAGCATGCACGAGCGCTTGCCGTGCACGCCGAAAAGCTTGGCTACAACCGTGTGTGGGTGGCCGAGCACCATAACTTTTCAGGGATCGCAAGTGCTGCAACCTCGCTTGTCGTCGGTTATCTCGCCGAAGCCACGAAAACGATTCGTGTCGGCGCCGGCGGTATCATGCTTCCCAATCACGCACCTTATGTGATCGCCGAACAGTTTGGTACACTGGCGCAGCTCTACCCGGGCCGCATCGATCTTGGTTTGGGTCGTGCACCCGGAACCGATCAACCGACGCTCCAAGCTTTACGTCGCACGCCGAGTGCGTCCGAGCACTTTCCGCAAGATGTGCTGGAGCTTCAAAGTTATTTTTCTGACTATGCCGCAAACGAGCGGGTTCAGGCCGTGCCCGCGGCTGGCACCAAAGTTCCGCTTTGGATTTTGGGCTCAAGCACGTTTGGCTCTTCGCTTGCCGCCGAGCTTGGACTTCCCTATTCGTTTGCGTCGCACTTTGCGCCCGATCAATTGCTGCAAGCGCTGGATGTGTATCGCAGAAACTTTAAACCCTCTAAACAGCTTGCGCGTCCCTACGCAATGGTTGGCGTCAACGTCATCGCGGCTGAAACCGACGAGGAAGCTCGGGTGCTGGCGACCACGCAGCAGATGTCATTTGCCAACATCCTCCGTGGAGCACGAACCCTAAGTCAGCCGCCGATTCCCAACATCGATGCCTACTGGACGTCTCGCGAAAAAATGCACGCGCAACACATGCTTTCAAGATCCATCGTCGGAAGTCTTGAAACCGTGCAAAAAGGCCTCCGCGCTCTTGTCAGCGAAACCGCCGCCGACGAACTCATCATCGTCTCCGACGTCTACGACAACACAGCCCGTTTTAAATCCCTCGAACTCATAGCCGAAGCCGCGACGTGACTTCCAGGATTTTCAAAAGCTGTGCGGAGCTTTTGAGCGAGACACGGGTGAAATACTCATGACGGTGCCGGGAGTGATCTGACGGCTTTGACGTGGTCGTGGAAGCGGCCCTAAAAGCGGCGTACGTTTCATACACACATCATCCGCTTTAGGAGTTCGATCGTGCAAAAGTCGCGTTTCATCGTTCTTTCCACAATTGTCACCGGTCTCGGTCTTGCCTTTACCTCAACAGCTTTTTCACAATCCGCGCGCGATCTAAAAGTCGAGTCGGTTTGCACACCGGTTCACCAGCTCTCGACGCCGTTTTACGCAGGCTTAAGCCAGATCGAAAAAATCCGCCAGGTGACGTTCAAGATGGATCAAAGCGGCATGCAAATGACCCTCACGGCCGAATTGTTTAAAAAAGGTTATGCAGCAGTCCCCAACCAGATCGTCGACGTCACCGAGACCTACGCTCTGGCAGACGCCAAGACCGGCACAATGCTCGAGTGGAGAGCAGCGCAAACCAATGAAATTCCATTTGCTTACGTGATCACAAACCACACAGAGGTCCATGTCGAGACAGCAGGCCCCATTCCGCCCGGGACACACAGGTCGAGCATCGACCTCGTCTTGATCAGCAACTACCCTACAGGCCGCATCACGACTGGACTTATAAAAGTCGAGCTGACTTGCAACGAAACCTACACGTACTGAACTCATTGGCCTGAGAGCCAGGCCAGACTTTTTGGGTTTCCCGGTAAACGGGAAACCCGTTAGCCTGTTACGTATGGAAAAAGCGCATGTTTTAAGAGCTCTCACAAGTCGTCCGACCAATGCGATCGAAGCCGTTGATTTCATTCTCGCTACAGGGTTGAAACTCAAGGCAAGCGACATTCATATTTGCGCCAATACTCCGACCGCCGACAATCCCGATAAACACCTGCTTCGCTACCGTGTGTATGGAAAACTGCAAATCGTACGCGCTCCTTTTTTGGCGACGATGTACAATGAAGTCGTCTCACGTATGAAGGTTTTGGCCGAGATGTCGACTTCGGAAGTCGGCACTCCACAAGATGGTCAGCTCGTCGTGAACTACAATAACGAAACCGCCGTGCTCAGAATCTCAACCGTTCCCAGCCAAGGAATCGACGAGATCTGCATGCGCGTGCAGCGAAGCAATAACCAAACTCGCACGATCAATCAGCTTCAGATGACCGACGAAATGCGTGAGCGCCTACGAAAAGTCATCACACAGAAATCAGGCCTCATCGTGCTAAATGGCCCCGCGGGATCCGGAAAAACCACGACGATCTACTCGATCTTAAACACGCTGGTTTCGCCTGAGAAAAAAATCATCACAGCCGAAGATCCCGTCGAAACCCGACTTCCCTATGTGAATCACACACA
>CAUJGS010000136.1 GCA_963170185.1 Bdellovibrionota bacterium
TTTACTCGCAGTATGCGCCAAACCCGCTTGTCTAAAATATTTTTCACTTCGACTTTGGCTGTCTTCCTGCTGAGCGCCGTTTTGTCGATGGTCTCGATCGCAAACGCTACGACTTGCGACGGCGCTTTTCGCTCGACAAAAGCGCAAGGTGCTGAAAGCGGAAGCTTTGTTTACGTCTTGAAGTTTGATGCGGGAGCGGGGTTCTTACGTTTGGCGCGTGGTCGAATCGACACGGCCGAGTACGACTTGAAGGGCGTACCTGTCCGGTACGAAATTTTCCATGATAGAGGCCGCGGTGTTTATTCGGCTGCGGACGTTTTTCTTCCTATGGAGCCTCGTTGGGTAAATGTCCCCGGCCGTATGGGGTATTCTCCGGTACTTTTGCTAGCGGGCACCCGCGGTGGTTCAAGCTTCGTCGGTCGCGATGAACGCGGCGATCTTGCGGTGTACAATCGCGATCAGCACATCTTTCCGATTTACTCGAGTCACCGCTAGAGCTGTTTTAGCCGCGCGAGCAAGCGTTCGCGAATCGGCATCTGCGTCAATCCTCGAATATGACCGGGTTCGTCGAGAACCCATTGTTCTTTGGGGCCTGGGTAGGCTTCGAGGATAAGGTCGCCCTGGCGTTTTGAAACCACGGGGTCAGCCTGAGAATGAATAAAGACGGCAGGAAGCATGAGCGGGTGGTCGCGTAGATCGCGTTGAAAGCTTTCCAGGCGCGGTCCCGGGCTTAGAGTGTCGGAGACCAAGAGCGGAACGAGCCGACCAAGAATCCAAGTGAGCCATGTGCTGTCGAGTTTTTCTTGGGCGATCGAACGGAAGCTGAAGAAGCTTGAGTCGATCACGATCATTTTCAGATGTGTGGGTTGAAGATCGACAAGCGAACGCAGGGTCAGTGCGCCGCCGAGACTTTGCCCGATGATAACCAAAGGAACGCCGAGTTCAGCGGCACGTCGGTCTGCCCAGTCAATCGCCGAGATGCTGTCGCCAAGCACGCCCTCGAGATCGCCATGAAACCAACCGATTGAGGAATCCGATTGGCCGTAACCACGGTAGTCGAATGTGAGAACCTCCCAGCCTTCGTGCGCGAGCCACGACACGAACTGATAGTGGCTTGAGATATTTTGTGCGTTGCCATGAAGCTGCAAGATAACTCCGACCGGCTTGGTTTCACTAAGCAGTCGCATGCCTTGCAGGCGAACCCCATCTCGCGATTTCAGATCTATCATCTCGCGCTTCGGATTTTCTTCCGCAAGCTGAGGATAGATATCCTTTGTCGGATAGAAGAAAAGGTGTGTGCACCCGGTTCCAAGGCACAAAATAAATACGATCGCGATAGCCAATTGTCTCATACGCTGATTGCATTTGCGTGTGGTCGAAGAGTCAAGATATAGGTCGGGTATGCCTGAATTGCCAGATGTCAAAACCACGAAAACCAATAACCCAGTAGTCTCGAAGGGTTGACGAAATTCAGTAGTATTTTCGCGCCTTTCTCTCTTCATTCGGATTCACTTCTTCTCATCAGTTTTTCACTCGTATTCACGCCATTTCACTTTTTTGGGTGACATGGGTGACAAGGCTTTTTTGTCACCCACGCCTCTGAAAATGATGGCCTAGAATACGATTCAATCTTTTCTAAAGAGACGAGCGGGGGAGCTTTGGCCCCTTGGTGCGTCTGTCTAAAACTAACAATCAAGTTTTTTTAAATTCAAATGGAGGTTCCTATGATTCCGAACAAACTCATTCAAGCCGCAGTTGCTGCCGCTCTCTTTGCCGCCGCTACTGGACAGCTCCCAAAGTTCATCCAGCAAGTGCGCGTGGCCCAATATCAGCTCCTCAAGGACTCGCAAGCGTCCAAGCGGGGTAAACCTATGCTCCTGCCAATAAAGAAGTAGCAGCGGACAAGAACGAGGATTTGCCGGATTCGTTCGGCATCTCCTGACTTCTTTAGCGTTGCTGGCGGTCGTTCCAGCAAATTCCCTGATTCGTCCCTCCGCGTCCCTCGCACCATACGCTAAGGCTCCTGGCACTCACTCTCGCTTTCCGCTTCGCTAGTCGGGCCGAGGGCCTTTGCCTCCTCTTCCTTTTCCCCCGTCGGGCTTCCAAGGCGGGGCGAAGAAGCCCTCACAACGGGGGAAACGACATGACCTGCCGGGAATTTGGCTACCACTTACAGTGTTAAAAATCAGCTGACTGGTCTATTTCGGAAGTGAAAACTGCGCGATTGAAGAAAAACGGGCCAGCGAATCAGGCGGTAGAATTCATGAAAGCAAATACCCCATCGGTCAGTATGGCTTTATGTCGCTAGTCTACGATACCGAAGGGAATCTCGTCGGCATCCATTCTCGAAAGTAAATCGGGAAGGCGAATTACTTTTTTAGCTTATCCAGGCGCCGCTTTTCGTCGAGAGAGACATAAGTCGTTTTTCCGTCAGCCGTCGTGATCTCGAAAAGCTCTTCGCCAGGTCTCCCTTCGACCTGGCGTTCGCCTACGATGGTCTGATATTTACTGATCTGACCATTACTAGTATTGAAGTCGATTTTTAGTTTTTTGCCCTTAGGTTTTTTGCTCACGCAGTGGGCCTTTACTGCACGACGAAGTTTCGCATCATCGAAACATCTTCGTGTTCAAGGTTATGGCAGTGATAAACGAAGAGTCCTTTGTGCGTATTAAAGCGCTTAAGCAGGCGAACCTTATCTCCGGGCAAAAGCAAGACGGTGTCTTTCCAGCCTAAGTCCATTGCACCCGTGAAGTTTCCCGATTGTCTTGAGAGAACCTGAAATGGCGTGCCATGAATGTGAATCGGGTGAGGCATTCCGGCTACCGTGTTATCAAACTCCCAGATTTCGGTGTCGCCAAATTTAACGGTCTCTTTTGCCGATGCGCCATGCATATCGTAGGGGACGCCATCGATTGTCCAGCCGTGATCGCGAGTAGGAACAAGTTTAAAAGTTTTTAAGTTATTAAGATTTACGGCTTCCGATTCTTGAATCAGTTCTATTTTTGACAAAACAGGAGGCACGACAAACCTAGAGCCTTCTTCGGCAGAAGCAGTGAGAGTCATAATGTCAAATGGGCTTCCTGCACCGGCCGCCAGCGGAATGCTTTGCAGCGAAAGCGATTCGCCTTCTTTGAGCTCGCTTAAATCGACAAGCACATCAAGCCGCTCGGCGGGTGCAAGCAGCATGGATTTTACATTGTGCGGTTTTTCTAAAAGACCGCCATCAGTGCCGATGATCTCTAAATCACGACCGTCAGACCAGGCGAGATTATAGAGCCTAGCGTTTGAGCCATTAAGAATTCTCAGGCGTTGCGATCCGCGGCGAACGATTTTTGTTCGATTCAATTCTCCGTTAATAAAAAGCTCATTGCCGTGCATTCCCATCATGCGGTCGTGCATGCCGCCTGTGAGATACTCGAACTGTCTATCCGCACTCACTCGGCGGTCTTGAACGCAAATCAGGTGTTCGTCTTGATCGTTCGGAAGTCCCAGTGCAGCTTCTTCGGAATCTCGAACGATGAAGACTCCGACGAGGCCTTTGGTGACTTGATTTCCTAATTTTCCGTGTGGGTGAGGGTGGAAAAAATAAAGCCCCGCACGATTGGTCACTTGGAAGTCGTATTTAAATACTCCTCCGGTTGGCACTGTGTGGTGAGGGTGGCCATCCTGATCGGCCGGTACGTCAAGACCGTGCCAGTGGACAATGCTCTCTTCGGGAATATCGTTGATGTATTCCACAGCAAGGCGCTCGCCCTGGTGAACCTCGAAGACCGGGCCAAGAAAGCCATTTCCCGATGTGCGAACGCTTCCGCCGCGACCATTTACGACATTTGCTTCGTAAGACCAAACGTCAGTTGGTTTATCGGGATAAAGCGACACTGTTCTAGCAAAAGCGCGAAGCTTGATCGCAAGATCGACTGTCGGGCGCGGAGCGATTTTTTCGATGAGAGCCGAAGCTGCACGAGCCGCCACAGGCCAAGCTGTTAGCGAGATCAGAGCCGCCTGTTTTATGAAACCCCGTCGAGAATTAGACCTCACCATATAGCCCCCTTTTTTTAGGAGCATCACACTCATCGAAATTCCCCGTCAATAGCTGCGGGCGTCATTCCGTTCGCATTGCTCGTGCCTTGATTGACTCGCAGAGAATATGCTGAGGCGCGAGACATCATCTCAAGCGACAGCGCATCGCTGACTTGAAGCCCAAGGCCAAGCTGAGCTCCAAAGCCGCCAAAGTACTCGTAGCCCCCGGTATACCCTGCTGCTGGCGTAAATCTGATGGCGGTGTAGTTGAAACCCAATGGAATGTAGAACTCGTTCCAGCGATAGATCATGTTCGTTTCAAGTGATGTCGCACCTATTTTTGAGGCGCCGCCAGCCGATGAGATGACAAGTGTTGTTCCGCCTGAGGTAAAAGTTCCGCTATCGAGATCTCGATTGGAGTCATATGAAACTCCAATTCCGTATCCCCGGCTTAAACCGGTCCAGATATTTCAAAGCAGACCACTTGGATTCGGTTATTGCTATGACCGGACACAAAGACCTTAAGCTCGCGGATCACTACTCGAAGATCGACGGCGAGGTTCAGAAAGAAACCTCACTTAAGATTGTAGAGCATATCAAGAGCCTTGGCTTGCACGACGATGGAGCTTCCGAAGCGGTGAATGTCATCCCGCTTAGGAGGGCAAAATGAGATTTCTAGGTGACATGGAATATAAATAGGGTGACAAAAGGTGACATGGCACTTGGGGCACTTGCTAGGATGAATGATTTCATATAGTTAAGTGCTCTATGCCAGAACTGCCAGAGGTCGAAAACGTCCGCCGACAGCTTGAAGCGATGCTGGATCTTGTAGCGCCGTCGCCAACAAAACCGCGACCTCGGCGATACCTTCTTGGAGCCGAGTTTTTTCGCAAGGACTTGAGATTTCCATTTTCAAAAAAACTTCGCGATCGCGTGCAAGCCGGTAAACATCTAGGGCCCGTACTTGGCATCGAGCGCCGAGCCAAGTACCTGCTCTTTCGTTTCGAGTCGGGGCTTTTGCTATCGCATCTTGGGATGACCGGCGCTTGGCGGGAAATTGGGCGTGATACCTCGTCCGAGGTTTTTCGGAAACAGCGGGGTAAGCACGATCATGTACGACTACTGTTTGATAACGGGCAGAGTTTTGTTTTCGAAGACCCACGTCGATTTGGATATATGGACTGGGTGGATGCGGGCGTGCAGGCTCAGCACAAGCTTCTTAAACACCTGGGACCAGAGCCACTGGGGCCGGACTTCGATGCGGAATATCTGTTTCGTTCCACGCGCGGGAAAACCAGCACGATCAAGTCTTTTGTCATGGATGGTCGCCGCGTCGTCGGCGTCGGCAATATCTACGCAAGCGAGGCGTTGTATCGCGCCAAGATTCGTCCCACGCGCAAAGCGGGAAAACTCAATCAAGCGGAAGCCGAGAGCTTGGTTGTCGCGATCCGCGACGTATTAAAAGCGGCCATTGAATCTGGCGGCTCCTCGATTCGAGACTTCAAAGGAGCCGATGGTTATCGCGGTGGATTTCAGGACCTTCACCTGGTCTATGATCGTGCAGGCGAACCATGTCGCACGTGCGGCACCAAGATCGTCTCAAAACAGATCACTGGACGCTCGACCTTCTGGTGCCCGAATTGCCAACCCAAGTAAGGCGCAATAACCTAAAGAGGTGTCCAAGTCTCATGGCCAATCTCTTCTTGTCACCGATCCCGGTTTCGCTCGAGAACTTGAAAAAAAGCTTCCCGAACTCGTGACGCTCAATCGTCTTGCTCGTGCCCTTGAGAGCAAGGCTCGTGTGCGGGTTGAGGACATTGTCGAAAAAGACGGCAAAAGCTTTCCTCTGATTTCTATCGTGATGGGAAGTGAAGACCCCACGGCCCCTGTGTTCGGGCTTTTCGGCGGCGTGCATGGGCTTGAGCGAATCGGTTCGGATGTCGTGATCTCGTGGATTCAAACTCTAGCGGAAACACTCGAGTGGGACGAGTTTTCGCGCGATCGTCTAAAAAAATCGCGTCTGGTGTTTTTGCCGATCGTGAACCCCGTGGGAATCTTTGAAACCAAGCGGTCAAACGGAAACGGCATCGATCTGATGCGTAACTCGCCGGTTCGTGCCGATGAGGAGCCGGCGTTTCTGCTTGGCGGTCATTCTATCAGCAGTCGTCTCCCTTGGTATTCGCCGCCGGTGCGCTCGCTTGAAGAGATGGAGATCGAGTCTCGCGTGCTTTGTCAGGTGGTGGAGCGCGAGATGTTTCAGTCAAAATGCGCGGTGACAGTCGATGTTCACTCGGGGTTTGGCTCTGTGGACCGGCTATGGTTTCCGTGGGCGAAATCCAAAACGCCGCCACCTCACTTGGAAGAGATCACAGCTTTGAAGCAGCTCTTTGATCGAAGCCACCCACATCACTTCTATCAGATCGAGCCGCAGTCCAAGAGCTATACGACTCACGGCGATCTTTGGGATTGGCTCTACGAAAAGCATGCGAAGGTTGCCGAAACAACTGGCGGTTTCTACATGCCCTATACATTGGAACTCGGCAGTTGGATTTGGCTTAAAAAAAACCCACGCCAGCTGTTTTCGTCGTTGGGCGCGTTTAACCCGATTCAGCCGCATCGGATGAAGCGGATCTTGCGACGGCATTTAACTCTTTTTGATTTTCTGCACCGGGCAGTGATCTCGTCGGAGACCTGGCTTAAGGCAGATGAAGCAACGCGCGCGCGACTTCGTCGACGTGCAATGGATTTATGGTATAGCGAAGCCTCATGAGTGACATTTATCAAATATTTCTCTTACGTGGTTTAGCCAGAGAGTCCCGGCATTGGGGGACTTTTGTTTCCGATCTCAAAGTCGCGTACTCGAAGCTTGGCAAAGAGCTAAGGGTCGAAACGATCGATCTTCCGGGGTGTGGAAGACATTCCGAAATGTGGGCCTCGCCCAGTATCGATGCGACGGCGGACTTCGCTCGCGAAAAAATGCGCGAGATTTTGGCCAAAGAGGCCGAGCAGGGGGTGCCGATGGCCACTCACCGCCGCTTGGTCGCGATCAGCCTTGGCGGAATGGTCGCGGCGTCTTGGGTCGCTCGTTATCCACACGATTTTCACTCATGCGTCCTTATGAACTCTTCCTTTAAACGACTGTCTCGCGCGCAAGACCGCCTACGCTGGGACTCGTGGTGGCGCATCCCGATGGTGGTGGGGCATCGTGAAACGGAAGAGCGCGAGAAACAGATTCTCAATTGGATTTCCAATCGTGCGGATCGCCGGGAAGAGGTGTTGCAAGAGTGGGTGCAAATTCAGCTCACACGCCCGGTTTCCAAGGCCAATCTCTTGTTGCAGCTCACGGCGGCTTCGCGCTTTGAGGCCCCCAAGAGTCTGCCAATTCCGGTTTTGGTATTGGCCAGTCGCCAGGACCGCATGGTGCACCCGGATTGTTCGCAAGCCATTGCCGACCTCTACGGCGCGAAGATCGTGTATCACCCGACGGCGGGGCATGATTTGCCGCTGGATGCCGGAGCCTGGGTTGCGACCATGATTTCCGAATGGTAAGCCTCTCTTAAAGGGGGGCTTATGCTAGGTTTTGCTTCGCACATGCTTATTGGGGGAATTTTCGTTCTCATAACGACCGTCGCGACAGTGCCGTCGGCCCAAGCATCTGTACCTCGCGATGGACTTGTTAATGGTTCCTCGCTTTTACCGGAATCCATTGACGACGTCGTTGCACAAGTCGGCCCGGGCGGGGTTTTGGTTTTGGGTGAACTTCACGGAAATCAGGCGCATCACGCTCGTCAGCGTCAGGCGATCAAGGCGTTGGCGGCAAGTGGTCGCTGCACGGTCAGTGTGGGGCTCGAGTTTTTGTCGTGGCCGAATCAAGATGCGGTGAATGAGTACTTCGAAGGGCGTCTTCCGGAAGCGGACTTTCTTAAGCAAGTGGGGTGGGGGTCTGACCCTTTTGACAACTACCGTGAGCAAGCGCTTTTTCCACAGTCGACAGGTGGTCGCCTCTTGGCGCTCAATGCACCAAGAAGTCTGACCGGCGCTATTTCCAAAAAAGGCATAGAGGGTTTAAGCCCCGAAGAGCTCTCGCTGATGCCGCCAGCGTTTCAACTAGGAAGCGCCGACTATCGCGAGCGTTTTGAGTTTATTATGGGTGGGCATGCGCCAGCGACGGTGTTTGAGCGGTACTTTGCCGCGCAAAGCACTTGGGATGATTCGATGGCGTGGATCGCGGCCGAGTTTTTAGCCAAAAACCCCACGCATTGCCTGGCGATCATTGTCGGTGATTTTCATGTCCAGTTTGGAGGCGGGCTTCCCGACCGTCTTCAGGCTCGCGGCCTTCAAAACGTCGTGACCATTAGTCAGTTCGACACGGATGGTTTTTCGGAGACCGACATCGAAACCGAGCTTGGACCGCACCCCAAATACGGACCACGCGGCTCGGCTGTCTGGCTTTCCGGTACCGAGGTGCCGCCGCCTGCGGGCGAGGCGCCATAAGCGGGTCTTGAAAATAGTACATGGAATGCCGCCGAGGGGAGGCCGTTTTGCGGCTAAGTCCTCAATAGGGCGCCAAGAATTGGCGGTTTCGCCCCCCATCTGTCGATGGATTGCCTCTTACGCCTGGCTCGACTAGGTTCGGACGCGCCCGTACCTTGCACCTCAAGAGGGGGTCTGTCGGCGGTTTAAAAACCACTTACATGACTTTGAGGCATAGGTCGGGGCTCGGGAGGGCCGATCGCGTGATCAAAATGCGGAATTCGACATTCAAATTAGATCGCTTGTTGGTGACACAGATGGTGTCGCTTGGCTTGGTGTTGTGCGCGTCGGTCGCAGGCGCTCAGTCGGCGTCGCAAAAGACGGCGTCGGTTTCGCCGAAAACTCAGACCAATAAAGCTCAGCAGCCCTCGCAGAATCGCAAATCCTACGACGAGCTTTCGTTCAATCTCACATTCGAAAGCTATTTGAACCGCGAAAAGCCGCCGGCTGGTATCCCAGACTACCAGCAAATCGGGGCGCATTTCCGTACGGAATCCGAGGGCCGCTACTTCCAAGGGACTTTGGAACTCGGAGGAAGCTTTGCCACGTCCGTTGAGAATTACTCGAACGTCTACGTGCCCGAGGCCTTCTTGGAGCTCAAAACCGAGAATTTCGACGAGGCCGAGCTCAATGGCGACCTTCGGGCGCGGGTCTCGGTAGGTCGCCGTTTGGAAACGTGGAGCATGCTCGACCGTCATTGGGATCTTGGGCTCTGGGAGCCTTTGAACCGCTTTGACACGCTTCGCCCGATTGATCAGGGGTTAACCGGCGCGTTTGTCGAGGGTGGAACAGGTGATTTCAAATTTGTCGCGTTTGTTTCGGGTGTTTATATTCCCGAGCAGAGTGCGGCGTTTTCGCTGCAAAACGGAAAGTTGAAGTCCGCGAGCCCGTGGTTTTCGGAACCGACCGATCGCTTGATCCTGTTCTCGGAAACCACGCAAGTGCAGTACGACATCCTCACGCCATCCACAGGCTCGGTGATCAGTCAGACTTCGGGCGGAGTTCTACTTCGCTACGGAAACTTCACCGACGGTTTTTATTCTCAGGTGAGCTACTCGTTTAAACCACGCAACCAATTAGCAACGCCTTTTGAGGGCTCGTTAAACCTCACGGATACCTCGAGCTTCGCGTTTGTTCAGATTCATCCGAAGGTGATTTATCATCAGTTGGCCGGTGGCGAGATCGGCTATAATTCGGTATCTGCCGACGGCGACCGGGCGTTTGGTATTGGTGTTTCGGCTTTGGCGGATCTTCCGATCAACGAGTTTCCTGGCAGCAATCTCACTTACCAGGAACTCGATCCGATGACATTCATCAGTCCCAAAGTCATGGTTGGCTTTGAGGCTCTGAGTGCGGACTTCGAATTTGCCCTTTCGTATCTGCAGGCGACTGGTGGCGGATTTACGATGAAGGGTCCGTTTGCCAGCGACAAGGCTATTTTTGGCGCGCGTGTTCCGTTTCGTGAAGCGTTGGCGCTTGATGGCCGAATGGTTGTTGGCAAAGGGCGTCGCTCGACGGTGACTTTGGGTGGGCGTTGGCTTGAGGAGCTTTCGGAGAATGGTTCGATGCTTCAAGCGGATGCGAGCTTGGACTTCTCGATGAACGGGACGACGCAAGACTGGCGCGTGTCGGTGATGGGAGATGTCTTGGGAAGCCGTCTTCCGCCAAATGAAAACCAGGGATACGTGTCGCGCTACCGCGGACACGATCGCTGGATGTCGCAGCT